>NZ_AP022613.1:3742283-4054140 GCF_010730195.1 Mycobacterium conspicuum
TCGCGGCGATCCTCGCCTTGGGCGCGGTGGGATTGTTCGTGTTGCCGCCGCTGGGCCATGCGATCGGGCTCACCGACTACCAATTCGGGCTGTGGGCCGGGCTGTCGGTGGACAACACCGCCGAAACCACCGCGACCGGCTACCTGTTCTCCGATCAGGCCGGCAAGATCGCCGTGCTGGTCAAGTCCACCCGCAACGCGCTGATCGGCTTCGTCGTCCTCGGGTTCGCGCTGTATTGGGCGGCGCGCGGGCAGGCCGACGAGATCGCCCCCGGCGTCAGGGCCAAGGCGGCATTCATCTGGGCGAAGTTCCCGAAATTCGTCCTCGGGTTTCTCGCGGTCTCGGCGATCGCGACCGCGCACTGGCTGAGCAAGGGCCAGATCGCCAATCTGGCGAACGTGTCCAAATGGGCGTTCCTGCTTACCTTCGCCGGCGTCGGGCTCACGACCGACATCCGCCAGATCGCGCGCACCGGTTGGCGCCCCCTGGTCGTCGCGGTGATCGGACTCGTCGTCGTCGCATCGGTCTCGCTCGGACTCGTGCTCTTGACCACCGATGTACTCCATTGGGGCTTGGGGCCGCATCCACCGGTACATCGCTGAGCAACGCCAGCAACCGTGGTCCTCCCGCCCAAGCGCTATGCGCAGCCTGGGCGCAGGCCATCTGACCACGTCCCCACCGGGGGTCCTATAGTGGGGCGTATGCAACAGGCCACGCAGCTGCGCTTTGTCCTTACGCGCCGCCTCGCCCTGGAATGTTGTTGTTGTCGATGCTGTTGATTCCCGAAGCCAGCTAACGCCCTCAGCAATCAACGCGTTCTCCCGGCAAGCGGAAGGCACAAAACCTGCCCGGCGAGGCCTGCGCTATTCGAATACAGCCTTCAGGAAGATCCACCACCATGACCGGTCGTCCGGCTCCAGAACTGACACGTTGGAGATGAGATGAGCATTGCTGAGAACATCACACAACTGATCGGAAACACGCCGTTGGTCCGGCTGCGCAAGGTCACCGACGGCGCGGTGGCCGACGTCGTCGCCAAGCTGGAGTCCTTCAATCCGGCGGGCAGCGTGAAGGACCGCATCGGGGTGGCGATGATCGACGCGGCCGAGAAGGCGGGCCTGATCAAGCCCGACACCATCATCCTCGAACCCACCAGCGGCAACACCGGCATCGCGCTGGCGTTGGTCGCCGCCGCGCGCGGGTACAAGTGCGTGCTCGTCATGCCGGACACGATGAGCATCGAGCGGCGCATGCTGCTGCGCGCGTACGGCGCCGAGCTCGTCCTCACTCCCGGCGCCGAAGGCATGCCGGGCGCCATCGCCAAGGCCGAGGAACTGGCCAAGACCGACGACCGGTACTTCATCCCGCAGCAATTCGAAAACCCGGCCAACCCCGCCGTACACGCCGTCACCACGGCCGAAGAGGTGTGGAAGGACACCGATGGCAAGATCGACTTCTTCGTCTCCGGAATCGGGACGGGCGGCACCATCACGGGCGTCGCGCAGGTGATCAAGGAGCGCAGGCCGTCGGCTCAGTTCGTCGCCGTGGAGCCCGCAGCCTCCCCGGTGCTGTCCGGCGGCCAGAAGGGACCGCACCCGATCCAGGGCCTCGGCGCCGGCTTCATTCCCCCGGTGCTGGACATGGGCCTGGTCGACGAGGTCATCACCGTCGAAAACGACGACGCGCTCACCCTGGCCCGGCGGCTGGCCAAGGAGGAGGGCCTGTTGGTCGGCATCTCCTCGGGTGCCGCCGTGGCGGCCGCCCTCGAGGTGGCTCGCCGACCGGAGAACGCCGGCAAGCTGGTCGTCGTCGTGCTCCCCGACTTCGGCGAGCGATATCTGAGCACGGTGTTGTTCGCCGACCTGAGCGACTAGCGATGCTTGAAGAGGTACGGCGCGACATCCGGGTGGCCCGGGAGCGAGATCCGGCCAACCCGACCGCGCTGGAGGTGATCTTCGCCTATCCGGGCGTGCATGCGGTGTGGGGCCACCGAATCAGCCACCGGCTGTGGAAACGCGGTGCCCGCGTGGCCGCGCGGGTGGTCGCCGAGCTCACCCGGATTCTGACCGGTGTGGACATCCACCCCGGCGCGATCTTGGGTGGCGGCTTGTTCATCGATCACGCGACCGGCGTGGTGATCGGGGAAACCGCGGAGGTCGGCGACGACGTCACGCTGTTCCACGGCGTTACGCTCGGCGGCACCGGCAGGGACACCGGCAAACGCCACCCGACCATCGGTGACCGCGTGGTGATCGGGGCCGGCGCCAAGGTGCTCGGGGCCATCAAGATCGGCGACGACAGCCGCATCGGCGCCAATTCCGTTGTGGTCAAAGAGGTTCCGTCCAGCGCGGTGGTGGTCGGGGTGCCCGGGCAGATCATCGGCCGCAGCCACCCCGGTCCCGGCGGCCCCGACGACTCGATGCTGCCCGATCTCGTCGGCGTCAGCCTGCAATCCCTGCTCACCCGGGTGGCCAGGCTGGAGGGTCAGAACGACGGCCGTCAGGCCGAACGCGTCATCCGGCCGCCGGAGGCCGGCGTGTGGCACGGCGAGGACTTCTCGATCTAAGGGCGACCCGGGTCGTTGGGGTGGGGCGTCAGTGGCGTGACCTCGTCGGTGCGCCAGATGCGCAGTGGCATCGAGGCGAGCACCTGTTCGAGTTGGTGCTCGTCGGCGGCGGCGAACAGTCCGAGGGTGCACCATTCGCCGGGCTGCAGCGGCGGACGCCACAATCGCAGCAGGTGGCCCCGCTCGGCCAGCGCGCGGGAGTGCGCCGCCTCCCTGGCCCGCACCTCGTCGACGGCCTCGGGCGAGGTTCCCTCCGGAACGCGAGTGGTCATGGTGACCAGGAACTCCATGGATGCTCCTCGAATCATGTTGCGCTGCATGCGGATTCACGTTTGCGCGGACGCGCGGCCGGGAAGCAGCTGCGCGCTCGATACAGTACTTCGATGACATCTGCCATCGTGCTCAGCATCGCCGTGGTCGCCTCGGTCGCGCTCACCATCTGGCTCACCCAGCGGGGCGGCCCCAATCGCTGACGGCTGTTCCGCGCTTTTTGCGGTGACGGGCGAGCCGCCGATCCCCCGCGAATGTGCCCCGTCGGCGGCGGAGCCCGAACTTACGTTTGCACGCCAGCTCCGACGTTTAAGCCCACGGTTGGTTAAGTGATGGCACGATAAGGCCCGGACCAACGATAGGGCGCCCATGAGTTCGATGCTTAATCCGGCTGGGCAGCGTTCGGAAGCCATTCCCGACGCGTGGCGTCGCTGGGTTGCCGAGAACATTCTTCTCAACGTCGATGCGCGCGCCATCCTGGAGCGGTTGGTGGCCAACGGCTTCGCGCCGGCGCTGGCGCAACGCGAGATCGAGGAGGCGCGGCGCCATCCCTATATCGCCAGCGCCGCCGACATGCTGCAGAAGCACGGCAGCAAACGCAGCTGGTTTCTCGATACGCTCGCGCGGCTGGCGCGCGAGAGCAGCAGCTGGGGCACGGTCGAACATCGGACCACGATCACGGCCACTGACTTCTTCGATCACTACTACGCGCGCAACATACCCCTCGTGCTCGATGGTTACGTCTCCGACTGGCCCGCGACCCGGCTATGGACGCTGGACTATTTCGAGTCGCGGCTGGGCGACCGCGAGGTCGAGGTACAGACGAATCGCGATGCCGAGGCGAGCTACGAAATCAAGGGCCAGACGTTGAAGACGCTGATGACCCTGCGCGATTTCATCGCGATCATCCGCAGCAGCGCGGGCAACAACACCTACATGACGGCAAACAACGCGGAGCGCAATGCGACCGCTCTTGGACCGCTTGCAGACGACGTCCGCGCGCTCGAAGGCCTGCTCGAGCCCCCGGCCGCTGGAGCTCTGCCCGGAATGCTCTGGGTGGGGCCGGCGGGCACCATCACGCACCTTCACCACGACCTGACGAACAACCTCATGATCCAAATCGTGGGTCGCAAGGTCGTCAAGCTCATCTCCCCGCTCGATACGCCGAAGGTCTACAACCACCACCACGTCTACAGCGCGATCACCGACCTCGATGCTCCGATCGATGACGCGCAGTATCCCTTGTTCAAAGACGCCACAATCTTTACCGTGACGCTCAATCCCGGCGACGCGCTGTTCATCCCGATCGGTTGGTGGCATCACGTGCGCTCACTCGACGTCAGCGTCACGTTGACCTGCACGTCGTTCGTGCGAGCCAACGACTACCACTGCGCCTATCCCCGCGACTGAGCGGTTGCCTGGACGTCGACGCCGAAGACGACACCCCCGGCCCACCCGTCGGGCGACAGCCTGGTGATGTTCGACGGCCCGCAGCGAATGATGTCCTGCGCGACGGCAATTCGTGACGCGGCGCAGGCGCTCGGCATCCATCACCTCACGATCGCGAAAGCGGTTCCTCCGGGCCGGCCTGGGTTCAGGCTGAGGCTGCGGCCTCACCGCCGACGGTGACCGCGGGCGGCAGCTCCTCGAACGCGCTGAGATCGAAGAACAGCTTCGCCCGCTGCACCCTCGCCTCCGCCTGGTCGGGCGGCATCTGCTGGCCCATCACCGGCAGCAGTTGCTCCACCGTGCTGCCCCGCCTGAGGTTCTCGATGAGCCACGCGACCCACTCGTCGCCGGTCGTCAGCTTCTGCAGGGTCGGCAGGAGCGAGTCACCGAACATCCGCTGCGCGAGCACCTCGGTGATCACACCGTTCGCGCGGAAGTGCTCGACCACGGCGTGCTGCGCGTGGCGGACCGGCAGGAGGCGCACGGCGGGCGTGTCGACGAATCGAAGCGCGTGAGCGCTGTCGATCGCGGTGACCTCGGCGATGTTCGTCCCCGGGCCGGCCCAGGCGCCGTAGATCAGGTCGATGTCGGGCAGCGGGCCGTCGTGCGCGGCGAGGAATCGCGGCAAGTCGGTGTAGGCGGAGGCGTCGACCCCGCTCGCCTCGTAGGCATCGAGCGGTGGCAGCCAGCGGGTCTCGTTCATGAGGCTCCATGTGCGGCGGTCGAAGCACGAAAGCGGCCCGAACGAGATCACCTTGTCGGCACCGACAAGCGTGCCGTAGAGGATCGCGGCATAGGCCCCCATCGACTGCCCGATCATGGTGACCGAGGTGGCCCCCGCGCGGTCGACGGCGTCGCGCAGCGCCTCCGCGGTGGACGCCACGTCGTGGGAGATGCCCTCGATGCCGGCGAGGTACCACCGCATGCTCGGATCCCGCAGGAAGAGCTTGTTGAGCTTGCGGCCGGTGATGAGTTCGAGCTTCTTGAGGCGGTCCTGGAACTCGAACGCGGCCGGGGTCGTCGCCGGGTCGGCGTAGAACCCGAATGTGATGACGAGCGGCTTTCCGGGGCCGCTGAACTCCGCTGTCACGTTGCCGGTTTCGGACGGGACAAGATCGATCATGGCGGGATCCAGCGACAGGTCAGGGCGCCCTGGCTGGGACGCCGGGACACGGACCGGCCCGACGATACGGGGATCCGGGGCGGCTGACCACCGATGGAGCGCGATCTGTTGCGCGGTGCCCGCCGCGTCGCGCGGGTGAGGTGGACCCCCATGTTGTCGGTGTCGCCGACCTGGAAGCCGCATGTGGTTTTCTGGGTGAAGGGGCTCAAAGCATTCCGTGTAGCCGCGCTGCCGGCTTTTAGCTGATCACCCACAGCTGCCCGTTGCTGACGTAGATGTCGCCGGCTGCGGGGCCGGTGGGGCTGGCCGCCAGGGCCGGGGCGAACGGACCAATCGGGCTGTCGATGTTGATGGTGTCGATGACCAGGTTGGTGACTGGGTCGATCACTGTCACCGGGCCGTTGCTCTGGCTCCCGACCAAGATGTCGCCGGCAAAGGGGCCGGTGGTAGGAATCACCACGCTGGTAGAGGGGAGGGGATTCCCCATTTGAGTGGCAAGGGGGATCATGGCGGTGCCCTGGTTGGTGGCGGGATTGATCACCTGCACCTGGTTGGTGCCCGTGCCGCTGAAGTCGGTGACGTAAATGTCGCCAGAATGCGGTCCTGTGGGGCTGACCGCCACCGCACCCGGAAGACTATGGAGTGCACTACCGCTGATGGGTCCTGGAGACAGGGTGACGGTGGCGACGATGTCGTTGGCGGGATTGATCACAATCATTTCGGGCGTAAAGACCGGGGTGGTGCTGAAGGTCGTGTTCGAGCCCTCAACGTAGACGTAGCCGGCCGCAGGGCCGGTGGGGCTGACCGCGATCTGTTGTGGCCCGAAAGTTCCGGTGGGAATGGTGGCGACGATTTGGTTGGTGGCGGGGTTGATCACCTGCACCGCGGTGCCGCCGCCCAAGCCGAAGCTTTCTCCGGTGGCGTAGATGTAGCCGGCTTGGGGTCCGGTGGGGCTTACCGCCACCCAACTTGGGCCGGCAAACGGGGCGGTCGGGATGGTGTCGACGACCATGTTGGTGGCTGGGTTGATCACCTGCACGGCGCTCATGTTGTTGACGTTGTCGGTGACGTAGATGTAACCGGCTTCGGGGCCCGCCGGGCTGACCGCGATTCCAGTCGGGCTGGAGCCGATAGGAATGGTGGCGACGATGGCGTGGGTGGTGGGGTTGATCACCTGCACCTGATCGACGACACCGGACGGGGGGAAGCTCTCGTTGAAGACGTAGATGTCGCCGGCTTCGGGGCCGGTTGGGCTGACTGCTATCTGACCGATGCTGGTGATCCCAGTGTTGGTGACGGTCGGCGTCGGCGTCGGGGTCGGCGTCGGGGTCGGTGTCGGCGTTGGGGTCGGTGTCGGGGTCGGTGTCGGAGTCGGCGTCGGGGTTGGGGTTGGGGTCGGGGTTGGGGTTGGAGTCGGCGTCGGGGCCGGCGTCGGGGCGCCCAAGCCGCCGTGGCCACCGGCTGAAGCCGCCGTGCCGTCGAACGACGAGGCGAAGGCGCCGCCACCGCCACCGCCGCCGGCGCCATTGGTGGCGGTGCCGCTCAAGCCACCGATGGTGGTGCCGGTTTGGCCGGAGAAGGTGAAGGTCTGACCCGCGCCGCCGTCATGTGCCGGAGCGCCGCCGCCGCCACCGGCCGCGGCGGTAATCGGGGAAGAGCCGTTGGGGGTCACCGTGACCGCACCGCCCGCGCCCCCGGAGCCCGCGACACCGCCCGTGCCGGCGGCCCCACCATTACCGCCGCCACCACCGGCCGCGCTCAGGCCCGACCCGGCGACATCACCGCCGTTCGCGCCCCCACCTCCACCACCGGTCCCGCCGGGGTGCGCACCGTTGGCGACGCCGGTAGCGCCACTGCCCCCGGACACCGAAGCATTGTTAGCGTAGGCGGCCACACCTCCGGCGCCCCCGCCCCCGCCGCCGCCGCCATGGGTGCCACCGGTACCACCAGCACCACCATCGGCGGTCAGCGTGGCGGTGCTGCCTGTCGCCGTGGGGTAGGTCACGCTGGCATCGCCGCCCGCTCCGCCGGTGCCCCCGGTGCCCGCGACGCCACCACGACCACCCGCAGCACCACCAGCACCACCGCCACCACCACCGCCG
The DNA here is from genome assembly GCF_010730195.1 of Mycobacterium conspicuum. Taxonomy (NCBI): domain Bacteria; kingdom Bacillati; phylum Actinomycetota; class Actinomycetes; order Mycobacteriales; family Mycobacteriaceae; genus Mycobacterium; species Mycobacterium conspicuum. The sequence continues at coordinate 3,749,794 of NZ_AP022613.1, forward strand.
GCCACCGCGGTCACCGCGTCACCAGTGGTCGTGGCAGACGCGTTGCCCCCGACACCGCCAGTGCCGCCGGCACCACCGTTACCGCCACGCCCGAATATCCCGCCGGCCCCACCGTTGCCGCCGGTGCCGCCGTTGCCCCCCTGCTGACCAGGCGCCCCGGCCTGCCCCGTGGTACCCGAGCCGCCGTTGCCGCCCCGGCCGATCAGCCACCCGCCATTGCCCCCGTTTTGCCCCGTACCAGGCGCCCCGTTCCTGCCGTTGCCGATAATCGGTCGCCCGGTCGCCGCCGCCACCGGGGAAAACACCGCCAAGGTTTGCGCACCCGACACCATCGCCGACAACGGCGAAGCCCCCGCCGCCTCGGCGGCCGCATACGCCCCACCCGCGCCACTAAGCGCCTGCACGAACTGGTTATGAAACCCCGCCGCCTGAGCACTGAGCACCTGAAAACCCCGCCCGTGCCCAGAAAACAGCGACGCGATCGCCGCCGACACCTCGTCCTCGCCAGCCGCGGTGACCGCCGTGGTCCGGGCCGCGGCCACCGAATTGGCCGCGCTCAGCAGCGAACCGATACCCGCCACATCTGCCGCCGCCGACGCCAACACCTCGCTGGTCACGATCACAAACGACATGGCAGTACTCCGATCCCGCCCCCCGCAAATTTGAGTTAGCTATGAAGAAGACCCAACACATACCACGAAGAGCAGCACCATTGTCGGCTTTGGCAATCTTTACGCCGCCGTCATCTATGACGTCCGGCGCTGCTTTCAAGTCAACCGCCCCGGGATGTCCGGAGACTCCATTTCTTGGAAAGGATGGAGTCATGTCGTCGGGTGGTCGAAGACGACCGCCCGAGCTCCGCGAACGGGCGGCGCGGATGGTGGCCAAGATCGGCGATCGGGACAAATCGGAATGGACGGCAATCACTGCAATCGACTGCCGCGGCGACCACCAGACTACGAAGGCACCAAGATGTCTGATGGCGAGACAACAGCCGATAGAAACAGGAACCGTTGTCCCCCAACGGGTCCGCGGGCGACATGCCGAACCCGCACTATTGAGGGATCACCGACACCGTGTTACCGCCGGAGTTGGCGACGTAGACCCAGCCGGCCTCGGGGCCGATGGTGCTGATCGCCACCCCGGCCGGGTCGGGGCCAACGTCGTAGGTCTGGAGGATGGCGGTGCCCGCAGGGTTCACGACGGCCAGCTCGCCAGGAGAACTAAAGTTAGTGACGTACACATCGCCGGTTACGGGGCTGACAGCCACGGCGCCCCCGCCGACAGGGAGAAGGTTGCCGGTGAAGGCGCCGGTGGGGTTGTCCACCATGAGTCCTCCCCTCGTGGAAACGTAGATGTAGCCGGCCTCAGGACCGGTGGGGCTGACCGCGATACCCATGTTGCCGCCGTCGCCGACATCGAAGCCGCCGGTGACTTGGGTGGTGACCGGATTGAACGAGTATCCGTGGTGTGCGGCGTTGTCGGCGAGGTAGATGGTTCCTGTGTTGCCGACCGTCACGTCAAACGTCGTGGTTTTGTTGAGAATGACGTCGGTGCCAAAGCCGCCGACCCGGACGGGCTGGTTGGTGTTCGGGTCGATCATGAGCATGTATCCGCCGGCTGCAGTCCCGGGGGCGGGGCCGGTGACGTAGACATCGCCGGCGGTGGCGCCAGTGGGACTGATCGCCACGCCGGTCGGTTGGTAGGCGTCGAGGGGGATGGTGTAGATGACCTTGTTGGTGTCGGGGCTGATCACGGACACCGTGCTCGCAACAATCGTCCCGTTGATGATGGAGTTACCGGTGTTGACGACGTAGATGTCGCCGGCCTCGGGGCCAGCGGGGCTGACCGCGACCCCGGTCGGTGTGTTGCCGACGTTGATGGTGCTGATGACTTGGTTGGTGTGTGGGTCGATCACCGACACCGTGTCGCTCCCCGAGTTGGTGACGTAGATGTCGCCGGTGATGGGGCTGACCGCCACCCCACTTGGTTTGGAGCCAACGGTGATTGACGTCGGTGTCGGTGTCGGCGTCGGCGTCGGGGTCGGCGTTGGTGTCGGGGTCGGCGTTGGTGTCGGGGTCGGCGTCGGGGTCGGGGTCGGTGTCGGTGTCGGGGTCGGTGTCGGCGTTGGGGTTGGCGTCGGGGTTGGGGCCGGGGTTGGGGTGCCGGAGCCGCCGTGGCCGCCGGCGGCAGCCGCGGTGCCATCAAACGACGAGGCAAACGCGCCGCCGCCGCCACCACCGCCGGCGCCATTGGTGGCGGCGCCGCTCAAGCCGCCGATGGTGGTGCCGGTTTGCCCGGAGAAGGTGAAGGTCTGACCTACGCCGCCGTCGTGTGTCGGCGCACCGCCACCGCCACCGGCCGCAGCGGTAATCGGGGAAGACCCACTGGGGGTCACCGTGACCGCGCCGCCCGCCCCCCCGGAGCCCGCGACACCACCCGTGCCCGCGGCCCCACCATTACCGCCGCCACCACCGGCCGCGCTCAAGCCCGACCCGGCGAGATCGCCGCCGTTCGCACCCCCACCTCCACCACCGGTCCCGCCGAGGTGAGTGCCGTTGGCGGCGCCGGTAGCGCCACTGCCCCCGGAAATGGAGGCGTTGTTGGCGTAGGCGGCCACACCACCGGCGCCCCCACCCCCGCCGCCACCACCATGGGTGCCGCCGGTACCACCAGCACCACCCTCGGCGGTCAACGTGGCAGTGCCGCCAGCCGCCGTCGGGTAGGTCACGCTGGCATCGCCGCCCGCCCCGCCGGTACCGCCGGTGCCCGCCACCCCACCGCGACCGCCGGCAGCACCACCAGCACCACCGCCACCACCACCACCGGCCACCGCGGTCACCGCGTCATCACCCGTAGTCGTCACAGACGCGCTGCCCCCGACACCGCCAGTGCCGCCGGCACCACCGTTACCGCCATGCCCGAAAATCCCGCCGGCCCCACCCTTGCCACCCGTGCCGCCGTTGCCGCCCTGCTGACCAGGCGCCCCGGCCTGCCCCGTGGTACCCGAGCCGCCGTTGCCGCCCCGACCGATCAGCCACCCGCCATTGCCCCCGTTTTGCCCCGTACCAGGCGCCCCATCCTTGCCGTTGCCGATAATCGGGCGCCCGGTCGCCGCCGCCACCGGGGAAAACACCGCCAAGGTCTGCGCACCCGACACCATCGCCGACAACGGCGAAGCACCCGCCGCCTCAGCGGCCGCATACGCCCCACCCGCGCCACTAAGCGCCTGCACGAACCGATTATGAAACCCCGCCGCCTGAGCACTGAGCACCTGAAAACCCCGCCCGTGCCCCGAAAACAGCGACGCGACCGCCGCCGACACCTCATCCCCACCAGCCGCGGTCACCGCCGTGGTCCGCGCCGCAGCCACCGAATTAGCCGCGCTCAGCAGCGAACCAATACCCGCCACATCTGCCGCCGCCGACGCCAACACCTCGCTGGTCACGATCACAAACGACATGGCAGTACTCCGATCCCGCCCCCCGCAAATTTGAGTTAGCTATGAAGAAGACCCAACACATACCACGAAGACCAGCACCATTGTCGACTTTGGCAATCTTTACACCGCCGACAAATATGACGCCCAGCGCTGCTTCGGGGTTCGGTACCGATTAGCGTTCTTCGCCGCGCCAGTGATCGCCGCACTGCTGGCAGTCTTTTGACGTTGACGCTTCAACACACAGAAGATACTGAAACACCAAGCGAAACAATCGGTTTCACATCGGCAGTGCGGGCCGACGAATCGTCTAGTCCCCCGCGTCCACGACGCAAGCATCCGCCGCCGGCCGGCCACACCCGCAATCCGAAGCCCTCGTGGGGCATTCGAGACCTTCGTAGAAGGAGGTCCGGGACCGATCGATCCGAATCGATCACCTCGACACCGCTTTCCGGGCGGCCCAAGATGCGCAGACAACCTTGCGTGGAAGGTGCGGTGCGAACGAATGCCCAGACCTTGCTCCCCCGGGTGGACTCGAACCACCAACCCTTCGGTTAACAGCCGAATGCTCTGCCAATTGAGCTACAGGGGATTAACCCGATCGCGGGACGACTCTAGCGTACCGGCAGACGCGCGCCTAACGGGGCGGGTCTCCACGATCGGGATTGCCAACTGCGGATCTCGTCCCGGGCGAGACCGCGGGCGCGCAGGCGCAACATCGCCAACTGTTTATCGAGCTAATGCGGCTTCGTCGAGCGTAACCGGGCTGCGAGAATCCGCGACGGAAGTCGCGGCCACGTTACGCTCGTGGACCCGACAAGCTAGGCCACCACCAGCCCGTTCATCCGGTGATGGTTCCCTTCGTCACCGCCGCTCCCAGACCCTCCTCCGCCACCCCGAGCGGCCGACGCCCACCTGCCGCCGCGCGCCGACCGGACCCCGTGAGGCAGGATGGAGCGAGCCGCGCCTAGTCGGGAGGGACCGATTTGATTGGGTATGTCGCCGTTCTCGGAGTGGGTTACGTTCTGGGCACCAAGGCTGGACGCCACCGCTATGAGCAGATCGTCGGCACCTGTCGCGCACTGACCAGCAGCCCGCTGGCCAAGTCGGTGATCGAGCGGGGGCGCAGGGAAATCGCGAACCGGATCTCCCCCGATACCGGGTTCGTCACCCTCGCCGAGATCGACAACCAGACCGAGGTCGTCGCCCAGCCGGTCGAGCGCGCCGAGCCACAGAACAGCGCCTCACGCGGTTAGATCGTCGCCGCTGGCCTGCTCCAGCAGGCTGCGTCGGTAGGCCTCCATGGCGACCAGGTCGCCGAACAGCTGGTGATATTCGTCGCCCTGCTCGATCGGCGACATGCGTTGCAGCTTGGACTTCACCTCGGCGATCTGCCGACCCATCCACACCTCTTGCAAACGCGCCAGCACCCCGCCGATGTAGCGCGGCAGCTTCTCGTCGTCGACCTGGATCGCCTCCACCCCCAGCTCGTTGACCAGGCCGGCGGTCAGCGCGGACGCCGTCTGCTGGCGCACCGCGTCGATCCACTGCGCCCCGGTGAGGCCGGCCGACGTGCCGCCCGCCGCGTCGATGGCGGCACGCACCGCCGCGTAGCCGGGGTGGGTGAAACTCTCGACGGTCAACGCGTCGAACACCGGGCCGGCCAGCGCCGGGTACTGCAGCGCCGATTTGAGCGCCTCGCGCTGCGGCCACAACGTCGGATCGCGCGGATCGGGACGGGGCACCGCGGGCTCGGCCGGCCGCGCACTCGGCGCTTGCTCGACGCGCGCACCGCGGCGTCTGCCGCGTTCCGGGGCGCCGCGGCGGGTTGCCTCCTCCCGGACGCGGGTCAGCACCTGCCCCTCGTCCGACCAGCCGGTCCAGCCCGCCAGACGTCGCGCGTATTCATCGCGCAACGCGTAGTCCCGGATCCGCGCGACCAGGGGAACACAGCGGCGCAGCGCATCCACTCGCGCCTGGGGATCGTCGTCGAGGACCGCTCCGTCGGGAATCAAACTGCGGATGGCGAATTCGAACATCGGCTTGCGCCGCGCCACCAGATCCCGCAACGCGTTGTCGCCGGCGCTGAGCCGCAGCTCGCAGGGATCCATGCCGTCGGCGGCGACGGCGACGAACGACTTCCCCGCGACCTGCTGGTCGCCGTCGAACGCCTTGAGGGCCGCCGCCTGCCCCGCCTGGTCACCGTCGAAGACAAAGATCAGTTCGCCGCGATACCAGTTGTCGTCCATCATCAATCGGCGCAGCATCGCCAGGTGGTCGTCGCCGAAGGCGGTCCCACACGAGGCCACCGCGGTGGTGACCCCGGCCAGGTGCATCGCCATCACGTCGGTGTAGCCCTCGACGACAACCGCCTGATGCCCCTTGGCGATATCGCGTTTGGCCAAGTCGATGCCGAACATCACCGACGACTTCTTGTACAGCTGCGTCTCGGGCGTGTTGACGTACTTGGCTTCCATCGGGTCGTCGTCGAACAGCCGCCGCGCCCCGAACCCGATCACCTCGCCGGACGCGGTGCGGATCGGCCACAGCAGCCGCCGGTGGAAACGGTCCATCGGACCGCGCCGCCCCTCGCGGGACAGGCCGGCGGCCTCCAGCTCCTTGAACTCAAAACCCTTGCGCTGCAAATGCTTTGTCAGCTTGTCCCAGCCCGACGGCGCGAACCCGCAGCCGAAATGACGCGCGGCCTCGGCGTCGAAGTTGCGCTCGGTGAGGTACTTGCGGGCCGGGGCCGCCTCGTCGGACTCCAGCTCGGCGGCGTAGAACTCCGCCGCGGCCGCGTTGGCCGCGATGAGCCGGCTGCGGCTGCCGCGGTCGCGCTGCACGCTGGTGGCCGCACCGGTGTAGGTGATGGTGTGACCGATGCGGTCGGCGAGCAGCTCAACCGCCTCGACGAAGCTGACGTGCTCGATCTTCTGGACGAACGCGTAGACGTCGCCGCCCTCGCCGCACCCGAAGCAGTGGAAGTGGCCATGGTTGGGCCGGACGTGAAACGACGGTGACTTCTCGTTGTGGAAGGGGCACAGGCCTTTCAGCGAATCCGCGCCGGCGCGCCGCAACTGCACGTAGTCACCGACGACCTCTTCGATGCGGACCCGCTCGCGGATGGTGGCGATATCGCGATCGGAGATCCGCCCAGCCATCGGCACAGTCTAAAGCGCGGACGCGACAGCGATCCGGCAGTCCGGCTAGCTGGTGTTGATGACCCCGCACGCGATGCGTTGCTCCGACATCCCGGCCATGCCGCCGTCTTCGGTGCCGTGCAGCATCAAAGCGGTCTTGTTACCGGCCAGCAGATCGTCTCGGGTGAAGGCGTCGGTGGTGGTGACCAGGTAGGCCGAACCGTCTGAGCGCACCTCAAGCGAGGTCAGGTCGCCGCTTTCCGGCTTCCCGGTGTGTCCGGGCGCCTGGTAGTGGCCGCCGGCGGACAAGAAGTTGCCGGGCGGACCGCCGGCCGGGGCGACCGAGTTGGGCTCGCACTTGCCGATTTCGTGAATGTGCATGCCGTGGAAACCGGGCGCCAAAATGCCGGGGGCCACGGTTTTTACCGTGACGGTCACGTAGCCGCCGGTGAAGTCGAACGTCGCCGTGGCCGCGGACTTGCCGTCGGGCGTTTTCAGTTCCGCGGTGAGCGATCCGGCGCCGGGCGCCGAGCTGACCGACGCCGCGGTGGTCGTCGCGGCCGGGAAGCCGCTCTGGACGGCGGGGGTGGTGCCCGGCTGGGTGCTGGCATGCTGGGGGGAACTACACGCGGTGATAGCCACAACGGGGAACGACACCAATGTTGCAACGGCGGTGAGTTTGGTCATGAGGGGCAGCCTAATCCGCGTCGCCGACGGGCCTACCGCGCGGGCGCGATGCGCTCCAACCGACCTTCGGTATACGAGGCGATCTGGTCGATCACGACGCGCAACCGGGCTCCGTCGTCGGCGGCGGCGATGAATGCCGCGGCGAAAACCGGGTCGAGCGTTCCGGGCGCCCCGGCGTAGAGCCACTGCGCCACCCGGTGAATGCGTTCGCGCTGCCGCGCCTGGGTTTCCAGATGCCGCGGATCGGACATGATGAACTGCAGCGCCAGGATTTTCAGCACCGCGACCTCGGCCCGCACCAGGTCGGGCACCTGCAGGTCGGCCTGGTAGCGCACCAGCGGGCCCGGCCCGGCCGCCGCCCGCGTGGTCGCGATGGCGGCTGAGGCGAACCGGCCGACCAGCTCGCTGGTCAACTGCTTGAGCGCGACCGACGCGGCGAGCGTGGCGTCGTACTTGCCGACCGCGGCGACTACCGGCAGCCCCGACAGCCTCTGCGCCGCCTGGACCAACTCGTCGGCACTCACCCGGGAGAATTCGCTCTCCCCCAGCTTGGCCAGGGCGGCCGCGTCATCGGGGTCGGCAAGCACCCGCAGGTCGATGCGTTCGGAGACGACGCCGTCCTCGACGTCGTGCACCGAGTAGGCGACGTCGTCGGCCCAGTCCATCACCTGCGCCTCCAGGCACGTACGGTGCGCCGGCGCACCCGCACGCACCCAGGCAGCCGCCTCGTTGTCCTCGTCGTAGAACCCGAATTTGCGTTGCCCCGCTTCGCGGGTCCACGGATATTTGGTCACCGCGTCCAGCGACGCTCGAGTCAAATTCAATCCCGCGCTATTTCCTTGTCCGTCAAGCACTTTGGGTTCGAGACTGGTCAAGATTCGGAAATTCTGCGCGTTGCCCTCGAAACCCCCGCAGGCGGCCCCGACCTCGTTGAGCGCCCTTTCGCCGTTGTGCCCATACGGCGGGTGGCCAATGTCGTGGGCCAGGCCGGCCAACTCGACCAGATCGAGGTCACAGCCGAGTCCGATCGCCATCCCACGCCCGATCTGCGCCACCTCCAGCGAGTGCGTCAACCGGGTGCGCGGGGTGTCGCCCTCGCGGGGCCCGACGACCTGCGTCTTGTCCGCCAGCCTGCGCAGCGCCGCGCTGTGCAGCACCCGGGCCCGATCCCGGGCGAAGTCGGTGCGGTGCTGGCCTTCGGTGCCGGGCAGACCCGCGGTCTTGGGCGCTTCGAGCACGCGTCGGTCGCGGTCGAAGTCGTCGTAGGGGTCGTGCTGATTCGTGCTCACGTCTTAGTCACCGCAGCACAGTCTGCCAGGACCGGGCCGGCAAGTCGCAGGGCTAAATTAGCCACCATGCGCATCGCTCGCTGGTGCGGCGTATTCCTCGCCGTCGTGACCGCCGGGCTGCTGCTCGCGCCGCCCGCCGACGCGCAGCCCCCGTTCCGGTTGCCCGGATACGTCACCGACAACGCCGGCCTGCTGTCGGATTCCGGTCGCGCCGCGGTGACGTCCGCCGTCGACAGGCTCTACAGCGATCACCGCATCCGGCTGTGGGTGGTCTACGTCGACAACTTCTCCGGGCTGACCGCGGCGGATTGGGCCAAACGCACGATCACCATCAGCGACCTGGGTAACAGCGACGCCGTGCTGGCGGTGTCCGGCACTGAGCGCGCCTATGCGTTCTTGGTGCCGTCGAGCCTCCGGAACGTCACCGAACGTCAAATCGACGACCTGCGCCGCACGCGGATTGAACCGGCGCTCCGCAACGGCGACTGGAGTGGCGCCGCCATCGCCGCGGCCAACGGCCTCAACAGGACACCCGGTTACACCGGCCGGATAGTGCTGCTGGCAATTCTGGCCGGCATCGTGCTCGCCGTCGTGCTCTTGCTGCTCGTCATGCGCCGCCGCGCCCGCCGGCGGCGTGCGGCCGCGCTGGCCGCCGCGCGGCGCGTCGATCCGACCGACGCGAACGCGCTGGCCACCGTCGGGCCGCAGGCCCTCGACGACCTGTCGCGGTCGATGGTGGTCGACGTCGACAATGCGCTACGCACCAGCACCAACGAGCTCGCACTGGCGATCGACGAGTTCGGCGACGAGCGGACCCAACCATTCACCGATGCGGTGAACACCGCCAAAGCGGCTCTCGCCCAAGCGTTCACCGTGCGCCAGCAACTCGACGACGCCACGCCCGAGACCCCCGCGCAGCGCCGCGAACTGCTCACCGAGGTGATCGTGTCGGCGGCGCGAGCCGACCGCGAGCTCGAGTCGCAGACCGACGCGTTCGAGAAGCTGCGGGATCTGGTGATCAACGCACCGTCCCGGCTCGACGGGCTGACCCAGCAGTACGTCGAACTGACAAGCCGCATCGGCCCGGCGCACCAGCGAATGGCCGAGCTGCACAACGAATTCGACGATGCGGCGTTGAGCTCGGTCGCCGGCAACGTCACCGGCGCGGGTGAGCGGTTGGCTTTCGCCGAGCGCAACATCGGCGCGGCGCGCGATCTCGCCGGGCGGGCGGAGAGCGGAAAGCAGACCGGATTGGTGGATGCTTTCCATGCCGCCGAGTCGGCGCTCGGACAAGCGCGTTCACTGCTCGACGCCGTGGACACCGCGGCCGGCGACATCCGGCACGCCATCGCCACCCTGCCCTCGACCCTGGCCGATATCCAGGCGACCATCGGTCGCGCCGACGAGCAAGTGCGGCGCACACCGAAATCTCGGTCTGCCCGCGTCAAGGAACTGACGGCGGCGCGCGATGAGGCCGTCAGCGCCGCCGAAAACGCCCGCGGCAGCACCGACCCCCTGGGCGCATTCTTCAGGTTGACCAAGGCCGACGCGGAGCTGACCCGGCGACTGGCCGCCCTGGCCGACGAACAGGCGACGGCCGAGCGACTCACCCGCGCCTACGAGCAGGCGCTGTTCACCGCGGAATCGCGCGTACGGGCAGTGTCGGACTACATCGACACCCGTCGCGGCAGCATCGGGCCGGAGGCCCGGACCCGCCTGGCCGAAGCCAAAAGACGACTGCAAGCCGCGCATGACAAGCGGACAACCGACCTGATCGAGGCGACTGCCTACGCCAACGGGGCTTCAGCCTGGGCCGCCAATGCCCAGTCATTGGCCAATGCCGACGTGCAGTCGGCCCAACGCGGGTACGGCCGCAGGGGCGGGGCCGGCGGCAACGACACCGGCGCGCTGATCGGCGGGATCATTATCAGCGATTTGCTCAGGGGAGGTACCCGGGGCGGATTGGGCGGATGGATCCCCACATCATTCGGTGGCTCGTCAAGCTCGTCGGGTGGCGGCTTCATGGGCGGCGGCGGGCGGTTCTGACCCGCCACCCCCGCAACGCAAAACACCCGCCCACGGTTTCCCGTGGGCGGGTGCTTTAGCGAACTGCAATCAGGCCCAGCTGGACCCGACGGCGCTGTCCGTGCTGGCCATGTTGCTGCTGGCCGACTGCACCTTGGCACCGTGCTGGTTGGCCTGCTCGTAGATCACCTGGAAGTTGCGACCCAACTGGGTGATGAACTCCTGGCAAGCCACCGAACCGGCGCCACCCCAGAAGTCACCGGCAGCCAGCACATCGCGAACGATGGCCTGGTGCTCGGCCTCCAACGAGGCAGCCTGCGCGCGGATCAGCGCGCCGTGGGCGTCAACATCGCCGAACTGGTAATTGATGCTCATTCTTACGTCCTCCTAAGTCGAATGTTTGTGGGATGCAGCAGTTTTGGACTAGCTGCTGAGGATCTGCTGCGAGGCCTGCTCTTGGGTCTCGTAGTTGTTCGCGTCGCGGACCAGACCGTCACGCACGCCGTGCAGCATGTTCACGATGTTGTTGAAGGCCTGGTTCATCTGGCCCATCGTGTCGTAAGAGGTCGCCTGAGCCGTACCGCTCCAGGAAGCCCCGGCGATGTTCTGCGAGGACGCCCACATCTTGCGAGCCTCGTCAGACACCGTCTGAGCGTGCATCTCGAAACGGCCAGCCATCGCCCGCATAGCGTGCGGGTCGGTCATGAAGCGTGCCATGTTTAGTCTCCTTGTCAGTAGAAACTTGTCGTATGAGTTAGCCGCCGTGATCACCGGCTACGGCAGAGCCGAAGCCACCAATCACGATCAGGAACAGCGCTAGTTTCCTCTCAACCAGCCGCTGGAGAATGCGGGATTACGCTGCTGCTTCGCGGCATGTCGAAGCGAGGTTCGGCCTCGGCTTCCCACTCGCTCCACTCTCTCCACTCGTCCCATTCATCCATGTCTTCAGGGGTCGCGTCAGTTTGGGCGCCGTCGACCGCCATAGCGTCGGGCTCAGAGCCTTCCTCCGGCTCTGGAGCCCATGGATCGTAGTCTTCCGGTGGCACCGCAACGCCCCAGCTGAGCGGTACCGACAACGCACCGAGCATGCCCGAGTGGGCCCGTCTTGCCGACACTGCGTCGTCCGGCAACGGCGAACCTAAAGGCAAGAGCACGTTGTCCCCTTCCAACTGCCGATCCCAAAGGGTCAGGCTCAGCGGCAAACATTCACCACTAAGCACTTCGCATCGTAAGCCAAACCCCGCGCCTATGTCGCCAAATCGGCGCCCTAAATTTTTTAAGACAACGCGCAGTGTCATAACACGAGGGCGACGTGGGGGCCGGACCACCGGGTTTGCCGGTCCGCCGCGGGCTTCGGATCAGCAGAGACCGCTGGGTTTCGGGCGGGCCGGCCCGGTTTCCTGGGTGGGCATGGCTTGCGGGTAAGGCACTCGATACGGCACTGCCGCCTTCGCGATCGTGCCGAGAGCCACGTTGGGAATGCACTGGGCGAGCTTGGGCAGCGCGGCCAGCGCCGGGTGACGCAGGTTGGGCGGCGACGGGTCGGGCGGCACCGCGAAGTTGAACGCGGAGGTCATGTCGCCGACCGTGCTGTTGCGCCAGGCGCTGATATTGGGAACCGGCACATTAAATCGTCGCGAGATGAATTTCAGCGTCGAGGTGTGGTCGAAGACTTCGCTGGCCTTGAGCGGGCCGCGGCTGTACGGCGAAATGACGAAGCAGGGCACGCGGAAGCCCAGGCCGATCGGCCCTCGGATGCCGCCGGAGCCGGGCACCGCGTTGATGTCGGGAACGGTGACGTATTCGCCGGGCGTGCCGGGCGGCGGGGTCGGCGGCGTGACGTGGTCGAAGAAGCCGCCGTTTTCGTCGTAGTTGACGATCAGTGCCGTCTTTTCCCACACCGCCGGATTGGACAGTAACATCCGCAATACGTCCACAATGGCCGCGGCGCCGACCGCGACCGGCAGCGACGGGTGTTCCGAGAACTGGAATCCCGGCAGCACCCAGGAAACCGCCGGCAGCCTGTTGGCTCGGATGTCGGCGGCGAAGGTGCCGGGAAAGGTGGGGGCGATGCCGTTGCGGGCCAGGTTAGATCGGGGGTCTCCGGCCTGTTTGAAGTCGTTGATGAGCCCGTTGTAGCCGATGACGGTGTTATTCAGGGCGCCGAGCACCTTGTTTTGGTAGACCTTCCAGCTGACGCCGGCGTCGTCGAGGTTCTCCGGCATGATGCGCCAGCTGTAGTGCTGCAGCGGTTGGATTTCGGGCTCCACCAACACCGGTCCGCCGTGGGTGCCGTCGGGGTCGATCCAGGCGCTCATCCAATATAGCCGGTTGGGTGTGGTGCCACCCAGCAGCGAGCAATGGTAGTGGTCGCAGATGGTGAAGGCGTCGGCCAGCAGGTAGTGGATCGGGAGGTCGTTGCGGGTGTAGTAGCCCATCGGCGCCGGAACATTGCCTTGAATCGGGCTGTTCGACACCTGTGCCGGCAGCCAGCCGTCGTTGGCACCGTTGTTCCACGAATGGTGCATGGCGATCCAGGCGTGGTCCGGATCCTGCACGCATTCGCCGTCCAGCAGGGGGCCCCGGGTGGTGTCGAAGCGGAACGGGATGGTGACGCCGGCGGGGTCGATGCGCTGCGTCGCCGGATTCCAGCCCTTCTGCTGGAACAGCGGCGACGGGGTATTGAAACCCTCGGTGGCCGACAGCGTGCCGAAATAATGATCGAATGACCGGTTCTCCTGCATCAACAACACAATGTGTTCGATGTCGTTCAAATGTCCGGGACACGGTCCGGCCCCGTAGGCTTTTTCGATTACCGGGCCCGCCAAATCCAGCAAAGCTCCGGTACTGCTGGCGGCAGCGGCTTTAGCCAGAAATTGTCGACGGGTCATTCCGTCGACGGGGTGTCGGCCAGCCACGTCCCTCCTTGCCCGCCTCCTGACGCAGTTCCACATCACGGTACGGTTATGACGGCGACGAGCCCGGGTACTCAGACCGGCGTGTCGTGCCCGGATTTCACAAACCGATAGGGAATGACTGGCCCGTCGGAAGTTTCGTTTCCATCATCGGCAGCAAACCGCACCCTCGGTTGGCGCGAATCGACCTACACCGCCGACGGTAATGGACACGAATTCGTAGCCAAATCGAATATGGCCGATAATTAGTAAACTAATTCGGCGCGTGGGCCGTGCCTGAGCCCAAGACGAAGGCCGGCTACCGTCAGATGCCGGTGCGGGGGACGACGCTGGGGCGGTTTTGCACCACATGCGGGCTGGCGCCGCCGCGGCCCATCATGCCGCCCGGCATGCCCGCGCCCGCACCTCCCATACCCATGGGCATCGGCATCGGCGTCATCCCACCGGCGCCCTGAGCCGCACCGGCCATCGCCGCGGCGGCATTGGGCATCGCACCCATCCCCGACATCGCCGAACTGACCATCCGCGCCGGCATCGACCCCTGCCACGTCGGGGGCACCGACATCGCACCCACCAACCGCGCCTTACCCAAATCCGCGCCCATGCCCGCGCCCAGACCCCCAGCACCACCAAAAGGCTTGAGATCGGGAACCGCATTACCCACAAACTTCGTCGCATCACCGGCCAACGCCGCGGCATTAGCCCCAGCCAAACCCGCCGTGGCAGCCCCACTGCTATTAGCCATCTGCGCGATGCTCATCAACGGCGAAATCGCCATACTCGCCGGATACATCGCAATCTGCGCCACCGACGTCAACGGCGACAACCCCGACGCCGCCGACTCCACCGCCGACAACGCCGCCGACGGATTCGACACCGCCGAACTCACCACCGAGGCCACATTCGTCAACGTCGAGGTCACCGACGAACCCACCGACGAACCCAACGACGACAACGCCGCGGTGGCCTGCGACTCCAACGACGACACCCACCCGGTCAACCCCGCCAAACTCAACGGCGGAACATCAAACTGCGCCAACGTCGACGCCACCGACGCCGACGTCGAGTGATACCCCAACATCGCGGCCACATCAGCAGCCCACATCTCCACATACGTGAACTCCGTGGCCGCGATCGCCGGAGCATTAAGCCCAAAAAAGTTCGTCGCGATCAACGTCGCCAACGTCGTACGATTCGCCGTCACCGCCGCCGGATGCACCGTCGCCGCCAACGCCGTCTCAAACGCCGCCGCCGCCGCACGCGCCTGCGCAGCCGCCAACGCCGCCTTACCCGCCGCCGCCGTCAACCACGCCACATACGGCGCCGCCGCAGCCGCCATCGACGCCGACGCCGGACCCGCCCACGGCCCCGACGTCAACCCCACAATCACCGAATCAAACGACGACGCCGACGCCGACAAATCCTGCGCCAACCCATCCCACGCCGTCGCGGCCACATGCAACGGCCCCGACCCCGCACCAGCAAAAATCCGCGCCGAATTAATCTCCGGCGGCAACCAAGCAAAATCCAAAACCATCACAACCCCAACCGGCCGAGGAGCTACCCACGCGCGAGTATCACTGCTGCCGGATAGTAAGCCAACCGGGCCGAAAAATCCGCACTTTCACAAAACCGCGAGGCTTCTGACGTGTGATATTTGCCTGCGGGACGGGAAAGTTACCAACTTTGCCGTGTTCGAGGGGTGGACATTGCCGAAGCGCTGTCAGACGCCGGTGCGGGGGACGACGCTGGGGCGGTTTTGCACCACATGCGGGCTGGCGCCGCCGCGGCCCATCATGCCGCCCGGCATGCCCGCGCCCGCACCTCCCATACCCATGGGCATCGGCATCGGCGTCATCCCACCGGCGCCCTGAGCCGCACCGGCCATCGCCGCGGCGGCATTGGGCATCGCACCCATCCCCGACATCGCCGAACTGACCATCCGCGCCGGCATCGACCCCTGCCACGTCGGGGGCACCGACATCGCACCCACCAACCGCGCCTTACCCAAATCCGCGCCCATGCCCGCGCCCAGACCCCCAGCACCACCAAAAGGCTTGAGATCGGGAACCGCATTACCCACAAACTTCGTCGCATCACCGGCCAACGCCGCGGCATTAGCCCCAGCCAAACCCGCCGTGGCAGCCCCACTGCTATTAGCCATCTGCGCGATGCTCATCAACGGCGAAATCGCCATACTCGCCGGATACATCGCAATCTGCGCCACCGACGTCAACGGCGACAACCCCGACGCCGCCGACTCCACCGCCGACAACGCCGCCGACGGATTCGACACCGCCGAACTCACCACCGAGGCCACATTCGTCAACGTCGAGGTCACCGACGAACCCACCGACGAACCCAACGACGACAACGCCGCGGTGGCCTGCGACTCCAACGACGACACCCACCCGGTCAACCCCGCCAAACTCAACGGCGGAACATCAAACTGCGCCAACGTCGACGCCACCGACGCCGACGTCGAGTGATACCCCAACATCGCGGCCACATCAGCAGCCCACATCTCCACATACGTGAACTCCGTGGCCGCGATCGCCGGAGCATTAAGCCCAAAAAAGTTCGTCGCGATCAACGTCGCCAACGTCGTACGATTCGCCGTCACCGCCGCCGGATGCACCGTCGCCGCCAACGCCGTCTCAAACGCCGCCGCCGCCGCACGCGCCTGCGCAGCCGCCAACGCCGCCTTACCCGCCGCCGCCGTCAACCACGCCACATACGGCGCCGCCGCAGCCGCCATCGACGCCGACGCCGGACCCGCCCACGGCCCCGACGTCAACCCCACAATCACCGAATCAAACGACGACGCCGACGCCGACAAATCCTGCGCCAACCCATCCCACGCCGTCGCGGCCACATGCAACGGCCCCGACCCCGCACCAGCAAAAATCCGCGCCGAATTAATCTCCGGCGGCAACCGAGCAAAATCCAAAACCATCACAACCCCAACCGAGCCAGCCGCCTGCGCGGCGCCGCCAACAGGACATCCCGACTGTCACGCGCAACGTCCCCCCGCGTGACAAACCCCACTGCCGGATCGTATGTCAATCCCGGCCAAAAATCCCGTGGTTTCACCGAACGTGTTGGACCGATCCGGCAAACCGCGGTCGCGGCTTCGCGCCGGCGGGACTCGCCCGCCCCGTGCCGTTAGAAAAGGTTGTGGAAGACACCGGAAAGCCCGTCGCCGCTGTTGCCCACGCCCGAGCTGCCGCTGCCGGAGATGAAATAGCCCGAACTCGCCACCCCCGCGACGAAGAAGCCGGTGTCGTTGATCGCCGCGTTGGTGTAGCCCGAATTGCCGATGCCCGCGTTGCGGACTCCCGAGTTTCCCGGCATGGCATCGGTGGTGCTGGTGTTGACCAGACCGGAGTTGCCGAAGCCGGAATTCTGGAAGCCGGAGTTTCCGCTGCCGTCGGGGTTGTTTTGACCGATGCCGGAGTTGTTCGTGCCGTCGTTGAAGAATCCGGAATTCAGGACGGCTTGGGTCGTCGGGCTGAAAAATCCGGTGTTGAGCTTCCCCGCGTTGAACCCGCCGGTGTTGATATCGCCCGCGTTCGCGAAACCGGTGTTGGTGTCGCCCGCATTCCATAGGCCGGTATTGACCTCGCCGGCATTGAAGAATCCGGAATTGCCGTCGCCCGCGTTCGCGTAGCCCCAGTTTCGCGAACCGGCGTTGAAGGCGCCCCAATTCGTGCTGCCGCCGTCGAAACTGCCGGTGTTTCCGCTGCCGCCGTTTGCGAGGCCGGTGTTGGTGTTACCGCCGTTCCAGAAGCCGGTGTTGACGTCGCCGGCGTTGCCGAAGCCGAAGTTGCCGCTGCCCGCGTTCCCGATTCCCACGTTGTGGCTACCCGAGTTGAAAAAGCCGACGTTGCCGTTGCCGGAGTTACCGAATCCGATGTTGCCGGTGCCGGAGTTCAGATGGATGCCGATCTGGCCGTTGCCGGTGACGCCGATGCCGATGTTGTCATTGCCGGAGTTCCCGAAGCCGACGTTGCCGCTGCCGCTGTTCCCGAACCCGACATTGTTGCTGCCGGTATTTCCGCCGCCCAAGTTGAGATCGCCGTGATTTCCTCCGCCGAAGTTCTTGTCGCCGATATTGCCGCTGCCCAGGTTGAAGCTGCCGACATTGCCGCTGCCGAGGTTGAACTCGCCGTTCTTGTTGCCGCTGCCCAGGTTGGCTTCGCCGATGTTGCCGCTGCCCAGGTTGAAGCTGCCGACATTGCCGCTACCCAGATTGGCCTGGCCGGCCTTGTTGCCGCTGCCCAGGTTGGCCTGGCCGATGTTGCCGCTGCCCAGATTGAGGTCACCGATGTTGCCGCTGCCCAGATTGAGATCACCGCGGTTTCCGCTGCCCGGGTTGAAGCTGCCGATATTGCCAAGGCCCAGGTTGAGGCCGCCGGCGTTGCCGATGCTCGCGGCGTGCCAGGGCGTGAGCTGCGCGGCTAACGCCGAGACCGCCGAGTGATAACCCGCCATCGCGCTGACATCGGCGGCCCACATCTGCTCGTACTGGCCCTCCACCGCCGCGATCGCCGCGGCGTTCTGCCCGAACAGATTCGACACCACCAACTTCACCAACACGCCGCGATTCGCCGACACCGTCACCGGATGCACCATGGCCGCCCGCGCCGCCTCGAACGCCCCGGCCACCGCTTTGACCTGCGCCGCCGTCTCCGCGGCCTGCGACGCCGCCGCGCTCAACCACCCGGCGTACGGCCGCGCGGCGGCCATCATCGCCGCCGACGCACTCCCGCGCCATCCCTGGCCCGCCAGATCGGACGTCACCGAGGCAAACGAATCCGCCGCCGAACCCAACTCCGCCGCCAGCCCGTCCCACGCCGCCGCAGCCGCCAGCGTCGGACCCGAACCCGCGCCCGAAAACATCCGCAGCGAATTGATCTCCGGCGGCAACACCGAAAAATTCATCAGCGCCCCTTCCGCACCCGATGAGTCACCGGAAGAAGCCGGCGAGCCCGGAACCCGAATTGAATCCACCGGAGTTGGTGTCGCCCATGTTTGAGATGCCGGAGCTGTCGGCGCCAAAGTTCCCGATCCCCACGAGCCCGGTGCCCGAGTTCATGAAGCCCGCGTCGCGGATGCCGACGTTTCGGAACCCGGACGTGAAGTTGAGCTGTGCCGGGTCATCGGTGTTCGAGAAGCCGGAGTTGCCCGAGCCGGCGTTGAAGAATCCCGAGTTCCCGAAGCCCGCCGGGTCGTCGTTTCCGAATCCCGAGTTGCCGGTGCCCTGGTTGCCGAAGCCAGAATTGTCGACGGTTTGGGTCAGGGTGCCGCCGAATCCGGTGTTGAGTGTGCCGGCGTTGAACCCGCCGGTGTTGGTATTTCCGGAATTTCCGAACCCGGTGTTGGTGTTACCGGAATTTGCGATGCCGGTGTTCAAGTTGCCCGAATTGAAGAATCCGGTGTCTCCGGCACCTGAATTCATGGCGCCCGTGTTATAGAAACCCGCGTCGAAGCTGCCCGAATTCAAGTTGCCGGCGTTGAAGTTGCCGAAGTTTCCCACACCCGCGTTGCCGAAGCCGCTGTTCGTATTGCCCGAGTTCCAGAAGCCGGTATTGACGTTGCCCGAGTTGGCGAATCCGACGTTACCGTTACCCGAGTTCCCGATGCCGATGTTTCCGTGCCCCGAGTTGAAGAAGCCGATGTTGTCGGTACCCGAGTTGCCGAAGCCGATGTTCCCGGAGCCGGAGTTCAGGCCGCCGAACCCGCGCTGACCGTTGCCGCTGAGGCCAATGCCGATGTTGTCGTTGCCGGTGTTGCCGAAGCCGATGTTGCCGCTGCCGTGGTTACCGAAGCCCAGGTTGGTGCTACCCAGATTGCCGAGTCCGAGGTTGAAGGTACCGAAATTGCCGCCGCCGAAGTTGGTGTCGCCGTTGTTGCCGCTGCCGAAGTTGAGGGTGCCGAAGTTGCCGCTGCCGTAGTTGAGGCTGCCGATATTGCCGCTACCGACGTTGCCGCTGCCGAAGTTTCCGCTGCCGGGATTTCGGTCACCGATATTTCCGCTGCCGATATTGCCGCTGCCGATATTGCCGCTGCCGATGTTGCTATTGCCGAAATTACCGCTGCCGACGTTGTGACCAGACGTGTTGCCACTGCCCAAGTTCAGACTGCCGTTGTTCCCACCGCCGATATTGAAACTGCCGATATTTCCGGGGCCCAGGTTGACGCTTCCGAAGGCGGCCGCCGCGGCGCCCTGCCACGGCACCAACCGTGCGGCCAACGCCGAGACCGCCGAGTGATAACCCGCCATCGCGCTGACATCGGCGGCCCACATCTGCTCGTATTGGCCCTCCACCGCCGCAATCGCCGCGGCGTTCTGCCCGAACAGATTCGACGCCACCAACTTCACCAACACGCCGCGATTCGCCGACACCGTCACCGGATGCACCATGGCCGCCCGCGCCGCCTCGAACGCCCCGGCCACCGCTTTGACCTGCGCCGCCGTCTCCGCGGCCTGCGACGCCGCCGCGCTCAACCACCCGGCGTACGGCCGCGCGGCGGCCATCATCGCCGCCGACGCACTCCCGCGCCATCCCTGGCCCGCCAGATCGGACGTCACCGACGCAAACGAATCCGCCGCCGAACCCAACTCCGCCGCCAGCCCGTCCCACGCCGCCGCAGCCGCCAGCGTCGGACCCGAACCCGCGCCCGAAAACATCCGCAGCGAATTGATCTCCGGCGGCAACACCGAAAAATTCATCGCCCCTCCTTCGCAGGATTAATCCCGCACACACCGCCAGGCGTTACAGCGGCGTCGGATTGCGGCGAAGAGAGCGGCGTTAGGCGCCCTTCAGGCGGACCGCCAGGTAGTCGGAGACGTTGCTGATCGCGACGCGCTCCTGCGTCATGGCGTCACGCTCGCGGATGGTCACGGCGTTGTCTTCGAGCGAGTCGAAATCCACCGTCACGCAAAACGGCGTGCCGACCTCGTCCTGGCGTCGATAGCGCCGCCCGATGGCGCCGGCGTCGTCGAAGTCGATGTTCCAGTTTTTCCGCAGTTCCGCGGCCAGGTCGCGGGCCTTGGGACTCAGGTCGGCATGGCGGGACAACGGCAGCACCGCGGCCTTGACCGGCGCCAGCCGCGCGTCCAGCCGCAGCACCGTGCGCTTGTCCACGCCGCCCTTGGCGTTCGGGGCCTCGTCCTCGGCGTAGGCATCGATCAAAAACGCCATGAACGAGCGGGTCAACCCCGCTGCGGGCTCGATCACGTAGGGCGTGTACCGGGTGTCGTTGACCTGATCGTAAAAGGACAGGTCAACACCGGAATGCTTTGAGTGCGTTGACAAGTCGAAGTCGGTTCGGTTCGCGACGCCTTCCAGCTCACCCCACGGGTTGCCCTGGAAACCGAATTTGTATTCGATGTCGACGGTGCGGTCGGAGTAGTGCGACAACTTCTCCTTGGGGTGCTCGTACAACCGCAGATTCTCCGGGTCGATGCCCAGATCGACGTACCACTGCCGACGGGTGTCGATCCAATACTGATGCCACTCCTTGGCTGACGACGGTTCGACGAAGAACTCCATCTCCATCTGCTCGAACTCGCGGGTCCGGAAGATGAAGTTGCCCGGGGTGATCTCGTTGCGGAAGCTCTTGCCGATCTGCCCGATGCCGAACGGCGGCTTGCGGCGCGCGGTGGTCACCACGTTGGCGAAGTTGACGAAGATGCCCTGCGCGGTCTCCGGGCGCAGGTAGTGCAGCCCCTCGTCGGTCTCGATGGGGCCCAAGTAGGTCTTGAGCATCATGTTGAACTCGCGCGGCTCGGTCCACTCCCCCTTGGTGCCGCAGTCGGGGCAGACGATCTCGCTCATCGGCACCGAATCGGGGTCGGCGATGTCCTTCTTTGCTGCATAAGCTTCCTGCATGTGGTCCTGACGATGCCGGTGGTGGCAGTTCAGGCACTCGACCAGCGGGTCGTGAAAGACCTCGACGTGGCCGGAGGCCACCCACACCGGTCGCGGCAGGATGATCGACGAGTCGAGCCCCACGACGTCGTCACGGCCGGTGACCACCGCGCGCCACCACTGCCGCTTGATGTTCTCCTTGAGTTCCACACCCAGCGGACCGTAGTCCCAGGCCGATTTGGTGCCGCCGTAGATCTCCCCCGCGGGAAAGACGAAGCCGCGCCGTTTGGCCAGGTTGACTACCGTGTCGATGACGGACGCCACAGGGATGTCCACTTCCTTCCGGATTGGGGCGAGCGCGCGGTAGCGGACCGCTGCGCCCAAAACATCAGTCATGGTAGCGATCGACCCGGCGGTCTTTGACATGCGTCATCACGCATGTGACAGTGGAAGTCAGCCGAATCTTTCCTAACAGCGGGTGATGACTTCATATGTCGATGTCCTCGACACCGACCGCCGATCTGCTCGGCGGCCACGAGCACGGCCCCGATGGACTACCGGGGCTCGATGCGTATCCCGCGCCGCCACCCCGCGAAATTTTGGACGCCGCCGGCGAGCTGCTGCGCGCGCTGGCCGCGCCGGTGCGGATCGCCATCGTGCTGCAGTTGCGTGAGTCGCAGCGTTGCGTGCATGAACTGGTCGACGCGCTGGGCGTGCCTCAGCCGTTGGTGAGCCAGCATCTGAAGATCCTCAAGGCCGCGGGTGTGGTCGCCGGCGAGCGCTCCGGCCGTGAGGTCCTCTACCGGCTTGCCGACCACCACCTGGCGCACATCGTCGTGGACGCGGTCACCCACGCCGGCGAGGACAGGTCGTGACCCGATGACGGATACGGGGACCAGCGTCCGCGCCACCCGCCAACGAGCCGCGATTTCGACGCTGTTGGAGACCCTTGACGAGTTCCGCTCCGCGCAAGACCTGCACGACGAGCTGCGCCGGCGCGGCGAGAACATCGGCCTGACCACCGTCTACCGCACGCTGCAATCGATGGCTGCGGCGGGGCTGCTCGACACGCTGCGCACCGACACCGGCGAGTCGGTGTATCGCCGATGCTCCGAGCACCATCACCATCACCTGGTGTGCCGCAGCTGCGGCGCCGCCATCGAGGTCGGCGATCACGAGGTCGAGCTGTGGGCGGCCGAAGTCGCCAGTAAGCATGGATACTCCGACGTCAGCCACACCATCGAGATCTTCGGCACCTGCTCGGACTGCCGGTCCTAGCCGGCCGCGCCCGGCTCAGCCCGACAACGCGCGGCGTATCTGGGCGCCGGTGTCCAGCACCAGCAGGATCAGGGTGCGCAACGCGTCGTCGGTCAAGCCGGCACCGGGAAAGTTGTAGCGCAGCATCACATCTGCGGTTTTTGCGGCGCCCCTGCCGGAGTTGCGCTGCGCGGCCTTCGCATCGGGCTTTTGGGAGACCTTCTCCACCAGGGTCACCGTACCGAGGTTGGTGTCGCGCGCATGCTTGGCCACCTGGTCGCTGACCTTTTTGGTGAGCGGCAGATCCCACGCCAGAACCTGAGTGAGCGACACCAGATCGAGATCCTCGACGATGTTCACCACCCGCAACGAGGCGAACGTGTCGTCATGGCGCACGGTGATCCCGCCGTCGGGTTCCTCCTGCACGGGCATGACTTCGCGGAGTATCGATTCGAGGCGATTCTGCAGGGACGGCATTGGATCCTTCCCGTGGGGACCCGGTGCGCCCGGCTCCGCCGCGCTTCCGGTCCCCACTGGTTCCTTCCCGTGGGGACCCGGTGCGCCCGGCTCCGCCGCGCTTCCGGTCCCCACTACGCGCTCCCGAACCGTCGGTCGCGATAGGCGTACTCCTCGCACGCCGCCCATAAATCGCGGCGGTCATAGTCGGGCCACAACTTGTCCTGAAAGATGAACTCCGCGTAGGCGGCCTGCCACAGCATGAAATTGCTGGACCGCTGCTCCCCCGAGGTCCGCAGGAAAAGGTCGACGTCGGGGATGTCGGGCCGCATCAAGTGTCGGGAAACGGTGGCCTCGGTGACGCGTTCCGGGTTGAGCCTTCCCGCCGCCGCTTCACGAGCGATATCCCTTGCGGCCTCAGCGATTTCGGTACGCCCACCGTAGTTGACACAGTAGTTGACCGTGATGACGTCGTTGCCCGCCGTCATGGCCTCGGCGATGGCCAACTCGTTGATGACGCTGCGCCACAGCCGCGGGCGTGAGCCCACCCATCGGATCTTCACCCCCATTGCCTTGAGATTTTCCCGACGGCGTCGCACCACGTCGCGGTTGAAGCCCATCAGGAAGCGGACCTCTTCGGCGGAACGCTTCCAATTCTCGGTGGAGAAGGCATACAGGCTGAGCCATTTGATCCCGAGTTCTATTGCGCCGCAGACGATGTCGATCACCACGGCCTCGCCCATCTTGTGCCCCTCGGTGCGCGACAGGCCGCGTTGGGTGGCCCAGCGTCCGTTGCCGTCCATCACGATGGCGACGTGATTGGGCACCCGGTCGGCCGGAATCCGCGGCGCCGCCGCTTTCGAGGTGTGCTGCGGCGGGCGACAGGGGCCGCCGTCCGCAGCGGGCGGCAGCTCCGGGAAGACGACGGGCCACGTTGAGTTGTCCGGAAAGGTCGGGTAGTCCTCGGGCGCGGCGGGCAGTTGCGGGTAGCCCTGCTGCTTGCGCGCGATCTTAGCCACAGGCCATATCCTGTCTGATCAGCGCCGCGCGCCGATCGGCGACCGAGCGGTCGATCACCTGATTGGTTCGCTCCACCAGCGGCAGGGTTTTCAGCTGCCGTTCCAGATGCCATTGCAGGTGTGCGGCCACCAATCCGCTGACGTGATTGCGGTGGGACTGCGGCGCCTCCTCGGCGGCCTCCCAATCGCCGTCGTGCAACGCGGACATCAGTTCCAGCACACCCAGCGGCGGCGTCGTCGAACCGGCCGGGCGGCAGTGCGCACACACGCTGCCCCCGGCGGCAATGTGAAACGCCCGATGCGGACCCGGGGTGGCACAGCGGGCGCACTCGGTCAGCGCCGGCGCCCATCCGGCGATGCCCATGGCACGCAACAGGTAGGCGTCCAGCAGCAAGTCCCGGGGCCGGCGCCCATCGGCCACCGCCCGCAGGGCGCTCACCGTGAGCCGATGCAGTTCCGGGGCGGGCGCCCGCTCCTCACCGGCGAGGCGTTCGGCGGTCTCCAGCATGGCGCACCCGCAGGTGTACCGGCCGTAGTCGCTGACGATGTCACTGGCGAACGCGTCGATCGCGACGACCTGGGTGACGATGTCGAGGTTGCGGCCCGGGTGCAGTTGCACGTCGATGTGCGCGAACGGCTCCAGCCGCGCGCCGAATTTGCTGCGGGTGCGCCGCACGCCTTTGGCCACCGCGCGAACCAGCCCGTTCTCGCGGGTCAGTAGGGTCACGATTCGGTCGGCTTCGCCGAGCTTGTGCTGGCGCAACACTACAGCCCGGTCTCGATACAGCCGCATCACAATAGTTTTGCACCCCGGCGCGACATTACGGGTATCCGCGCCGTTAGTCTCGTACCCCGTGATTGGCGCTTCTGGGCCACCTTCCGGGGCCCTTTCCGGGTCGGGCTCCGGATCCCGTGAC
This sequence comes from Mycobacterium conspicuum, assembly GCF_010730195.1. Lineage (NCBI taxonomy): Bacteria > Bacillati > Actinomycetota > Actinomycetes > Mycobacteriales > Mycobacteriaceae > Mycobacterium > Mycobacterium conspicuum. Next base: position 3,774,815 of record NZ_AP022613.1, read on the forward strand.
CAGCGCCTGCCCACCCTCACTGACCTGCTCTACAAGCTTGCTGCCGGCTCAGTGACTTCCGACACGTTGGTGCGCCGTTCCCTGCATGCGATCGACATGAGCCAGTCCACGCTGAACGCCTTCCGGGTGGTGCTCACCGAGTCCGCGCTGGCCGACGCGGCGGCGGCCGACCGGCGACGCGCCGCCGGCGACACGGCGCCGTTGCTGGGCATCCCGATCGCGGTCAAGGACGACGTCGACATTGCTGGCGTGCCGACCGCCTTCGGCACCGAGGGACACGTGCGGCCCGCCACTCAGGACGCCGAGGTGGTGCGCCGGCTGAAGGCGGCCGGCGCCGTGATCGTCGGCAAGACCAACACCTGCGAATTGGGTCAGTGGCCGTTCACCAGCGGGCCCGGGTTCGGGCACACGCGCAACCCGTGGGCGCGCCGGCACACCCCGGGCGGGTCGTCGGGCGGAAGCGCGGCCGCGGTGGCCGCCGGCCTGGTCACCGCAGCCATCGGCTCCGACGGCGCCGGCAGCGTGCGCATCCCCGCGGCGTGGACCCATTTGGTGGGCATCAAGCCACAGCGCGGCCGCATTTCGACCTGGCCGTTGCCGGAGGCGTTCAACGGCATCACGGTCAACGGTGTGCTGGCCCGCACGGTGGCCGACGCCGCCCTGGTGCTCGACGCGGCGTCGGGCAACGTCGAGGGCGACCTGCACAAGCCGCCCCCACTGACGGCATCGGATTACGTCGGCAAGGCGCCGGGCCCACTGAACATCGCGCTGTCGACCGGGTTTCCCTACACGTTCTTTCGGGCCAAGTTGCACCCCGAGATCCTGGCCGCGACCCAGGCGGTGGGCAAGCAGCTCGAGTTGCTTGGCCACAACGTCGTCGAGGGCAACCCGGACTACGGCCTGCGGTTGTCGTGGGACTTTCTCGCCCGCTCCACATCGGGTCTGCGGGACTGGGAGGAGCGCCTCGGTGACGGCGTCATCCTGGACCGTCGCACGCTGGCCAATCTGCGCACGGGAGCCGTTCTGGGACAGGCGATTCTGAAAAGCGCGCGCCGCCATGAGGCCGCCGACCAACAACGGGTGGGTTCGATCTTCGACATCGTCGACGTCGTGCTGGCACCCACCACCGCGCAGCCACCGCCGCTGGCCCGCTCCTTCGACCGACTCGGCGGCCTCGCCACCGACCGCGCCATGATCCGCGCCTGCCCGGTGACCTGGCCGTGGAATGTGTTGGGCTGGCCATCGATCAACGTGCCCGCGGGCTTCACCTCCGATGGTCTACCGATCGGCGTGCAGTTGATGGGACCGGCCAACAGCGAGGGCATGCTGATCTCGTTGGCCGCCGAGCTGGAGGCGATCTGCGGCTGGGCGTCCCAACAACCCACGGTGTGGTGGAACGGCGACTGACGGCGCTAGGTATCGCCCTCCTTATGAAAGGTGTTGCGATAACTCTGCGGCGACACGCCGACCACTCGGCGGAATTGGTCGCGGAAGTTGGCGGGTGAAGCGAAACCGACTCGGCGCGAGATACTTTCGATGCCGTCGCGGGTCGCCTCCAGCAGTTCCTGGGCGTGCCTGATCCGAACACCATTGACCCACTGCATCGGCGTTTGACCGGTCTCGCGCCGAAAACTACGGTTCAACGTCCGGACACTGGTGGACGCCTGGCGTGCGATGTCGCCCAGCGTCAACGGCAGATCCGCGTTGGTCTCGATCCAGGCCAGCAGACCGTCGAGCTCGGTGGAGACTTCGCGGCGGTTGCGGACGATGAACTGCGCCTGTCCACCGGTACGGCGCAACGGGGCGACCGCCAGCCGCGCCGCATCGGCGGCAACAGCGGAACCGTAGTCACGCGCGACCATGTGCAGGCACAGGTCGAGGCCGGCCGACGCTCCGGCCGAGGTCAGGATTTGGCCTTCGTCGACGTACAGCAGATCGGCGTCCACCCGGACCGCGGGATAGGCCGCGGAAAACGCCTCGGCCGCCACCCAGTGCGTAGTCGCGCGCTTGCCGTCCAAAATTCCCGCGGCGGCCAGCGAGAAGGCGCCGCTACAGATGGATGCGATGCGAATTCCGTTGCGGTGCGCCGACTTCAGCGCGACCACGACATCACCGCGGGTCGGCGTCACGACGTCGTTGCGTCCGGGCACGACGATGGTGTCGGCGTTGGCCAGTTCCGTCAAACCGAAGTCGGTTGCAATTCGGATCGGCCCGGCCGTGACGACGGGCTCGGCGCCGCACACCCGAACCTGGTAGCCGGGCTCCCCATTGGCCAGCCGGACCCGACCGAAAGTCTCGACCGCGATGGCCAGATCGAACGCGATGACGTCAGGTTCGGCCAAGACCGCCACTGCATGCACAGTTTGGCAATATACCGGCGCTATATGGCGATCCGGCCACTGGTCGGCGGCGGGGGAACCGGCGATGATCGACGGCATGCATGCGCAAATCGTGCTCTACGACGGCTTCGACCCGCTCGACGCGATCGCTCCGTTCGAAGTTCTCGCCGCGGGCGGTGAATACATGGCTGGCGATCTGCAGGTGTCGCTGGTGTCCGCCGAGGGGCCGCGCGCCGTGACCAGCGGCACTCACGGTGTCACGCTGCATGCCTCCGCCGCGATCGACCCCGACAGCCCCGGCTGCATCATCGTGCCCGGTGCCAGCGGCCCGGTTGACGGAGATCCCGACGACGGTGTCGAGACCATTCCCGTGCTGCTCGCCCGGGCGGCGCAGACGGATCTAACACCGTTGTTGAGCAAGGCCTTTGACAATCCGGACATCACGGTCGCCACCGTGTGCGGTGGTGCGGTGGTGCTGGCGATGTCCGGGCTCATCGAGGGGCGTCACGCGGTCACCCACTACCTGGGCATGGACCTGCTGGACGCCGCCGGCGTCGTCCCCGTGGCGGCCCGGGTGGTCGACGACGGCGACCTGGTTACCGCCGGTGGCGTCACATCCGGGCTGGACTTGGCGCTGCACCTGCTCGACCGGTGGTACGGCCCGCGCATCCCGCACGCGGTCGAGCGACTATTCGAGTACGAACGACGAGGAACGGTATGGCGCAACATCGGCCGAGAACCAGTGGAGGGATAGCTTGAGTTGAGCTACGTGAGCATTATTGGCGACTGGGACGTGACGATCAAAACCCCGATCGGCACACTTGTCACCCAGTATGTCTTCACCCAGGGGCCCGCCGGCCCGGTCGGAACCGCGACCCACAAGGACGAAACGGTTGCCTTGCAGGACATCACGACCGAGCGCGTCACCGAGGGCCTGCGGGTGACGTGGTGTCAATCGGTGCGCAAGCCGATGCGGCTGAATCTGACCTTCGACGTGGTGTGCGACGGTGACACCATGACGGGGTACTCGCGTGCCGGCAAGTTGCCCAGGTCGGCAGTTACCGGCCGGCGCCGTCCACAATAGGGATTAAAACCCAAGCCTGCCAAGCTGTTTGGGGTCACTCTGCCAGTTCTTGGCGATCTTGACGCGTAGGTCGAGATAGACCTTGGTGCCCAACAGCTTCTCGATCTGCACACGCGCGGCGGTCCCGACTTCCTTCAACCGCGCCCCGCCCTTGCCGATGACGATCCCCTTCTGGCTGTCCCGTTCGACATAGAGCAGCGCGTGCACGTCGATGAGGTCATCGCGGCCCTCCCGCGGGTTGACCTCGTCGATCACCACCGCCAGCGAGTGCGGCAACTCGTCGCGCACTCCCTCCAGGGCGGCCTCGCGGATGAGCTCGGCCATCAGGACCTCTTCGGGTTCGTCGGTCAGTTCGCCGTCGGGGTAGTACGCGGGGCCCTCGGGCAGCGCCGCGGCCAGCACGTCGACCAACACATCGATTTGCTCACCGGTGGCCGCCGAGACCGGCACGATTTCGGCTGCGGTGCCCGCCAATTCGGCGACCGCGACCAGCTGTGCGGCCACCCGATCCCTGGAGACTTTGTCGGTCTTGGTGACGACGACCACGAGCGTCGTCTTGGGCGCCACCGAACGGATCTGCTCGACGATCCACCGGTCCCCCGGCCCGATCGCCTCGTCGGCGGGGACGCACAGCCCGATGACGTCAACCTCGGAGTAGGTGTCGCGAACCAGGTCGTTGAGCCGCTTACCCAGCAGGGTGCGCGGCCGGTGCAGGCCCGGGGTGTCGACGAGGATGATCTGAAAGTTCTCCCGGTGCACGATTCCGCGAATGGTGTGCCGGGTCGTCTGCGGCCGCATCGAGGTGATCGCCACTTTGGTGCCGACCAGCGCGTTGGTCAGCGTCGACTTTCCGGTATTCGGCCTGCCGACGAAACACACGAAACCCGAATGGAATTCGGTCATGAGCGCTCGCTCGCCGAGCGTGAACGCAGGGCGATTTTTCGTGACAATTCTCGCCGTGAGTTCACGTTCGGTGCTCCTCGGCGCCGTCGGTGTCGGCCGGGCTGAGCAGGACGGTGCCGATCCGCACCCGGCCCCGGTGATCGGGACCACCCTCGGCGCGCAACCGCAAGCCATGTGACACCACCTCGGCCCCGGGCAGCGGGACCCGGCCCAGCTCCAGAGCCAGCAGGCCACCCACGGTGTCAACGTCCAGATCGTCATCGAATTCCATGCCGTACAGTTCACCCACGTCTTCGATCGGCAGCCGCGCCGATACCCGGAAGTGTTTGTCGCCCAGGTCTTCTACCGGCGCCGTCTCGGCGTCGTCGTACTCGTCGGCGATCTCGCCGACGATCTCCTCGAGTACGTCTTCGATGCTGACCAGGCCGGCTATCGCACCATATTCGTCGACCAACAGCGCCATGTGATTGCGGTCGCGCTGCATTTCGCGCAGCAGCGAGTCGAGTGGTTTGGAGTCCGGCACGAACACCGCAGGACGCATCACCTGCGCCACCTTGGTGCGCCGGCCGCGATCGTCGGAGAAAAACGCGTGCTGGACAAGGTCTTTCAGGTAGACGACGCCGACGATGTCGTCGACGTTTTCACCGATCACCGGGATGCGGGAATGCCCGCTGCGCACCGCCAGGGTGGTGGCCTGGGCGGCGGACTTGTCGTCCTCGATCCAGATCATTTCGGTGCGCGGCACCATGACCTCACGGGCCGGGGTGTCACCGAGCTCGAAGACCGACTCGATCATCCGGCGTTCGTCGGCGGCAACGACGCCGCGCTGCTGGGCGAGGTCGACCACTTCGCGCAGCTCGATCTCGGACGCGAACGGTCCGTTCCGCAGGCCGCGACCGGGGGTCAGCAGATTGCCCACGACGACCAGCAATTGCGGGATCGGCATCAACAGCCGCGAGATCGCCTGCAGCGGAAGGGCAGCCGTTAGCGCGATGGAGTAGGCATGCTGGCGGCCAAGCGTGCGTGGCCCCACACCGATGACCACGAAGCTGGTTATCACCATGATCGCCGCGGCGCCGATCAACCCCCTGGTGAGGCCGAAGTTGTCGTAGAGAAACACCACCAGCAGTACAGTCGCGGAGATCTCGCACGTGATGCGCAGCAGTACGACCAAGTTCACGTAGCGTGGCCGGTCGGTCACCACCTTGAGCAGGGGCCTGGCGCCAACCCGTTCGTCGCGCACCAACTCCTGCACCCGGGCCAGCGACACCGTGCTGATCGCGGCGTCGATCGCGGCGAAAAGGCCGCCCAGAGCGATCAACGCGATCGCGCCGACCAGCTGCGACAGGCCGGTCAAAGGTCGAAATGCCTTGACTTATCCAGCAGCCGGCGGTCCCGCTCCTCCTGGCGGTCCAGCTGGTAAGCCTCGACTTGTTCGGCAACCCACTCTTCCAGCAGCCGGCTCTGCAGGCCGAACATCTCCTTTTCCTCGTCCCTGTCGGCGTGGTCGTAACCCAGCAGGTGCAGCACTCCGTGAATTGTCAACAGCGCCAACTCATGTCCGAGACTGTGGCCCGCCGCGGCGGCCTGCTCGGCCGCGAATTCGGGGCACAGCACGATATCGCCCAGCATGGCCGGCCCCGGCTCCGGCGCATCGGGACGACCCCCCGGCTCGAGCTCGTCCATCGGAAAGCTCATCACGTCGGTCGGGCCGGGCAGGTCCATCCAGCGCATGTGCAGATCGGCCATCGCCGCCGTGTCCAACAGCACCATCGACAGCTCGGCGCCGGGGTTGACGTCCATCTTGTGGATGACAAACCTTGCGACGCTGACCAGTTCGGCCTCGGAGACGTCGATGCCCGACTCGTTGGATACTTCGATGCTCATAAGATGCTCACGAAACGCTCATCATCGCCGGCCGCGGGGACCGCCCGCCCGTCGGGCCGCCCGGTTCATCCCCGAGCCCGGCTCTTCGAATTTCGCGTAGGCGTCCACGATCTCCGACACCAACCGATGGCGCACGACGTCCACACTGGTCAGCTCCGCAACATGGATGTCGTCGATGTTTTCGAGGATGTCGACAGCCGCGCGCAGGCCGGATCGCGCGCCACCGGGAAGGTCGATTTGTGTCATGTCGCCGGTGACGACGATCTTCGATCCGAACCCGAGCCGGGTGAGGAACATCTTCATTTGCTCGGCCGTGGTGTTCTGTGCCTCATCAAGGACGATGAAGGCATCGTTCAACGTGCGGCCCCGCATGTACGCCAGCGGGGCCACCTCAATGACCCCGGCGGACATCAACTTTGGGATCAGCTCGGGATCCATCATGTCGTACAGCGCGTCATACAGCGGCCGCAGATACGGGTCGATCTTCTCGCTCAGGGTGCCCGGCAGAAAGCCAAGGCGCTCACCGGCTTCCACCGCCGGCCGGGTCAAGATGATGCGGGTGACCTGCTTGGTCTGCAGCGCATTGACCGCCTTCGCCATGGCCAGATAGGTCTTGCCGGTACCCGCCGGCCCGACGCCGAAGACGATGGTGTTGGCGTCGATGGCGTCGACGTAGCGCTTCTGGTTCAGCGTCTTGGGCCGGATTGTCTTGCCGCGGCGCGACAAGATGTCCAGGGTGAGCACCTCCGCGGGCGACTCGTTGCCGGTGCCGACGAGCATGGCGACGCTGTGGCGGACCACCTCCGGTGTCAACGGATGGCCGCTGGCCACGATGGCGACCAGTTCGGAAATCACCCGCTCGGCGAGCGCGACATCGGCCGGCTCACCCGAGAGGGTGAGCGCATTGCCACGGACATGCAGATCGGCGCTGAGGATGCGCTCGAGGGCGCGCAGGTTCTCGTCTGCCGAACCGAGCAGGCCCACGACGAGATCGGGCGGAACATTGATGCTGCTGCGAACCTGAGCGTCGGCCTGCCGGGCTCCAGCTGCGTCAGCAGCGCTGGTCTCGCGGGGCGTCACGTGTTGTCCGATGCCTGCTTTCTGGGCCGGTGAATGTTGAGCGTCAGTCTACCGCTGGTCAGGATCGCTCCCCAAAGATTCGCGACAGCCGGATCCGGGCCGGTCATTGCCCACAACGTCGATCCCAGCGGGTGGTGAGCGCGCCCAGCGCGCCCAATGCCACGGCGGCCGCGGTCGACGTGCGCAGCACCGTCGGGCCCAGCCGCACCGGCACGGCACCGGCGTCGGTGAGCGCGGTGACCTCCTCCGGTGCGATGCCGCCCTCGGGGCCGACCAGCAAGGTCAGCGATTTCGCTTGTGCCAGAGGAACATCCGTCAGCCGGACGGTCGCCGATTCATGCAAGGCCAACACCGTCACGCCGGCGGCTACCTCGTCGCGGATGCGCTGGGTCAACACCGCGGTGGACAGCACGCCATCCACGGCCGGGATGTGCGCCCGGCGGGATTGCCGGGCCGCCGAGCGGGCCACCGCACGCCAGCGGCGCAGCCCCTTGTCGACCCGGGCGCCGTCCCAGTTGGCCACGCAGCGGGCCGCCTGCCACGCGACGAACGCGTCCGCGCCCGCCTCGGTGGCCAGCTCGATGGCCAACTCGGAGCGATCGGACTTCGGCAGCGCCTGCACCACCGTCACCGGCGGCCCGGGGAGTGCGACGCTCCAGCGGTCCAGCACCCGGGCGCGCAACCCGTCGCGACCGGCGTGCTCGACCACACAGTCGGCCAGGCCGCCGGCGCCGTCGCCGAGCACCACTTGCTCGCCGGGGCGGATGCGGCGGACGGTGGCGGCGTGGAATCCTTCGTCGCCGCCCACCACCGCCAGCTCACCGGTGGCGGGCAACGCGTCGACGTAGAACAGCGTCGAAATTCCGGCCGCCATGCGCAGGCGTTACCGCCCGGTGAATGTCTCGCGCAGCCGGCTGAACAATCCACCACCGGCGCTGTGCGTCGAACGGACCTCGGCCACGTCGCGGCTGCGTCGGCTCTTCAGTTCGCGCAGCAGTTCGGCATCCTGGTGGTCCAATCGGGCGGGAACCACCACCTCGACGTGGACGTGCAGATTGCCTCGCGTGCTCGAACGCAGCTGCGGCATGCCATGACCCCGCAGCGTGATGACCGAACCCGGTTGTGTGCCAGGCGGAATGGTGATCTCGCTGATGCCGTCCAGGATGGCGTCCACGGTGAGCGTGGTGCCCAGCGCCGCGTCGACCATCGGCACCGAAACCGTGCAGTGCAGGTCGTCGCCGTCGCGGACGAAGATGTCGTGGGCCTGCTCGTGCACCTCGACGTAGAGGTCACCCGCCGGCCCGCCGCCGGGGCCGACTTCGCCTTGGGCGGCCAACCGGACGCGCATGCCGTCGCCGACGCCGGCGGGGATCTTGACGCTAATCTCCCGACGGGCCCGCACCCGGCCGTCCCCGACACACTGATAGCACGGGTCGGGGATCACTACCCCGACACCGCGACAGGTGGGACACGGCCGCGACGTCATCATCTGTCCCAGCAGCGAACGCTGCACGGTCTGCACCTCGCCGCGACCACCGCAGGTGTCGCAGGGAATCGGCGCGGAATCGCCGTTGGTGCCCTTGCCCTGACACCGGTCACACAGCACCGCGGTGTCGACGGTGACCTGCTTGGTGACGCCGGTCGCGCACTCTTCGAGGTCGAGCCGCATCCGCAGCAGCGAATCCGAGCCCGGTCGGACCCGTCCGATGGGGCCGCGCGAGGTGCCGCCCGCGCTGAAGCCGCCGCCGAAGAAGGCCTCGAAGACGTCGCCCAACCCGCCGAAACCACCGAAACCGCCGGATGCGGCCGCGTTTTCCAGCGGATCACCGCCCAGGTCGACGATGCGGCGCTTCTCCGGATCGCTGAGCACCTCGTAGGCGACGCTGATTTCCTTGAATTTCGCTTGCGCGGCTTCGTCCGGGTTGACATCGGGATGCAGTTCGCGCGCCAACTTGCGGTAGGCGCGTTTGATGTCCGCGTCGGTCGCGTTTTTGCTGACCCCGAGCAGCCCGTAGTAATCGCGTGCCACGCTTTACCTTTCTATTGCCGCCCCTCAGGCGGCTGTCCTCAAATTCCGTAGCAGGTGCGCGATCATCGGGCACCCAGGACTTCGCCAATATAGAGAGCAACTGCGGCGACGCTGGCGATAGTTCCCGGATAGTCCATCCGAGTGGGTCCCAGCACACCCATCCCGCCGTACACGGTGTCCAGCGTGCCGTAGGAGGTGGATACCACCGAGGTGCCCGCCATCTGCTCGGACGCCGTCTCGTGACCGATGCGCACGGTCACCTTGCCGGCCTCCTGCTGAGCCGCCAGCAACCGCAGCACCACCACCTGCTCCTCGAGGGCCTCCAGGACGGAACGCAGCGAACCACCGAAATCCGCCGCGTTGCGGGTGAGGTTGGCGGTGCCGCCCATGAGCAGCCGTTCTTCGGTGTGCTCCACCAGGGTCTCCAGCAATACCGTGGCGGCGCGGCCGACGGCGTCGCCCAGGCTGCCGGCGCCGTGTAATTGCTCGGCGAGATCGGCCACCGCGACCGAGGCCGCCGACAGCTTCTTGCCCTCCAGCGCCTGGCCGAGGACCTCACGCAGCTGGGAGAGCTGATGATCGTCGATGACATCGCCGAGTTCGACGATGCGCTGATCCACCCGGCCGGACTCGGTGATGACCACCATCAGCAGCCGGGCCGGTGTCAGCGCGATCACCTCTAAGTGGCGAACGGTGGACGTCGACAGGGTCGGGTACTGCACCACCGCCACCTGGCGGGTCAGCTGGGCGAGCAGCCGCACCGCGCGCCGCAACACGTCGTCCAGGTCGACCCCGGACTCCAAAAAGCCCAGGATCGCGCGCCGTTCGGCCGATGACAGCGGCTTGACGTCTTCGAGCCGGTCGACGAACTCGCGATACCCCTTCTCGGTGGGCACCCGCCCGGAGCTGGTGTGCGGCTGGGTGATGTACCCCTCGGCCTCCAGCACCGCCATGTCGTTGCGGACGGTGGCGCTGGAAACGCCCAGGTTGTGCCGCTCCACCAGGGTTTTCGAACCGATCGGCTCCTTGGTCGACACGAAGTCGGCGACGATGGCGCGCAGCACCTCGAAGCGTCGGTCGTCGGCACTGCCCATCGCCCGTTCACCTCCTCCGATTTCGTTCATTTTATGGTGTCAGACGCCACTGACCGTCGCAGCCGTGCTGCGGCATTCACCCGACGTTTCAAGCTAGCCTGTCCAGCATGATCCCGAGGATCCGCCGATGATCTTCAAGGGCGTGCGCGAGGGCAAGCCGTACCCCGAGCACGGGCTGTCCTACCGGGACTGGTCCCAGATCCCTCCGCAGCAGATCCGGCTCGACGAACTGGTCACCACCACCACGGTGCTCGCCCTGGACCGGCTGCTCTCGGAGGACTCCACGTTCTACGGCGACCTCTTTCCGCACGCGGTGCGGTGGCGGGGCGTCATCTATCTCGAGGACGGCCTGCACCGGGCCGTGCGCGCCGCGCTGCGGAATCGCACCGTGTTGCACGCGCGGGTGTTCGACATGGACCTAGACGGACACGCCGGACACGCCGGCCACGCCTAGAGCCGGTCACGTTTCGGTCCCGCCGCGTGTCGAGGTAGTGAGGGTCCTCAAACGGGGGCGAAACAAGCCGAGGAGGTCAGTCGTGGCACGACTCACCGGAATCTCCGACCGCGATGCCGGGCTGGTGGCCAAGATCGCGTTGTTCTTCACCAAGCGTCGGTTCAAGCAGATGACCGGGCGCGAAACCGCCACCATGCTCGAACCGCTGCGGATGTACGCGCACATCCCCAGGTTGCTCAGGGCGATCGGCGGACTGGAGCAGGCGGAAACCAAACTGGACATCCTGAGTCCGCGGGTGCGCGCGCTGGCCGAACTCAAGTCGGCGACGACGGCGCGCTGCGAGTATTGCATCGACCTGGGCTCGCAGATCTCGCGCGCGTCGGGGATCTTGACTGACGCGGAACTGCTCGCCCTGTCCGACTATCGGAACGCCTCCTGCTTTTCCGATGTCGACAAGCTGATCCTCGAGTACGCCACGGCGATCACCCGCACCCCGGTCGAGGTGAGCGATGAGCTTTTTGAGGCGCTGCGTGCGCATTTCGACACCGCGCAGCTCGTCGGGCTCACCCACGTCATCACGCTGGGCAACCTTCGTGCCCGGTTCAATCTCGCGCTCGGCATCGGGTCCTCGGGCTTGTCCGAGGGCATGGTGTGCGCGCTGCCGGAAAGGTGACCGTGGGGGATTCACTGGATACCGCACTGACCGAGCGATTCGAGGCGGCCCGGCCCCGATTGGGTGCCATCGCCTACCGCATGCTGGGCTCGATCGACGACGCCCAGGACGCGGTCCAGGAGGCATGGCTGCGGCTGAGCGGTAGCGGCGCGAAGGACATCGAGAACCTCGATGCGTGGCTGACCACCGTGGTGGCCCGGATCTGCCTGAACGTACTGCGCGATCGGCGGGCCGGTGGCCGCGAGGAGCTGGTCGCGCAGCTGCCCGACCCGATCGTCGAGGCGCAGGGCGAATCCGACCCCGAGCACCGGGCGCTGCTGGCCGACGCGGTGGGCGTGGCGTTGTTCGTGGTGCTGGACACCCTGCCGCCCGCCGAGCGGTTGGCATTCGTGTTGCACGACGTCTTCAGGGTGCCGTTCGATCACATCGCACCAATCCTGGACCGCACTCCCGAGTCGACGCGCAAGCTGGCCAGCCGCGCACGCCGGCGGATCGAACAGGCGGATCCCGTTCCCGACGCCGGCATGGCCGCGCAGCGCGAGGCCGTCGACGCCTTTTTCGCGGCCGGGCGCGACGGCGATTTCGACAGGCTGGTGTCGGCGCTGGACCCCGGCGTGGTGCTGCGCGGCGACTTCGGTCGCGGCGTGATCCGGGTCGAAGGCGCGGCCGCCGTGGCCAAGCAGGCCCGCAGCTACGCCGGACCCGAGCGCGAGGTGCGCGCCGCCACCGTCAACGGCGCCGCCGGCGCCGTCATTCTGGTCGCCGGCCAACCCACCGCGATCATGGGCTTCCTCGTCCGCGCCGGACGGGTCGCCGCGATCGACGTACTGGCCGACCCCCGGCGCATCGCGCGGATCGACCTGCCGGCGATCGGTTAGCCCGTCGCCGCCTGCAGCAGGGCGAGCGCGGCGTCGTGCTGCAGCACCCAGTTGCCCCCCTGGTTGACGAAGGCGAGGTGCTTCGTGACCGGCCCGGCGAACCTGGGACCCGAAATGGCGACGTCAGCCTGCGCCGCGTCCGGACCGGCCGGCGCGATGTTGGTCACCGCGAACGTCTCGGGAAACTTCCCCTCCCGGTACGCCTTGCGCAGTTCGTGGTCGGCCAGATGACCCTCGTCCGGGGCGATGCCGTTCTGCACCAGATTGGTCTTGGTCGTGTACGACACACCCGGATCGGTGGCCTGCGTGCACAAGGTGGACAGCTCGTCAGGCGTCGGCAGCGCTTGCCCCGGCGGCGGTGGCACCGGGTCCGCTTGCGCCAGACCGATTGGCAACGCGATTGCTGCGCCGCCAGCGACGGCAAGCGCCGCGGCGGCGCCGATGACGATGGATTTCACGGTTCCCCCTTCGATCCGCCAGGCCCGGGATGGGAGGTGACCGACGGTCTTCTCCTGGCGAGACGGTGTCAGTGTTCCCCGTTTACCTGGTGTTTGAGTCTCAGGGCGGTCACGTTGCCGCAGCTATTTGGAAAGCTTGCCCTGGGGGTGTCAGTGCCCGGCGGCCTGCAACAGCTCCATCGCCGAGGCCCGCGACAAGACCCAGCCGCCCTGGTTGACGAACGTGACGTTCTGGGTGACCGGGCTCGGGATCTTGGGACCCGAAACGGCGACGTCGGCCGTGGCCGAACCCGGAGCCGCGCCCGGTTGAATGTTCGACACGTTGAACATCAGCGGCAGGTCGCCGTTCTTGGCGGCCTTCTTGAACTCGTGATCGGCAAGGTGCGCCTCCGTCCCGCTGATGCCGCCCTCAACCAGGTTGCCCTTGTTGGCGAACGGAACGCTGGGATCGGCAAGGTTGTTCAGCAGGCCGGTCAACTGACCCGCGGTCGGAACGTTCACGGCGGGGGCCGGCGATGGGACGGGATCCTGCGGCAGCGGGGCGCCGACGGCGACCGGCTGCACCCGCACGGTCGGCGCCGCTCCCGACGCGATCGAGGTCACGCTGGATGTTGCGAAGGCGGCCGCCACCCCGATTGCGGCCACCGCCGCGGCGCTGGTGGCGATGGATTTCATGGTTGTCTGCATGGTCAGGTCTCCCCCTTTGTATGGCGTGCGGTTTGTGACCGGTACTTCGTGCGCCAGTGCCGTGACGTTACCCAGGGCGCCTGTGCAAGATGACTGAGTAATCTGTGCCGCAGCTGTGTGGCAGCCAAATTCGCTGACTGGCTTGTCAGCTTTTACAGAGAAAGGATCGCGGTTGCGCGGCGTGACATACCCCGATCAAACAAGATTCGCCTTCCGCTCCGGAGTCACCTGCTTGACCACACCGGCCGGAGCGGTGCTGCTGAATCCTCCGCGCAGCGAGAAGCTGAACCGGTTGACCGCGGGGCAACTAGAGGCGCTCAAAGTGCTGAACCTAGGACCGGCAACGCTTTCCGAGCTGCCCACCGCAACCGAGGTCGCCCCGCTGATTAGCCAACTAGCGGTCGGGGGCTGGCTGACGGTAGCGGTGCGTGACGGCGAGCGGGACTGGTATTCCATTGTGCCGTGTGGACAACCACCGCAACGTCCGTCCTCGTCCTCTGCTGTAGTGCTATCGAAATTCACTGTGCTGCACCGTGATTCGGAGGGCTTCGTCCTGGAGCATCCGTTGTCGTGGTGTGACGTGCGGATCAACGACGCGCGTCTGCTCCCCTTGCTCGACGGGTTGGAAAGCGCCGACGTGCCGGACGCCGTCGCGGCGCAGTTCATCGAAGACCTGCGCTGGGCTGGGATGCTCGTTGCGGTGGGTGACGAGGATCAAAGGTTCGAGTCGCTCAGCTGGAGCCCGCCAGATCTGTGGTTTCACCGCCGCAGCACACTCGGAGAACGCAACGTCACCTGGGAGCATTTCGGCCCGACCAAGTGGGCCAAGGGTCGGTTCCCCCAACCTCCAGCGCGCACAACGAAACAATTCGGCGAACCGATCGCCCTGTCCGTCCCCGACCTGGCCGACAAGCGGGCCCACGACCCCACGCTGACCAGCGTCCTCGAAGACCGAGTGTCCACAAGGACATTCGACGACACACAGCCGATCACCGTCGACCAACTCGCCGAATTGCTGTACCGCTCTTCACGGACCCGCGCGACTGTGCCGGTCGGTGAGGGCGAAGAGCTGCTGTCGCGTCCGTACCCGTCCGGTGGCGGCATCTACGAACTTGAGCTCTACCCCGTGGTGCGCAATGTCGCCGGGCTCGAGGCGGGCATGTACCATTACGACTCGTTCGCGCATGCGCTGCGTCCGGTGGCCGGCCCAGACTCGAACGCTTCAAAGGCCGTGTCGCAGCTGATGAAACCGGCGGCCGCGACGCTGTCCGGGGGTGCCGAGCCGCAGATCCTGATCGTCATGGCCGCGCGCGCGGGCCGCATCATGTGGACGTATGAGCAGATCGGTTACGCCGCGATCCTCAAGGACGTCGGCGTCCTGATGCAGACCATCTACCTGGTCGCCACCGCGATGGGCCTGGGCGCCTGCGCCCAAGGCTTCAGTGACACAGCCGCATTCGTCGCGGCCACCGGAGCCGACGAACTACAGGAGTGCAGCGTCGGCAGCATCATCGTCGGCTCGCCAGGCCGAGCTTAACCCTCCAGCAGCACCTCTTGGTCGCTCATGGCGGCGATATCGAGGTAATGCCGCGCGATCACGGCGAGCCGGTCGGGTGTGCCGCGCTGAGCTTCTCGGTTGTTCAGCCGCTCGGCGCAACCGGCCACGGTCCGCGTGGCGAACAGGTCCGCGACCACCGCATCATCGGTGTCCAGCCAGTCGCGCACCCGGGCGATGACAGTGGTGGCCAACACCGAATCCCCGCCACGCGCGAAGAAATCATCATGGATGCCAACCGCATTCACGCCGAGCACTTCGGCGACGATGTCGGCCAGCGCGGCCTCCACATCGTTGCGGGGAGCACCGTCCGCTGGAGCTTCGGCAGCGTCCGGTTCGAGCAGCGCGGCCACCGCGCGGCGGTCCAATTTGCCGTTGGCGGTCAGCGGAAACTGCTCGAAAAACACCGTGCGCGTGGGGACCATGTAGGACGGCAGCAGTTCGGCGACCGCGGCCGTGATGTCGCCGACCTGATGTGGATCGGCCGCGACGGCGGCGACCAGCTTGGGCGCGCCGGCGTCGACGACGGTGGCGACCGCGTGCCGCACCCCGGGGACGGCGCGCAGCGCGCTTTCCACCTCGCCCAGCTCGACGCGGTATCCGCGAATCTGCACCTGATGGTCGGCGCGGCCGAGGAACTCGATGGTGCCGTCGGGCCAGTATCTGGCCACGTCACCGGTCTTGTACCAGCGGATGCCGTCATGTTCGACGAATCGCTGCGCCGTGCGTTCGGGATCGTTGCGGTATCCGGCCGCGACGTTCGCGCCGCCCACCCAGAGTTCGCCGGGAACCCAGTCGGGGCAGTCGCGGCCCGACGGCGATACCACCCGGCACCGGACGTTGCGCAGCGGAACGCCGAAGGGCACCGTCGCCCAGTGCGCCGGCGGTTCGCCGACCACTTCGCAGATAGTGTTGTGGATGGCCGTTTCGGTCGCGCCGCCAAGGCCGGCGAAGCGGCATCCGGGGACCTGCCTCGCCAGCCTGCGGGCCAGGTCGGCGCCCACCCAGTCGCCACCGAGGGTGACGGCGCGTAACGAATCGCCCAGCCGGTCACCGCCGAGTTCGAGGATCATGTCCAGCATGCTCGGCACGCAGTTGAGGATCGAAACCCGGTGGCGGCGCAGCAGGTCCACCCATACGGTCGCCGCGGCCTTCTCGTCGGCGTCGACCGCGACCAGCGAGCCGCCCACCGAGAACATGCCGAAGATGTCGTAGACCGACGCGTCGAACTCCAGGGCGGACAACGCCAGCACCCGATCGGCGCTGCCGACGCCAAACCAGTCGTTCACCGCGTCGATGGTGTTCATTGCCGCGCCGTGGGCGACCTCGACACCCTTCGGTTGGCCGGTCGAACCGGACGTGAAGATCACGTATGCGATCTGCGTGGTGTCGGGAAAGACCGCTGCTGTCAACGGTTCTGGATGCGCGCGCGCCGCGTCGATCGATAGGCATGCAATGCCCGCGCCCAGGTTTGCGCCGTCGGCCGTCAGCGCCGCGACGATGTCCGCGGACTGCAGGATCTTGGCGCGGCGCGCATCCGGCTGATCGAAGCCGATCGGCACGTAGGTCCCGCCGGCGGCGAGCACGCCGAGCACGGCCATCACCTGATCGCGTCCCTTGGGCAGCTGAATCCCCACCGCGTCGCCGGGACGTACCCCGTTGGCGTGCAAGGCTCCCGCGACAGCAAGCGCGCGGTCGGCGAGCTCCCGGTAGGTCCACTCGCCCGCATCGTCGCCGACACCCCAGACCACGGCGGGAGCGCCGGGGTTGCTCGCCGCATGCTCGAAGAAGCCTTGATGCAGACACCGCCCGCTGACCGGGCCGTCGGTCGCGTTGACCGCGGCACGCACCTCGGCCTGGTCAATGGGCAGACGCACCGCCGCATCGGCGTCCCAGCCGGCATCGCCTCCGGCGAGCCGTTCGACCGCCTCGGTGAACGTGGCGAACATGGCGTCGATCAGGCCGGGCGGGAACGCCGACTCGCGGACGTCCCAGTTGAGCAGCAGTCCGCCCCGCAACTCGGTGACCTGCGCATCGAGCAGCACCTGCGGGCCCTGCGAAATAATCCACACCGGCGGGCCGAATGCCTCGATCACGTTGTCGGCGAACAGCTCACCGAGGTCGAGGGCGCTGGTGAAAACGACCGGCGCCAGCACCGGATCGCCTCGATGCCGGCCCAAATCACGGAGCACCTCGAGCCCGGAATAGCTTGCGTGCGAGCCGCTTTCGTACATCGTGCGCTGCAGTTGCCGGGCGCGATCGGCCACCGACACGTCGGCGCTGACGTCCACCTCGAGCATGATCGACGACGTGAAGTCCCCGACCACCCGGTCGATGTCCGGGTGCACCGCTTCGCGGTGAAACAGCGGCACATTCAGCAGAAACCTGCTCTGCGACGACCAGCCGCCGATGGTGTCGGCGAAGACCGCGGCCAACGCCATGGCCGGTGTGATGCCGCGCTGGTGCGCGCCGGACACCAACGTCTGCTTGGCCTCCGGCGACAGCCAATGGTCGTAGCGGACGGTGCGATGCGCCGCCGTGCGCTCGCCGAGCGGCACGGTGGACAGTTCGGGAGCGCCGGGCAGCTCGACCAAGCGGCGTTGCCACCAATCCCGGTCCCGCTCGCGCGCGGCGGGATCGGGCTGCCGTTCGGTGCGGTAGCGACGGTAGCTGTAGCCGGGGGCCGACAGCGTCGTGCCGTGATACGACGCGGCCAGCTCGGAGGCCAGCACGCGATAGCTCAACGCGTCGCCGGCCAGCATGTCGATGTCCAGATGCAGTCGGCTGCGCTCCTGATCCCACAGGGTCAGCGTGACGTCGAGAACCTGGCCGTCCTCAATTGCCAGCCGCTGATGCGTTTTCCGTTCGCGCAACTCCGCCAGTGCGTTGTGCACCGCGTCCGAAGTTTGTCCGCGCAGGTCGACCACGCCGAAGACCGGGCGGCCCGGTTTGGGCATGGTCTGTTGCGTTCCGTCCGGCAGGAATCGGGTGCGCAGCATCGGATGGGCCGCGACAAGCTGCGCCACCGCTTCTTGTAGTCGCGTCGGATCGACGGGGCCACCGTCGAATTCGACGTAGAGGTGGGCGGCGACACCACCCAGCTCCTGTTCGTCGGAGCGGCCGATCCAGTACGCATGCTGCATCGTGGCGAGCGGGAATGGCTCTTGTTCCAGTGCCTGGTCGGGCTCGGGACCCGCGGGTGTTGCGACACGGGCATTCTCGTCACTGCCCAGCAGTGCGTGCCAGGATTCGATGGTGGGGCTGGCGGCAAGATCGGCGAAAGTGATGCCGGATCCCCGCTTGCGCCACCCCCCTGCCAGCGCCATCATGCGCATCGAGTTCAGGCCCATTTGGATGAGATCGTCGGTGTCGGCGATCTCGGTGACCACATCGGTCCCGAGCTGGGCCGCGATCGCGGCCCTGATCTCGTCCCGGCTGATCTCCATGTCGGTGCTCTCCCCTATGCCAAGCTTGCCGCGAGCGCGGCTATGCCGCGCTGCCAGAACTGCGTCAGACGGTCAATGTCGTTCTGCGCGAGTAGCGCATCGCTCCACCGCCAGTTCGCGATCAACTGCGGACCCTCGGGTGTCGCACCCACCAGCACGCTGATGTTCAGCGCGAAGCGCAGCGGCAGATCGGGTTCGGGATCGACCGGCAGCGCGTCGATGTATGGGGCGGTCAACAGTGACCACGGCTGATCCGCCGCCCCGGTGAGGTCGAGGCGGCCCAGATAGCCGAACTGAATCTGCGGTTCGGCCCCGCGCTGCAGCTCGGGAATGCAGTCGACATAACGAAGCAGCCCGTAGTCCACTCCCTCGTGCGGGATCGCGCGCACGTGAGCGGTCACCGAGTCCAGCAGCGCCCGCACCGCGTCCGGATCATCCTCGGCCCGCTCGACGTCGACGGCCCCGGCGCCCGCTCCGAGGCGCACCGGGAATGCGGCGGTGAACCAGCCGACGGTGTTCGTGGTATCGGTGTCCAGCTCCGCATCGCAGCGCCCGTGTCCTTCCAGTGCGATGAGCGCGCCCGCTCCCGGATCCTGTCCGCGCTCTCGACGCCAACTCGCGGCCGCGATGGTTGTTGCGGTCAAGAGAAATTCGCGTATGCCGACGCGCTCCGTGTCCGGCACCGGGGTGATGACCTGGCTCACTCGCAGCGTCGACCACGTGTCACGGGTGGGGTCCGGATGTCGTCGGCCCAGCGCGGGATCGGGCTCGCGGACCTGCGCGATCCAATAGTCACGCTGGTTCTGCACGTCCGGTTCGGCGGTGCGCTCCCACATCAGCTGCGAGAAGCGCCGGTAGGAGGTGAACTCTGGCAACATCTTCGGGGTGGTGGGCGCGCTGCCGGATTGCACCGAGCGCCACGCCTCGGCGATATCGCCCAGCATGATGTGCCAGGACACCACGTCGACGGCCAGGTGATGCGCGGTGATCAGCAGCACGTCGCCACGCGTCGGGCCGCGGAACCAGACGGCCCGCAGCATCGCACCGGCGCGCGGATCGATCGCCTCGGTGACGACGCGGGCGGATTCCGTGATGGCCGAACATAACTCGGCATCGGTCGCGCTCGGCACCTGTACGCGGGACAGCACGTCGGCGGCGCGGACCACGCCGGGCCCGCGGGTGACCAGCCGCGGACCCTCGGCGGTGTCGGTCAGGATCGACCGCAATGTGTCGTGTCCGTCGAGCAGCATTTGCAGCGTTGACTCGATTGCCGGGCCGTCGATTTCGCTGGGTAGCGCGAGCAGGACGGTGTGGGTGAAGCGGCGGTATTTGCCGTATTCGTAGAGCCAGGAGACCATCGGAAGCGGCGGCACCTCGCCGTATTCGTCATCCTCGACGGGGGGATGCGGGGCGGCGTCGTCGATCGCCGCGGCCAGTTCGCGAATGGTCGGCGTGGTGAACACCATTCGCGGGCTCATGGCGAGCCCGCGCCGCCGGGCCTTGTGGACCAACGAGATCGCCACGATGCTGTCCAAGCCGAGACCGAAGAGGTCGTCGTCGATGCCCGGCGTCACGCCGTTGAATTGCTCCCTGCACACGTCGCACAGTGTCTTTTCCGTCTCGGTGGATGCCGCCGCGCCGTCCGCACTGACCCGCGACAGCACGTCGGAGGCCAGCCGGTCCAACTCGTGGCCGTCGAGCTTGCCGTTGGTGTTGACCGGCAGCCGCGGTAATGGCACGATCCGGGCCGGCACCATGTACAGCGGCAGGCGTTCGGCGAGCGCGGCCCGCAGCCGGACCGCATCGCCGGCGATACCCTGTTGCCACACAACGAAACCCACCAGGCTGGTTCCCGTTGCGCGGCGCACCACGGCGACGGCGGCATCGTGCACGTCGGCCCGGTCCCGCAGGACGGCCTCGATCTCGCCGATCTCGACGCGATACCCGCGGATCTTGACCTGGGCGTCGGCGCGGCCCAGGTAGGCGTATCCGCCGTGCGGCAGGCGACGCACCAGATCACCCGTGCGGTACATGCGTGCTCCCGCGCGGTGCGGGTCGGCCACGAATCGGCTTGCGGTCACTGATGATCGGCCGACGTAGCCGCGGGTCAGTTGCGCACCGGACAGGTAAAGCTCGCCGACCACACCGGCGGGCACCATCCGGAGCGCCGAGTCCAGCACGTAGCCGATGGTTCCGGCGTTCGCCGTGCCGATGGTCGGTGTCTCGTACTGCTTGACCGGCGCCACCACCGCCTCAACGGTCACCTCGGTGGGCCCGTAGCAGTTGAACACCGCAGGCGCCAGCGCGCGTAACTGCTGCCACAGCGCGGTATCGATCGCTTCCCCGCCCAGGGCGAGCACCTCGAGCGGATGGTCCAGCAGGCCGGCGGCGCGCAGCTGCACGAGCATCGACGGGGTGGTGTCGATCATGTCGATCCGCTGGCGCGCGATGCCTTTCACCAGCCGGTCGGCGTCGCGCATCTCCTCGGCGTCGAACAGGTGCAGAGCGTGACCATCGAGCAACCCGATCATCGGCTGCCAGGAGGCGTCGAAGCTCAGCGACCAGGCGTGCGCGATGCGCAGCGGACGGCCCAGCCGTGCCGAGGCCGCGCGGTAGACCCGGTCACGATGGTCGGCGAGGTAGGCGAGTAGCGCGGCGTTGGTGCCGACGACGCCCTTGGGCTCGCCGGTCGAGCCGGAGGTGAAGATGATGTAGGCGCTGTGTTCAGGATGACGGCGCACCGCGGGCGCGGTTGCCGGGCGTTGCGAAATGCGTTCGGCCACAGCGGGATCGTCGAGCACCAGGGCGGGAAGTCCCTCGGCCGATGCCGCGTGATCGGCCGCGGTGATGGCCAGCGCGGGTTTGGCTTGCCGCAGAATGGATTCCACCCGAGCCGCCGGCAGCGTGATGTCGACGGGCAGGTACGCGGCGCCCGCACCCAGCACCCCCAGGATCGCGACAATCGATCGGCTGGAGCGCGGCATCAGGAGTGCGACGACGGTTTCCGGACCGACACCGAGTTTCGCCAGCTCCGCTGCCAGTCGGCTGGCGTCGGCATGCAGTGCGGCGTACGTGTACCGCTCGCCGCGGCCGGTGGTCAACGCGACGGCGTCGGGGGTGGCGCGGGCCTGCGCCTCGAACGTCTCCCATACCGTGGTCCCGGGCGACGGGACGGCCGGCAGGTCGCTGAATTCGGCGCGCTCGGCGGAGGTGAGAATATCCAGCGCGTCCGGGGTTCCATCACCGATGTCGGGGAGTTGACGCAGCACGCCGAGCAATCGCTCCCCGATCTGGTCGGGCCGAAGATGGGGCAGCGCTTGACGAATCGCCTCGACGAGGACGACCAGCCCGTCGCCTTTCAGGTGGGCAACCACCGTCAGCGGGTAGTGCGTCAGGCTCTCCATTTCGATCGGGGAGAAGCGGGCCCCGTCCGGTTCGGTGACCTCGCGGATGGCGTCCTCGATGGGGGCGTTTTCGAACACGAACATGCTGTCGAACAGGGCGCCGCGGCCGTGTTCGCGCTGCAGCTCGGACAGGCTGAGGTAACCGATGTCGCGCATCGCCGACGATTCGCGCTGCAGGTGCAGGCATTGTTCGACCACGGATTCGGTGGGGCTGACCGTGTGCACCACCGGGACGGCGTTGATGAACAGTCCGACCATGGTGTCCACGCCCGGCAGCTGTTCGGGGCGGCCGGAGACGATCGTGCCGAAGACGACGTCGCGACGGTCGGTGAGCCTGCTGAGTACGACGGTCCAGGCGAACAGCACGGCGGTGTTCAGGGTGAGGCCGTGGCGGCCGGCCCACTGCCGCAAGCGTGCCGTATCCTCCTCCGGCAACAGTAGTTCCGTCTTCTGCGGCACGCCGTCGGCCGCGGCGTCGGCGACCATCAGCGGGCCCGACGCGCCGCGCAGGTACCGGTCCCACTTGGCGATGGCGGCCGCCCGGTCCTGGCCGGCGAGCCAGACGATGTAGTCGCGGTAGGGCCGCGCGGGTGGCAGCGCTTCGGCCGACCCGCCCGCCCGATACACGGCCAGCATCTCGGTGAAGAAGACCGCGAGCGCCCAGCCGTCCACCAGGATGTGGTGCGCGGTGAAAATCATGCGGCGCCGGCTCTCGCCGGGAACCGTGAGCAACACGACTCGCAGCGCGGGACCGCGGCTCAAATCAAAGGGCCGGCGCCGCTCCGAGCGCGCGATGGCATCGAATTCGGTTGGCGCCGCAATGCGTTCGGACCACGGTAGTTCCGCCTCGGCCGGCACGATCTGCACCGGCTTGGGCACGTCGCGATCCCAGAAGGCGGCACGCAGGTTCGGGTGGCGGTCCAGCATCGCTTGGGCGCTGCGGCGCAGCAGCGCGACGTCGACCGGTCCGTCGATGTCGACCACGAACTGCATGCTGTAGATGTCGAGGCTGTTGTGCTGCTCAGTGGCCAGCCGGTACAGCGCAAACAGCCCTTCCTGCAGCGGGCTGAGGGCAAGGACATCCTCGATCTGTGGGGCCTGCGAAGCCTTTGGAGCCCGCGTCACGAACGCGGCCTCACGACTGTTGTTCCCAGGACGCGGTCAGCTCGGCCAGCGCGTCGGCGCTCAGGCCCGACGCGCTCATCGGCGTGTATTGCTGCTCGTGTTCCGGATTCGGTTGGGCCGCAGGCTGGTTGGTGGCGGCGTCCACCGCCGCGGCCAGCTCGGCGATGGTCATGTTCTCGAACACCATCGGTGGGGTCATGGCCAGCCCGTTCGCGTTGGCCTGGGCCGCCCATTTGATGGAGATGATGCTGTCACCGCCGAGGGCGAAGAAGTTGTCCTCCGCGTCGACGCCGCTGATGTCGAGCAACTCCTCCAACGAGGTGATCAGCAGCCGCAGCGTGGGCTCGGAGGCCTCTGCGGGCTCGGCGGCAGGCCGTGACGGCGCACCGGGTTTCGGGGTCGGCGGTGCGAGCAGCCTGTCCATTTCGGCGGCGGGCAACAACTCCACGGCCGACAGCGCGGCGTCCGGTGTCGTCGCGAACGCGTCGAACGCCGCGTTCAGGGCGTCGGCGATGCGCGCGGCCGTGCGCGGCTCGTACAGGTCGGCATTGGCGACGATCCGCACGTCGAGTTCCCCGTCGGGTGTTACGTTCATGCCGACGTCGAGATCCAGCAGCGACACCTCGAAGTCGATCCGAAGCGGAACGACCGTGGTATCGCCCGTCGTCGTGAGGTCACGGGGAACCAGCGCCCAGTCCTCGCCGCGGAAGTGAATCATGGTCTGATACAGCGGGTTCCGGGACCGCGACCGCGGCGGGTTGAGCGCCTCAACCAGGCGTTCGATCGGCAGTTCCTGGTGTGCGAACGCATCGAGGACCACGTCGCGGCTGCGGCCCACCAGGGACCGCAGACTCGGGTCGCCGGTTAGATCGTTGCGCAGCACCACCATGTTGGCGAACAGGCCGACCAGGTGGTCGGTGGCCGGGTCGACCCGGGAGATGACCGGGCTGCCGATCGGAATGTCCGCGCCGCCGCCGAGCTTGTGCAGCAGGACCGCCAGCACGGCCTGATACACCATGAACTCGGTGGCGCCGCTTTGCTCGGCGAGCTGTGTGAGGGCGGCGCGGCGACTGGCCGACACCATGAAACTCACCACCTCCCCGACCTTTCCGATGACCGGCGGGCGCGAATGGTCGGCCGCCACCGCGATCTCGTCGGGCAGGCCGGCCAGCGCGGCACGCCAGTACGCCAGTTGGGCCCGTCCCCATTCGGTGTCGGCATCGAACGCCTGCCGTTGCCACAGAGCGTAATCCGCGAACTGGGCGGGCAGGACGGCCCAGTGCGGGGCCTGGCCCTCGAGCCGGGCACGGTAGGCCACGACGAGGTCGTCGAAGAGGATGCCGAGTGAGGCGTGGTCGCTGACGATGTGGTGGACCAGTATGACCAGCACGTGCGCGTCGGAACCCAGCGCCAACAGGGTGGCCTTGATGAGCGGTCCGGACTCGGGGGTGAACACGTGCCGGCGCAGCTCGGCGATCGTCTCGTCGAGCCGGTCCGCGCTGACGTGGTTCACCGGCAGTTCCACCCGCAGCGCGGGATGCACGATGTGGTACGGAACACCTTCGTGCTCAGCGAAATTGGTGCGCAGCGACTCATGCCGCGCCACCACGTCGTTGAGCGCCTCGGCGAGCGCGGCGATGTCCAGCGGACCGGTGAAGCGCAGGGCCAACGGCATGCTGAAGCCGTCGCGCGCGCCCTCCAGCCGGTACATCAACCACGCGGCGAGCTGCGAATACGACAACGGAGGTCGCTGCGGGCGCACAGCCGGAGCGAGTTGCGGGCGGGCGGACTCCGGTGGCTGCTCGCCGGCGTCCATCTCGTCGAGGTCGATGTCGAACTCGGCGCGGAACTGCTCTATCAACCGGGCCGCCAGTCCCGCCGGCGTCGGGGTGTCGAACACGGCGCGCACGGCCAGCTCCACCCCGAACTCGGCACGGATCTGCGCGACCAAACGCGCCGCCAGCAGTGAGTGGCCGCCCAGCCCGAAGAACGAGTCGTCGGCGCCGACGCGCTCCCAGCCGAACAATTCGGCGAAGATCGCACACATCCGGCGTTCGGTGGGCGTCGCCGGCTCGCGGTAGGCGCGCACCGCCACCGGGGTCGGCGCGGGCAGTGCCCGCTTGTCCAGTTTGCCGCTCACGGTCAACGGGATCTCGGGGATCACCGCAAACGCGTTGGGCACCATGTATTCCGGCAGCGCCGACGCGGCGTGCGCCCGTATCTCGTCCAGGTCGATTTCGGCGGACCCCGTCACCGGCACCAGGTAGGCGGCCAGCATCGGCCCGGCCTCGGAGTCTTCGGTGACGACGAGGCAGTGTCGGACCGCTGGATGCGACGCGATCACGGCCTCGACTTCGCCGAGTTCGATGCGGAAGCCGCGGATCTTGACCTGCTCGTCGGCCCGCCCGACGAATTCCAATTGGCCGGAGATGTTGCGGCGGACCAGGTCTCCGGTCCGATACATGCGCATGCCGGGGTTGAACGGATCGGGAACGAATCGCTGGGCGGTCAGACCTGGACGCCCCAGGTATCCGCGCGCCAACTGGACGCCACCCAGGTAGAGCTCACCGATCACCTCGGCGGGAACCGGATGCAACTCTTCGTCGAGCACATAGGCGTAGACGTTGCGGTTCGGCACCCCGATGGGCACCACGCGATTGCCTTGGGGGCCCTGGACCTGCATGTGCGTCGAGCAGACCACCGCCTCCGTCGGACCATAATGGTTGCGCAATTCCGCGTCGAAATAGCCGGCGAATTTCTCGGCCACCTCGCCCGGTAGCGCTTCTCCGCCCACCGGCACGTGGCGCAGCTGGCGCCATGCATCGACGTCACGGATCTGCGGCAGCAGCAACAAGGTGCTCAGCATCGAGGGCACCATGTGCAGCACGGTGACGCGGTGGCGGCTGATCAGGTCGGAGATGTAGGCGGTGTCGCTGAACGCATCAGGCCGGGGCACGATCAGCTGGGCGCCAAGCACGAACGTGATGAACAGGTCCAGCAGCGAGGCGTCGAAGCTCACCGACGACGACTGCAACAGGATGTCTTCGGCGGTCATGCTCCATTCGGCGGCGAAAGACTCGACATGCTCGGCGATCGCCTGGTGCGAGACCGCCACACCTTTCGGCTGGCCGGTCGAGCCGGAGGTGTAGATGACATAGGCCAGGTGCGCGGGAAGCAGCGGACGCCGACGGTCGTCGTCGGTGGGCGCGACGTCGGGCAACCGTGCCGCTTCGCTTTCCGCCGCGTCGAATTCGCCGCGCCCGATGACCGTTCTCGGATCGGCGTCGGAGATCAGGTATTCGATGCGTTCGTCCGGGTAGGCCGGGTCGATCGGCAGGTACGCCGCGCCGGCCTTCAGCACGGCGAGCATCGCCACGACGAACTCGATCGAGGTGGTCATGCGCAGGCCGACGATATCGTCGGGGCCGAACCCTTGATTGATCATCCAGTGCGCCAGGCGATTCGCGCGCCGATGCAGCTCGGCATACGTCAGCTGTTCCTCGTCGGAAGCCAGCGCGACCGCGTCCGCCTTGGCCGCCGCCGCCGATTCCAGGATGGCGACCATCGTGGTGGCCGGCATCGGAACCAGGTCGCCGTGCGACTGCTGCAGGACGCGTTCCCGCTCGCCGCTGTCGAGCATGTCCAGGCTGGTGATGCGGCGATCCGGGGCACTGACGGCGTTGTCCAGCAGCGAAACGTAGTGCGCCAGCATCTGATCGACGAGCGGGGCACTCAGCACGTCGGTCTGGTATTCGAACTCGACGAGCACGCCGTCGGGGTTCAGCACCACCGCGAGCGCAAGCGGAAGATGTGCGGTTACCGCGCCCAGCTCCAGCTGTCGCACGCAAACGCCGTCCAACGCAAGGCCACTCGTGCTTTTTCGCATGCTAAACCCAAGGCGGACAAGGTGATCCATGCCGTCGTGTCCCATGCGCTCCGGGTTGATCTCGCGCACCACCCGATCAATGCCGACGGACTGATGGGCGAAGCCGTTCAGGCATGTCTCGCGCACCGCCTGGACGAAGGAGGTAAAGGTGTCGTGCGGTCGTGGGGAGATCCGTAGCAGCAGCGTGTTGCCGAAGTACCCGATGGCGGCCTGCGCCGAAGCTCCACGATCCGTCACCGGTACCGAAACCAGGAAATCCGTTGCGCCCGTGTAGCGGCGCACCAACACACCGAAGCTAGCCAGCAGCACCATGAACGGCGAGGCGGCCTGCTCGCGCGCGAAGCGTTCCACCCGGCCGAACAGGTCGGCGGGCAGAATCCGGGTTCGGCGCTCGGCTCGCCTGGACGGGTGCGCGGCTCTGACGCCGGGTAGCTCCAGCGGTTCGGGTGACGGGCGCAGCACGTCGGCCCAGTAGCCGACGTCGGCGATGCCGGGTTCCGAAGGGGATTCAAGCACCTCGACGGCGACGAACTGTGGCGCGGGCGTGCTTGGTTGGTCACCGTTGTAAGCGGCACTGAGTTCCCCGAAGAAGACGTCCCACGAATCGTCGTCCCAACAGATGTGGTGCACCGTGAGCAGCAGCACGAAATCGTCCGTGCCGCTGCGGATCAGGGTCGCCCGTAGCGGCGGCTCGGTGGTCAGGTCGAATGGGCGGCCGAACTCTTCTCGGGCCAGCGCCTCGATCCGATGCCGCTGTTCGGCCGCGGGGAGCGCCGTCACATCGTCGGTTCGCCAACCGATCTGAACACTGTCGGAAAAGACTTGGTAGGGTTCGCCTTCGCTGTCCACCCCGTACACGGTGCGCAAAATGGCATGGCGTGCAACGACATCACCGAGAGCCGAGTGCAGGCGGGCCTCGTCCAGGGCGCCGGTGAGCCGATAGGAAACGCAGATGTTGAGCGTGACGTCGGCGGGGTCCATGGCCTGCAGAAACCACATCCGACGCTGGCCGGCCGACAACGCATAGCGTTCGCCGGCGTGGATCTCGGGCCGGCGCGCCGATTCGGCTGCGGCCATGCCGCTTTCGGCGATGCGTCGACGCAGCAGTTCGCGGCGGCGCTCCTGCATCGTCTTGGCTTCGTCCACCACGGCCGCCGTTTCTGCCCTGTCCGGCATCGTCGGTCTCACTTTCGTCGGATCAGATCCGGTCGTTCAGATATCCGCCGCGCACGAAGAACTCGTCGCCGCGGCGTTCGACCCCATCCGCGGTGCGGACCAACGTGACCACCAGGGCGCGATTGCCGCCGCGATATGCCTCCGGCCCCGATACCACCGCACCACCACCCTCCTGCACGATCACCCGGCCGGGCGTCCCGCCGTAGCAAGCCTCGGAGACCCGCGCTTCGAGCACCTCGATGCGTTCCCCGCGATAGAAAGTGAACGGTCGCGGGTACGGCGCGGACAGCGCACGCACGAACCTTTCCAGATCCTCGGCGGGCCAGCCCCAGTCGATCAAACTGTCGCGCTCGGACCGCTTATGGAAGTAGGTCCGTTCGGCCTTGTTCTGCGGGCGCCAGACCGCGGTGCCAGACTCCAACGCGCTCAACGCATCCCGCAGCGCACTGGGTATCAGGTCCATGCCTCGGAGCACCAGCTCGGTGCCGGTATCGGTGGGTTTGATGGGTAGTGCGTGCTGGATCAGGATGTCGCCGGTGTCCAGGCCGTCGTCCATTCGGTGCACGGTGAGGCCGAACTCGGATGCACCACTGATCAGCGCCCACAAAACCGGGGAAAACCCGGTGAACTTCGGCAGCAGCGAGTCGTGCAGGTTGAGCGTGCCGTGCGGCGGCAGGTTGTATAGCTCCGGCGGCATCCGGGTGTACCAGCTGTTGACGACGATGACGTCGGGCGCCGCGCGCCGAACCAGGTCGATGGTCTCGGCGTCGACTCGCTCGGTGAGATGGACCGCAATGCCGCGCGCCCGCGCCAGCTCCTCCACCGAATCCGAGAAGACGGCCCGATACGAGTCCGCACTGGCCGGATGGGTGACCGCGAGCAGGACTTCGTGGTCAAGGTCGATCAGAGCCCGCAGGGTTTTATACCCCCAGGTCTGAAACCCGAACATGACGATCCGCATTCGAATGAACCCTTCCAGCTTCCTCGGCACCGCGGGAACAGCTTATGTTAGCCTTCGCTAAGTTCGGGGCGCCCCGCGGCCGTCGAACCGAGGTGATCGAGAGGTGGTGCAATGCCGCGCACGCTGGGGTGGATCAGGCAGTTCCACCAACCGGCCTCGCCCGAGAGCATTCCGTTGCTGGTCTTTCCGCACGCCGGCTCCGGCGCATCGGCCTACCGCGACTTCTCGAAGGTCCTGAGCACGAAGTTCAGCGTCATCGTCTTTCAATATCCGGGGCGCCAGGACCGGGCGACCGAACCCGCGCTGGGCTCGCTGGGGGAGATCGCCGCGGGCGCATTCACCGAATTCGCCGATCACGACCGCGCCGTTCCGGTGGTCACGTTCGGGCACAGCATGGGCGCGCTGGTCGCCTTCGAGTTCGTCCGGCTCGCCGAAGCCAACGGTATCGAGGTGCGGCATCTGCACGCCTCCGCCGCCGTTGCCCCCAGCAACGCCGCGGACAAGCCAGCGCACCCCAAGGATGATGAGGAAATCCTCAACCATCTGGCGGCGCTGGAGGGCACCGATTCCGATGTGATCGCCAACCGCGAACTCATGCGGCTGGCGCTGCCCGTCATCAAGGCCGACTACGACGCCTTCGACGCGTACTCCTGCGCCGACGACATCAAGGTGGTCACCCCGATTCACGCGATGGGCGGGGATCAGGACCCCTACATCACCCTCGGCGACCTGTATGGCTGGGGCAAACACACCGACACCGTCAAGGTGACCATGTTCGACGGCGGGCACTTCTACCTCCAGTCGCACATCGATGCCGTCGCCGAGCTGTTGGCGTCGAGCGCGCAGTGCGGGCAATCCGCGTGACCGACCCGATCGTCATCTCCGGCCTGGCCGTCGAGGCGCCGGGCGGAATCGACAGCCCCGGCGCCCTGTGGTCGGCCCTCACCGAGGCGCGCGAGCTGCTCGGCCCGTTTCCCCGCGATCGCGGGTGGACCGTCGACGATCTCCTGTCCGCTTCCCGGGTCGAAGAGGGTTGGCGACAGGTCTGCGACTCCGGCGGATTCCTGGACGGCGCAGCATCATTCGATGCGTCCTTCTTCGGCTTGACCGATCACGAGGCGATGGTGATGCACCCGCAGCAGCGGGTCGCGATGCGGGTGGCGTGGAAGGCGCTGGAGAACGCCGGGATCAATCCCGCGACGCTCGAGGGCGCCGAGGCCGGCTGCTTCGTCGGGATGTCGATGACCGAGTACGGCCAACGCACCACGACGACCGACGACTACACCGGGTTCCGGACCGTCGGCATGGGACAACTGGGCGGCGCGGGTCGGATCTCGCACTGCCTCGGGCTAATTGGCCCGTCGATATCGATCGATACGGCGTGCGCGTCGTCGCTGACCGCAGTGCAGTTGGCCGCCAACGCGATTCAGCTGGACGAGTGCGACTGGGCGCTGGCCGGCGCGGTATGCGTGTTGGGCGCACCGACGGCCTTCTACGAGTTCTCCCGACTCAACGCCATCTCGACGGACGGGCATTGCCGCGCCTACTCCGACGACGCCACCGGCACCGTGTGGGGCGAAGGCGCGGGAATGGTCGTCGTCGAACGCGAATCACGGGCCCGTCAGCTCGGGCACCGAATCTACGGGCGCATCATGGCGATCCGCACCAACCACAACGGCAAGGGCAAGCCGATCCTGGTCCCCCGCACCCGGGCGCAGGCGCAACTGGTCAGCAAGACGGTGGATGCCGCCGGAATCGATGCGGCCGACATCGGCATGATCGAGGGGCACGGCACCGCCACGCTGGCGGGTGACCCACAGGAACTGACCGCCCTGTTCGCCACCTACGGCGCGGCCGGATCCGAGGCGCTGCTGGGTTCGATCAAGTCCAACGTCGGGCACGCGCAGGCGGCGTCGGGCATGCTCGGGCTGACCAAGCTGCTGCTGGCCGGCCAGCACGGCCAGATTCCGCCAACCCTGTTCTCGGACAACCCAACCAAGACGGTGGACTGGGACTCGACGGGGCTGCGACTGGCCACGAAACTACAGGCCTGGGAACCCAAGGACGGTATCCGCTACGGGGCGGCCTCGTCGTTCGGCGCCGGGGGCGCCAACGCCCACGCCATCATCGCCATGCCCGCGGGGGTGAGCGGATGAAGCCGCTGACCTACCGGCTGCCGAACCAGCGGACTCCCGTTCTGGTATCGGCGGATAGCCGCGAGCTGCTGCACGACGAGGCGGCGGCGTTACTCGCTTATGCCGCCAACCATCCCGAGGTGGCTCCGCAGGAGATCGCCGACATACTGTTCCGGACGCGGGTCGCTCGTCGGCACCGGGCGCTGGCCATGGTCACCGACCGCGACGACTTGCTCGGCGCGCTGCGGGCCGTTCTCGACGGCGCGGAACATCCTCGCCTGGTCCGCACCGAAACCGCCGCCAGGGCAGGAAAACTCGCCTATGTCTTCCCCGGGCAGGGCGGCCAACGACCCGGGATGGGCCGGGTCTTCTATGACGCGGTCCCCGCGTTTCGGAAAGAAGTCGAGCGCTGCGCCGAGGCCTTCGCCGACCGGCTCGGCAAATCTCCGCTGGATTATCTTCTCGACGAGCATGTTTCGCCAGACGATGACGCCGGCACCGTCCAACCGGCGCTGTTCACCCAGATGGCCGGGTTGGCCGCGATGTGGCGCTCGTTCGGGATCACGCCGACCATCACCCTGGGGCACAGCCAGGGCGAGATCGCCGCGGC
This sequence comes from Mycobacterium conspicuum, assembly GCF_010730195.1. NCBI lineage: Bacteria > Bacillati > Actinomycetota > Actinomycetes > Mycobacteriales > Mycobacteriaceae > Mycobacterium > Mycobacterium conspicuum. Next base: position 3,806,679 of record NZ_AP022613.1, read on the forward strand.
GTACGTGTCCGGCGCGATCACGTTGGCCGACGCGGTCAGCGTCGTCGGCATCCGCGCGACAGCCGCCGACGAATTCGAATCCGGCGACTACGCAATGGCTGTCGTCGCCGCGGACCGCGACGCCTGCGAAGACGTGCTGGCGCGTTGCCCGGGTTGGGCACAGCTGTCGGGAATCAACTCACCGGGCATGGTCGGAATTTCCGGCGACCGGGAGACGGTCCAGGATGTCATCGACACGTTCGCGGCGCGAGGCACGTTCGCCCGGGCCATACGCGTGCAATATCCGGCGCACACCAGCTTGATCAACGGGCTCGGCGAAAAGGTGCGCGCGGCTACGCGGCGCGAACTGCAAAATCCGAAGTTCCTCGATGCCGAGATCGACTGCCTGGGCAGCACTCTCGGCGGACCCATCACTTCGGACCTGCCGGCCGACGAATACTGGTTCTGGAACCTGCGCAACACCGTTCGATTCGACAAGGCGATCGCCGCGGCGCTGGCCGCGGGCATCGACACCTTCGTCGAACTGGCGGAGCACCCCACGCTGCAATTGGCGATCCAGGAGAACCTCGCGGCCGCTTCCAACGATGCGCTGGTGGTCGGTACCTCGCTGCGGACGGCCACCGATCTGAGCGAGTTCACCCGCAATCTCGCGCAACTGGCCGTCAACGACCTGGACTACCCGTGGGAATGCCTGGGCACCGAGCCCGACGGCGCCGCCCGACTGCCACTGCTCGATTTCCCGAACACCCGGATGAAAGACACCCGGCTGTGGCAGCTCTACCGCCCGGTTGGCCTGCCGACGCCGGAGCCGACCCCCGAACCCAAGGCGCGACTGTTCGTCGAGGAGTGGGTGCGGCTGTCGCAGCGCTCACTGGTGCCGCCGCGCGCCATCGGCATCGTCGATCACACCGGTGCCTGCGCCGAACTGTCCGCCGCCGTGTGCCGCGCGGCGGGAGACATCGGCGCCACGGCTCGCGTGATCGACAGCGGCTCAACCGTTCTCGACACCGTCGTGATCCTGCTGCCGCAAACCCCGAAGCTGGACGACCACGCCGCCGCGGCCGAGGTCGCATCGTTTTTATCGCAGCGCACGTGGTGGCCGGGCGTTGACGGCGCGATCGCCGACTACTGGTTGGTGACGGTGGGCGGCGAGGCGGCCGTGGCCGACGACGCGCCGCCCGATCCCGTGCATGCGGCGGTGAGTGCGGGCTTCCGTAGCATCGGCGCCGATCATCCGGGCGTGGGATTCAAACACCTCGATCTGCCCGTCGGCGCCACCGCATCCGAAGCCGCCAACGGAATCCTCGCCGCGCTGCACACCGGCGACGAGCCGGAGCTGGCGCTGCGCAACGGCGGGCTGTACGCGAAGCGGATCGCACCGGGTGACACCGTCGCGGCTGTTGGTGACCCGCCCGACCATGTCCTGATCATCGGGGGCACCGGCAATCTCGGCCTCGAGTTCTGCGGTCACTTCGCACGGCGGGGTGCGCGGTGCATCACGCTGGTGAGCAGATCGGGTGAGACTGCCGTCGGTGATCGGCTGCGTGAGATCCGTTCGTCCACGGACACCGACATTCGAGTCGTCCGGTGCGACGTGGGCGACGAGGCGGCGGTGGCACGACTGACCGCCGAGGGCCCCGCGGCCGATGTGATAATCCATGCCGCCGTTGACTATTCGGCGATCGAGCTCGCCGACATCACCGTCGAAAAGGTCGACCAGGCGATGCGGGCCAAGGTCGTCGGCATCGCCCGGGTGCTCGAGACGTGTCCGCGTACCGACAACTGCCGCGTCTTGCTGTGCTCCTCGGCGCGGGCGACGATCGGCGGTCGCGGCCAGATCGTCTACGCGGCGGCCAATCGCATGCTCGACGCCATGGCGCATCGGCTTCGTGCCGAGGGCCTGGACTGCGTTTCGGTGCAGTGGGGTCAGTGGACGGTGCACTTCGATCTCGACGAGACCAGCACGGCGCAACTGGCCGCGATCGGTGTCATTCCCATGACCCCGGCCGACGCGCTCGCGGTGGGGCTATCCGAATTCCACGGGAACGCCATCGTGTTGGCGTACGACTTCGACCTCGCCCGTCCGGTGCTGGAGGCCTACGGCTATGGTCCTTTGATATCCCAGTTGACTGGCTCACCCGTCCAAATCCAGCCCGCCCCTGCGGATTCGGATATCTCGGGACGGCTGCTGGCCATGTTGGCCACCGCTCTCGGCGAGGACCGTGCCGAGGCCATCGACCTCACCGCCCCGATGGTCGCGATCGGCCTGGATTCGTTGCAGGCCTTGGAGCTGCGCCGCCGCGTGAAGGCCGAGTTCGGTTACGACCTAGAGGTGGCGGATCTGCTGGGCGGGGCATCGATCGCGGACGTGCTGGCGAAGCTCGGTGGCGCTCCGCCAGCGTAACCACACTGCGGAGAACTCAGTCGAAATTCGCGGCCAGGTTACGCTCGCGAACAACGCCGGCAACCAACTCGGCGCCCAGCACGCGGTCGGACAGCAATCCCAGGCAGCTCAGGTTCGGGAATCCCGGCCCTTCGTTGACGCCGGAAAGGTTGGGCAACACCAGCTTCGGGAGCACCCCGGTAACGGCCAGGTCGTGGCCGATGGAGTCCTCCAGCCGCTCGCAGGTCAACGGCCCGCCCAGACCGAGCGTCAGCGCATCAATCGCGGGTTGTTGCAGCAGCGGCACGAACCAGAGCGGGTCGGCGCCGGAGCCGTCGATCACCAGGTCGAAGTTGTGCAGCATCTCGCGCGGTTCTCCGTTGGTGTCGGTGCTCAGCGTGATCCAGATCCGGTTGTCGCGGTCGGCCACCCGCGCGACCCGCCCGCGCAGATGCTTGATCCGTTCGTCGGCCAGCAGCGACTCCTGGACCCGCGCGGAGAACACCCCACGGTCGGTGCGGGCGATGCATTCACGCCGCTCGGCCGGCGTGAGGCTGCGCCACCCGGCGGGGTCGGAAAACAGCGAATTCTCGAAGAAGCCCTCGCCGCGGGTGAACAGCGTCGCCTGCGGTGAGATCGCCGTGATCGTCGAAATCCTATGGTGGAACAGCTCGTTGAGCATCGATGCCGCGGTTTCCCCGCCGCCGATGACCGCCACGTTTTCGGCGACGATCCGGTCGTGGCTGTTCGCACGCTCCCAGAACTGCGCGATCGACAACACGCGCGGGTCACCCGGAAGGATGCACCGTTCCGGTTGGCCCGGACCGGTAATCATCAGCGTGTCGGCGCTCAGGGTCGAGTCCTGAGTGCCCAGCACCCAGCGCGATTCGTCGAGCGAAATCCGAAGTACCTCGCCGCGAACGACTTTCAGGCCCACCTCGTCGGCAACCCAGCGCAGGTACCGAGCCCAGGTGTCGTGTGTCGGCGCCGGCCTGCCCCGGTCCACCCAGCCCACGAATTGATCCGACGCAACCAGATACGACTGCCAGCTGAACCGCATCATCCGCTCGTCGACCTCGGTGTTGCGGCCCGGCACCAAGTTGGAGCGATACGGGAAGCCGATGTCCTTTTCCGGGCTGGTGCCCAACCGCTGCCGTCCGTCGGTCCATCCACCGCCGGCGCGCCAGTTGGCCGCGACGCCCGTGCGCTCGACGGCGACCACCTCGGGAACGTCGACACCCATGTCGCGCAGCACGGTCGCCTTCGCGGCCACGGCCACCGCCTTCGCGCCGGCCCCGACGATCGCTACCGTTCGGCTCACCGCGCCCCCGCCCGTCGCACGCGACAGCGGGAATGCACCCGGGCGAACGATGCGCCAACCACAACCCACCTCCGTCGGGTAGCTTAGCTCAGGCTGTCCTAACTTTTGTGTACGCTACCCTATGGCGCAAGCCAGTCCATGCCTGCCCCGAGGGAGCCCGCCGAGGTGCCTGTAAACCCGCCTCCGCCGTCCGAAACCGCAGGTACGGATGGATTCGTGGGTTTCCCGCCCGAGCGCGCCGCCGCGTACCGCGCGGCCGGCTACTGGACCGGGCGCACGGTCGACTCCGTGCTGCGCGATGCCGCGACTACCTGGCCCGACCGCATCGCCGTCGTGGACGACACGGGCTGCCACACCTACCGCGAACTGGATGGGCTGGCCGATCAAGCCGCCGGCGGTTTCGCCGCCCTGGGTATCCATCCCACCGACCGGGTGCTGCTGCAACTGCCCAACACGCGACGCTTCGCCGTCGCCCTGTTCGGCCTGCTGCGCGCCGGCGCCATCCCGGTGATGTGCCTGCCCGGCCACCGGTTGGCCGAACTCAGCCACTTCGCGGAGGTCAGCGGTGCCGTCGGACTGGTGATCGCCGACACGGCGAACGGCTTCGACTACCGGACCATGGCCGAGCAACTGGTCGACGCGCATCCGCAACTGCGCCATGTCGTTATCGACGGGGCGGCGCTGCCCGCCGGCGACCCGCCCACGGTGGTCGCCGACACGGCGTCCCCGGCGCTGCTGTTGGTGTCGGGCGGCACCACCGGCGCATCCAAGCTGATCCCCCGCACCCACGACGACTATGTCTACAACGCCACCGCAAGCGCCCAGCTGTGCGGGCTGACGGAAGACGACGTGTATCTCGTGGCGTTGCCCGCCGCGCACAATTTCCCGCTGGCCTGCCCCGGCATCCTCGGGGCGATGACCGTCGGCGCCACAACCGTTTTCGGTAGCGATCCGAGCCCGGAGGCTGCATTCGCCACCATCCAACGGCACGGGGTGACCGTCACCGCGCTGGTGCCGGCGCTGGCCAAGCTGTGGGCGCGGGCCTGCGACTGGGAGCCCGTGACACCAACCTCGTTGCGGCTCTTACAAGTTGGCGGCTCCAAGCTGGAGGCCGAGGACGCCCGACTGATCCGCGCCGCGCTGACCCCCGGCCTGCAGCAGGTGTTCGGCATGGCGGAGGGACTGCTGAACTTCACCCGCCTCGACGACCCCCCGGATCTGGTTGACCAGACCCAGGGCCGGCCACTGTGCCCGGCCGACGAGCTGCGCGTCGTCGACGCCGACGGGCATCCGGTGGCGCCCGGCGAAGAAGGCGAACTGCTGGTGCGCGGGCCGTACACGTTCAACGGCTACTTTCGCGCCGAGCGCGACAACCAGCGCTGTTTTGATCCCGACGGCTTCTACCGCAGCGGCGACCTGGTGCGCCTCCGAGACGACGGCTACCTGGTGGTCACCGGCCGGACCAAGGACGTCATCTGCCGCTGCGGTGAGACCATTTCCGCGGCAAGCATCGAAGAGCCGCTGCTGACGCACGCGGGCATCTGGTCGGCCGCCGCGGTCCCCCTGCCCGACCCCGACCTCGGCGAAAAGATCTGCGCGGCAATCGTTTTCGCCGGGACGCCGATGACCCTTGCCGAGGTCAACGCGTATCTCGACGAGCGCGGCGTGGCCGCGCACGCACGGCCCGACATGCTGGTCGCGATGGCCTCGCTACCCACGACGCCGGTCGGCAAGGTCGACAAACGCGCGATCGCCCGCGCCATACTTGGGTAATGCAGCTAGAAAACCTCGGCCGCCTGGTGCTGCGCGGCGCGCCCCTGTTCAATGCGCCGGTAGCCGCCCTGGCCAACTCCCCCCGCTTCGGCAGGTTGATCAACCGCAACATCGCGATGCTGACCTACACCGGACGTCGGTCCGGACGCACGTTCAGCATCCCGGTGTCCTATCGCCGCTCCGGCGACGACGTGGTGATCGGCGTCGGCATGCCGGACGCGAAGACATGGTGGCGCAACTTCCTCGACGACGGGGCGCCGCTCACCTTGCGCATCAACGACGAGGATCGCGCCGGGCACGCGGTCGCCACGCGGGACGAAAAGGGCGGCGTCACCGTCAGGGTGCGGCTGAACAGCTGACGCTTGCCGAGCCGAAATGTGACATTGACTAATGTCACCATTTGGTATTGACTCCATCCCATGGACGACGTCGTTCCGGCCCGCGGGTCGCTGCGCTCTCGCGCCGCCGCGGCGGTCAGCGCCCTCACGGTGCGACCGATCACCGGGCTGATCCCGCCGGAACGGGCTTGGGGGATCTGGCTGTCGCGGCAGATCGTCGCCAGGATCATGGGCACGCTCGGGCCCTCGCTGGCCGGGACCCGCGTCGAACAGGTCGACACGAAGCAGCCCGACGGGCGTCGCGTCAAGGGCGAGTGGGTGTACGGCCCACGCACGCCGACAAGCGGGATTCCCCGGTCCTCGACCAGCGCGGGCGTCATCTACTACGTGCACGGCAGCGGCTTCGCCGTTTGTTCGGCAAAAACCCACCGCCGCTTGACGTCCTGGCTGTCGTCGCTGACCGGCCTGCCGGTGTTCTCCCTCGACTACCGGCTGGCGCCGCGTTATCGCTTCCCCGCCGCCGCCGACGATGTGCGGGCCGGCTGGGACTGGCTGGTCAGTACCTGCGGCATATCGCCGAAACGGTTGGTCATCGCCGGCGATTCCGCGGGCGGCCACCTGTCCGTCGACCTGCTCCTGCAGCGAGAAGTCGCCGCGAACCCGCCGGCCGCGCAGGTGCTGTTTTCGCCGCTGTACGACCTCAGCTTCGCGCTGTGCCTCGAACGCGAACGGCTAGGACGAGATCCCGCGGGCAGCGCAGCCGGCGCGATGCGTCTGGTCGGCCTCTACCAGGACGGCGTCGATCCGGCTCACCATCGGCTGAAGCTGAATGTTGCTGGCGGCCCGCCCCTTCCGCCGACGCTGATCCAGGCCGGCGGAGCAGAGATGCTGCAGGACGACGCGCGCCAACTCGACGCCGACATCCGAACCGCGGGCGGTCGTTGCGAGCTGCAGATCTGGCCACATCAGGTGCACGTCTTTCAGGCGTTGCCGCGGATGACGCCGGAGGCGGCCAAGGCGATGGCCTACGTCGCGCGGTTCATCGCCCACGCGTTGCAGGACGCGCGGGCGCTCGCCGAGGAGGCGGGCTGAAAATGCTTGGGCCACTGGACAAGCTGCTGGGACGATCGAAGACCAGCCACGGCGCGTCGGCGGTGGTGACCGGCGCGGGGAGCGGGATCGGTGCGGCGTTCGCCGTCGAACTCGGCCGTCGCGGCGGCGCAGTGGTGTGCAGCGACATCAACGAAGCCGCCGCCCAGGCGACGGCCGACGCGATCGGCGAACTGGGTGCCCACGCGGTGGCCGTCCGCTGCGACGTGTCCAAGTTCGACGACGTGCGCGAGCTCGCCGACCGGTCGCGGGATTGGTTCGGCGCGCCGCCGACCCTGGTGATCAACAACGCCGGCGTGGGTGCGGGCGGCACGCCCATCGGTGCAACGCCGCTGGATGATTGGCTGTGGACGCTGGGCATCAACCTGTGGGGCCCCATCCACGGCTGTCACGTGTTCGCCCCGATTTTGCGTGAAGCCCCGGGCAAGCCACGGGGAATCATCAACGTCGCCTCGGCGGCGGCGTTCGGCGCCGCCCCCGGCATGGGGCCGTACAACGTGAGCAAGGCCGGCGTGGTGTCGCTGTCGGAGACCCTGGCGGCCGAATTGTCCGGCACCGGAATCAAGGTCACCGTGCTGTGCCCGACGTTCGTCAAGACAAACATCGTCGAGACCGGGCGCATCAGCGAGGAGGCCGGGGAGCTGGCCCACAAATTGATGCGCTGGATCGGCTTCTCGCCGGAGAAGGTCGCCCGGATGTGCCTCGACGCGAACGACCGTGGCGAGCTGTACTGCATGCCGCAGGTCGACTCCAAGATCGGCTGGAGCATCAAACGTCTTGCCCCGCAGGCATATACCCGCGGGGTCGGGCTGATCTCCCGGGCGGCCGGGAACTGACGGAAGGGGGGCTCCGGTGGTCCGGAACAGTCTCGACATGGAAACCATGCTCGCCAAGATCAAGGATCGCCAGTGGGCGCTCGCCGACATCGACTGGGATGCCCCCGGCGCCAACACCATCCGGCCCGAGTTCCGGCCCAAGCTCAAGGCTTTCATGGCCGATCTGTGCTGGATCGAGAACATCGGCGCCCGAGGCTTTGCGGCGCTGGCCAAGAAGGCGCCCAACCCGACGCTGGCGGAGATCTACCGCTACTTCCACGCCGAGGAGCAGCGCCACGCCAACGCCGAACTGGCGCTGATGAAGCGCTGGGACATGTTGGACGACGGTGAACTCCCGAAGCCGAACGTCAACATCCGCCTGGCCATCCAATGGCTCGACACGTACTCCGACGACATGCCGCTGTCGGTGCTGGGCACCGTCATCCCCATGCTCGAGGTCGCCCTCGACGGCGCGCTGCTGAAGTTCCTCCTGGACACCGTCGAGGACCCGGTGTGCCACCAGGTGTTCGAGAAGATCAACAACGACGAATCCCGGCACATCGCAGTCGATTTCGAGGTCCTCGACATGATCGGGCACGCGAAGGCGCGCCGCCTGGCCATCGAATTCATCGGCAACGTCGCCTCGCCCGGCCTCATCATCGGCGCCGTCATGTACGTCCCGCTGCTCAACCGGGTCCGCAACGAGATGGCCGGGATGGGCATGGAGCCCGAACGGCTGTACAACGCGGTCAAGCGCTTCAAGCAACTCGGTGAGCGCGGTGAGCGAACCTGGCGGGTGCCCGCCTACCAGGTGCTCAAACGGCACGCCGCGATGGTGGTCAACCCCCGCCATCCCTACCAGCTGCTGGCCAACTCCATGGTGTGGCTGTCGGACTTCTACCCCAGGCCGCTGCTGAAGCCGGTGCCCAGCTGGTCGCGGGAACTGACCCACAAGCCGGCGGCGTAACCGATGGCGCGCGAACACATATACGCGACGCTCGTCGTCGGAGCCGGCTTCACCGGGCTCGGAGCCGCGATCAGGCTGGCGGAGGCCGGGTTGGACGGCCCCGACGATCTCGTCATTTTGGAGCGCGCCGAACGCGTGGGCGGAACCTGGCGCGACACAACGTATCCCGGTGCGAGCTGCGACATCCCCTCGCTGCTGTACTCGTATTCGTTCGTCAAGAACCCGACGTGGTCGCGGGCATACTCGCCGGCCCAGGAGATCTGCCGCCACCTCGAGGACCTCGCGACCCGGTTCGACATTCGCCGGCGCATCCGGTTCGGCCACCAGGTCAGCGAGCTCGCCTTCGACGAGGCCGCGGGCGTCTGGACCGCAAAGACCAGCAACCGCAAGCGCTTCCGCGCGCGAACCGTTGTGCTGGCGTCCGGCCCGCTGTCGGACGTCGCCTTCCCCGACATCCGCGGCCTGGGCAGCTACCAGGGCACGAAGATGCACAGCGCCCGCTGGGACCACGACTACGACTTCACCGGCAAGCGGGTAGCCGTGATCGGGACGGGGGCCAGCGCCGTCCAGATCATCCCCGAACTGGTGAAGCAGGCCGGGTTCGTCAAGGTGTTCCAGCGCACCCCGGCCTGGGTGCTGCCGCGGCTGGACTTCCCGACGCCGCGCGCCGTGCAGGAATTGTTCACGAAAGTTCCTGCCGCCCAACAACTTGCGCGCGAGGCTCTGTTCTGGGGTCACGAGGCCAGCGCCACGGCCCTGGTGTGGAACACTCCCCTGACATCGCTGGTGGCGCGCCTGGGGCGGGCCCACCTACGCAGCCAGGTGAAGGATCCGTGGCTGCGCCGGCAGCTGACACCGGACTTCACCCCGGGCTGCAAACGCATGCTGGTCTCCAGCGATTATTACCGGGCGCTGCAGCGCGACAACTGCAAGCTCATCGACTGGCCGATCGCGACGCTCAGCCCCGTCGGCATCCGCACCAGCGACGGCATCGAACACCACCTCGACTGCATCGTGTTCGCCACCGGCTACGACGTTCACCTGACCGGGCCGCCGTTCCCCGTCACCGGGCTCAACGGCCGGTCGCTGGCCGCCGAATGGGCCGACGGCGCACGGGCATACAAGAGCATCAACGCGCACGGCTTCCCGAACCTGTTCTTCATGACCGGGCCCAACTCCGGGCCCGGCCACAACTCGCTGCTCGTCTACGTCGAGGGTCAGCTCGACTATGCCGTCCGAGCCATCCGAACGATCCTGGACCACGACCTGCGTTACCTCGATGTGCGCGCAGACGTCCAGCGCCGCCATAACGAACGCATCCAGCGGCGCCTGGCCAAGACGACATGGATGTCGGGCTGCCGCAGCTGGTACCTCACCAAGGACGGCTTCAACGGGTCGATGTATCCGGGGTTCGCGACGCAGTATCTTCGCCAGATGAAGGATTTCCGGTTCGCCGACTATCGGGCGGTCACGCGCGACGCGCCCGCCGTGGCCGCCACGTCGGCCTGACGCCGCACGCTCATGGCACCGAAACGACCCGAACCCGGCACCGTCGCCAGCGTGCTGCACAACGTCCGCCGCGCGCCCAAGCGCGTCCGGCGGCAGTCCCGCGAGTTTCGTGAACTCGTCGAGACCGCGGTGTCGCAGCTGTTCGACGCCGCGGTGCGCAACCCGCACGAGCTCGCGGCATCCGGCGAGTACCGGATCGACGATCTGGCCCGACTGGCGGGCACCACGACGCGCAACATCCGGGTGTACCGCGATCGCGGATTGCTGCCGCCGCCACTGCGTGTCGGCCGTATCGCCCTGTTCAACGACACCCACCTGACGCGGCTGCGCCTGATCACCTCGATGCTCGACCGCGGCTACAACATCGCGCATGTGAAGGAGATGCTGAGCGCGTGGGAGGAAGGCAAAAACCTCGGGGATGTTCTCGGCCTGGAATCGGCCATCGTCGGGACTTGGACCACCGAGAAGCCGGAGACAATGCCACTCGCCGACGCCGCGCGGCTGGTCGACGACGCGCGTGCATTCGAGCGGTTGGTAGCCCTGCAGCTGATCCGAGTCGACGGGGCACGGGCCACCGTCGTCCGGCCCAAGCTGATCGAGGCGTTCAACGAGATCCGGGGCTACGGCGTCGAATTGGACAAGCTAATCGACCTGCACGAGCAGATCGTGCCGGAGATCGACAAGATCAGCGACCTGTTGGTGCGCGCCGGAGCCGAACACGTCCTCGACCGGGTACAGCCGGGCCAGCCGCTGCCGGCCGACGCCGAGATCGCCGAGCTGCTCACCATGCTGGTCCGGTTCCGCACGCAAGCCGTGGCAACCGTCACCGCCACCCTGGCGTCGTCGATCGAGTCGAACATCGAGTCGCTGGTCAGTCGGATCCTGGCCGACTACCTTCAATCCGCGCCGACCCCGTGAGCTACTGACGGGCGATGAGATACGGAGCCAGGGTGGACAACTTCTCGCAGGTCTCTTCGAATTCACGCTCGGGTTCGGACGCCTCGATGATGCCGGCGCCGGCGCGCAGCCAGGCGCTGCCATCCTGTTCGTAGGCCGCGCGCAGCGTCAGTGCGGCATCCAGTCCGCCATCCGACGAAATCGCCACGACGGCACCGGAATACAAAGCGCGTGGACCTTCGTCGAGGCGCAGGATGGCCTCGACCCCGGCGGCCTTCGGAATACCGGACGCGGTGACCGCCGGGAACAGCGCCTCCAGCGCGTCCATGCGGTCGCTCGACGGGTCCAGACGCGCGCTGATCGTCGAGCCGAGATGCTGCACGCTCCCACGCTCGCGGACTGTCATGAAATCGGTGACGGCCGCGGTGCCCGGTTCGGCGATCTCGGTGATCTCCTGAAGCGAGCTACGCACCGAAATAGCATGCTCCACAATCTCTTTGGCATTTGACTCTAGGTCGTCACGCGCCGCACGATCAAGCGCCGAACCACGACCGAGTGCGCGGGTGCCGGCCAATGGCTCAGTGATCACCGCACCATCGCGGCTGACCGCGGCGACCATCTCCGGGCTATACCCGACAGCACGAATCCCGCCCAGCCGCAACAAAAACGACCTGACCGGGGTGTTATGCCGGCGTCCCAGCCGATACGTGGACGGAAAGTCCAGCGAAAAAGGCACGTCGACACGGCGAGACAAAATCACCTTGTGGTAGCGACCGTCGGCGATCTCGCGAACGGCGGCCGCAACCCGATCCCGATAGCCGGACGAGTCGGCCGCGACATCAACGCCGCGGGCTTTCGGCACTGCCCGCACGCCGTCGCGGAGCAATCCGCGCACCACTTCGAGCTGGTCCGGCCCGGCGCCGAATAGCTGAACCTTGTTGTCGCTCAGCATGATCCGGGTGCGGGGCCAGAAGATTCGAGCCAGCGGCGTTCGCGGCGCCAGCCGTTCCTGCAACCCGTAGCGGTAGACACCGAATTCAAAGGCAACCCAACCGTAAAGCTCGTCGGTCTCCAGCAACAGCCGGTCCACCGCTTCGGCCAGCACCGGCGCCGGGCGACCCGACCAATGCTGCCGCTGAATCACACCGTCGCGAATGACACGCAATTCGTCGCTGTCCAGCTCGACCATCGCGAGCACACCGGCGGCGAGGACCCACTGACCGTCACGCTCGTAGAGCAGGTACTCCTCGCCGGCCCGCTCGGGCAGCACCACCGCCAGCTCGGCGGCCAGATCCGCGGGGTCGATGTGGTCCGGAAGCGGTACCGACAGTGACGCGGTGTCCTCGGGGCTTGGCTTGATGCTGACATCGGTCACGGCTAGTAAATTTAGCCTAACCTATCTAGTTTCGCGCAACCCCCCCGCCACCAGCAACTGCGACCAGACAGCCGGCCGCGTCTTGCACCGGCAAACAGCCACCACGACGACCGCGAAAGCAAAAGCGATCCGGCCATCCTGGGCAAACGCGGGGCACGCCCTCGGTCTGTGACGACCGCTCGCTGGCCGTACAGTCAATACACAGGAAACTCACACTGAATTTGTCCGAAACCTCGCTTGACGAGGCCACGAAAGCGGCTTTGACCAGGGCTTTTGCTTGGTCAGTCATTCCTGTGAACGCGGCTTCTTCCGGCGCTTTTCCGAGTTTGCCCGATTGGCGCAACGGAAAGGGCGGAGCTAAATTTTTCACGGTCATCGGGATGTCCGTGGTTCCCAACACTCGCGGACGGTGCTTGCCGTGATCAAACGCACCAGTCAAGGGAGGCACCACGTGCTGCAAGAGTTCTGGCACAACTTTACCCACAACCTGTTCAAGCCACTCCTGCTGTTCTTCTACTTTGGGTTCCTGATCCCGGTCCTGAAGGTGCGTTTCGAGTTCCCCTACGTGATCTACCAGGGGCTGACCATGTACCTGCTGCTGGCCATCGGCTGGCATGGCGGCGAGGAGCTCGCCCAGATCAAATCCGGCGAGGTCAGCAACATCGTCGGCTTCGTGATCCTGGGCTTCCTGTTCAATTTCGTGATCGGGCTGTTGGCCTACCTGCTGCTGAATGTCCTGAGTTCGATGCGAAAAGTCGATAAGGCAACCGTCGCCGGCTACTACGGGTCGGACTCCGCGGGGACCTTTGCCACCTGCGTGGCCGTGCTGACCACAATTGGCATGGCGTTCAACGCCTACATGCCCGTCATGTTGGCCGTCATGGAGGTCCCGGGCTGCCTGGTCGCGCTGTACCTGGTGGCGCGCCTGCGGCACCGGGGCATGGACGACGCGGGGTACATGCCCGACGAGGCCGGCTACACGCCGCCGGTCAAGGTCGGGATCGGTCCCGGCACCGCCGCGCGGCCCCCGCAGGGCCAGAGCCTGGAGACCGAGCGTGCCGTCGAGCAGGAACTGGAACTCTCGATGGAAAAGCTCGACCACCCGGACTGGGAGGACGACGACACCCCCGCGATCGGTGAAGCCAAGAAGATGCCCCTCTTCTCGCGTGAGCTCCTGCAGGAAGTGTTCCTCAACCCCGGCCTCGTGCTGCTCTTCGGCGGCATTCTGATCGGCCTCATCAGCGGGCTGCAGGGACAGAAGGTCGTCGCCGACGACGACAAATTCTTCGTCATGGCATTCCAGGGCGTGCTCTGTCTGTTCCTGCTCGAGATGGGTATGACGGCCTCCCGCAAGCTGAGAGACCTGCGGACAGCGGGCCCGGGTTTCATCGTCTACGGTCTGCTGGCGCCGAACATCTTCGCCCCGCTGGGGATCATCGTCGCCCACACCTACGCCTCCCTCACCCACACCGACTTCAAGCCGGGGACTTACGTGCTGTTCGCGGTGCTCTGTGGTGCGGCCTCCTACATCGCCGTTCCGGCGGTCCAGCGGCTGGCGATCCCCGAGGCAAGCCCGACGCTGCCCCTGGCCGCATCGCTCGGTTTGACGTTCTCGTACAACGTGACGGTCGGCATCCCGCTCTACATCGAGATCAATCGACTGATCGGACACTGGTTCTAATTTCCTGACCCCTCGACGAAACGGGTTGGGCCACAACGGGCGGCGGAGGGGCGCAAACAGTTAATTGTTTGTAAGTCCCGGTAAGACGCGTGTAAGACGGCTTGACTCGGCACGCGGAAGTGACAACCTCTTACTGAGTTTCCAGGACGCTAAGCGACGCTAGGCGTCGGCTTCCGCCTGCCGCGCCGCTATCGACTGTCGGGCCGAATCACCGAGAGGCACGAAATGCTTGATGAGTTCTGGCAGAACGTCACCCAGAATCTCTTCAAGCCGCTCCTGCTGTTTTTCTACTTCGGTTTCCTGATCCCGATCCTCAAGGTGCGGTTCGAATTCCCATACGTGCTCTACCAAGGCCTCACCATGTACCTGCTGGTCGCGATTGGCTGGCAGGGCGGCGAAGAGCTCGCCAAAGTCAGGCCGGAGGATATCGACAACATCGCCGGCTTCACCGTCATGGGTTTCTTGTTGAACGTCGTGATCGGAGGTTTGGCCTACCTGCTGTTGAAGTACATGACCAGGGTGCGCCGAGTCGACCGGGCGACGGTCGCCGGCTATTACGCGTCGGACTCGGCGGGAACCTTTGCCACCGGCGTGGCTGTCCTGGCGGGTGCCGGCATCGCCTTCAACGCCTACATGCCGGTGTTGTTGGCCGTCATGGAGATTCCGGGCTGCCTGGTCGCGCTGTATCTGGTGGTGCGGTTGCGGCACCGCGGCCTCACCGAATCGGGATACATGCCCGACGAGCCCGGCTACACGTTGCTGGCCGGCGTCGGGATCGGGCCCGGCACCGTCGCACATCCCAGTCATGGCCGCAGCGTCGAGGACGAGCACGCCCGCGGTGTGGTGCAGGAGTTGGAGCTCGAGCATCCGAGCTGGAAATCCGACCAAAGCCCGGCTCGCGGGAAGGCCAAAAGGATGCCCATCTTCTCACCTGCGCTGCTGCAGGAGGTGTTCCTCAATCCCGGGCTCATCCTGCTCGTCGGCGGCATCGCCATCGGGTTCATCAGTGCGATGCAAGGCCAGAACGTGGTTCACGACCAGAACGAGCTCTTTATCGCGGCGTTTCACGGTGCGCTTTGCCTGTTTTTGCTGGAGATGGGCATGACGGCAGCCCGCAAGCTCAAGGACCTACGCGCGGCCGGGCCCGGATTCATCCTTTTTGGCCTGCTGGCTCCCAACTTGTTTGCGTTCCTGGGGATCCTGGCCGCCTACGGCTACGCCAACCTCGTGCCCGACACCCACTTCCAGCCGGGTACCTATGTGCTATTCGCCGTGCTCTGCAGCTCGGCGTCCTACATCACGGTGCCGGCGGTGCAGCGCCTGGCCATCCCCGAGGCGAGCCCGACCCTGCCGCTGGCCGCTGCGTTGGGCTTGACGTTCTCCTACAGCGTCACAATCGGAATCCCGCTTTATGTCGAGATGAATCGCGTTGTCGCGCACTGGTTCCCGATGAGTTGACGGCTACCCCAGCAACGTGCGCACCACCCCGTCGGCCAGCAGCCGTCCGCGGGAGGTGAGCACCAGCCGGTCGCCCTCGGTCACCAACAGCCCATCGGACACCACCGCTTCGGCGCGCTCGCGTTCGGCGGCGTCCAGCGTCCCCACCGCCAGCCCTTGGCGCAGACGGGTTTTCAGCAGCACGTCTTCGGTGTGCAGTGCCTGCGCGTCAAGCTGCTCGAAACCCGCTACCGGCAGCATGCCGCCGGCCAAGGCCTCTGCATAGGCGTTGGGGTGCTTCACATTCCACCAGCGTGTAGTGCCGACGTAGCCGTGCGCCCCCGGGCCCGCCCCCCACCACTGGCCGCCGTCCCAGTAGCCGATGTTGTGCCGGCACTCGCCGCCCGGACGGCACCAGTTGGACACTTCGTACCACGCCAACCCGGCGTCGGACAGTCGCGCGTCGACCAGTTCGTAGCGGTGTGCCAGCACGTCGTCATCGGGCGCGGCCAGTTCACCGTTGCGGACGCGCCGCGCCAGCGCGGTGCCCTCCTCCACCACCAGGGCATAGGCCGACACATGGTCGACACCCGTCTCGATCGCCGTGTCGACCGACCACAGCAGGTCGTCGTCGGACTCCCCCGGCGTGCCGTAGATCAGGTCCAAACTGACGTGTTCGAAGCCCGCGGCCAATGCCTCCCGGGCGGCCGCGGCCGACCGGTTCGGTGTGTGCATCCGGTCGAGCACCCCCAGCACCCGCGGCGCCACCGATTGCATGCCCAGCGACACCCGCGTATAGCCGGCCTCGCGGATCGCCGCGAAGAACTCCGGCCACGTCGACTCCGGGTTGGCCTCGGTGGTGATTTCGGCGTCCGGTGCCAGCGTGAAGTGCTCGCGTACCGCGTCGAGCAGCGTGGCCAGGCGCTCGCCGCCCAGCAACGACGGCGTACCGCCGCCGACGAACACGGTGCTCAGCACGGGTGCGGCCACCCGCGCGGCCGCCATTTCCAGCTCCGCCCGCAACGCCATCAACCAGGCATCGGGGTTGACCCCGCCCAACTCGGCCGGCGTATAGGTGTTGAAATCGCAATAGCCGCAACGGGTTATGCAAAACGGAACGTGCACATACAACCCGAACGGCTGCCCGGCGTTCGCCTGCATGGCGGGCAGGTCAACCGGTGTCTGGCGAAGGGTCATACCAAAATCTTTGCACGGGACCGCGCTCTCAGCCGATTCTCGGGTTTGATTACCGAACCACCCAGGTTTCCCCGGTAGTTTTAATCACCGTGAGAAGAAATTTGACCTGGTTGTGTGCCTTGTCCCCATCCATGGCAGAATGGGCGCGTGATCGCCGCCAACCCGAACCTGCGCTTCCCCGTGCGGACAGCCCTCGTGGCGCGGCGGCATATCGACCTCAAGCGCGTCTGTAGCTGTTGCTGTCTGCCTTGATGTCGTAGACCCAGCCTAAGTACCTCCAGCCTGGCCACCGGATCTGCGCCACCGGAAGATAACCGGTGTTCTGCGCGTTCCATGGCTGAAAACATTCGCGAAGGAGCCCCCCGAATGACGACAGCGCGTCCCGCGAAGACCCGCGACGAGGGCCAGTGGGCGCTCGGCAGTCGCGAGCCGCTGAATCCCAACGAGGAGATGAAGCACGCCGGCGCCCCCCTCGACGTGCGGGAACGCATCGAGAACGTGTACGCCAAAGACGGCTTCGACAGCATCGAAAAGAGTGACCTGCGCGGGCGCTTCCGCTGGTGGGGGCTCTACACCCAACGCGAGCAGGGCTACGACGGTTCGTTCACCGGCGACGAGAATGCCGACCTGCTTGAAGCCAAATACTTCATGATGCGAGTTCGCTGCGACGGCGGCGCACTGTCGACCGCCGCGCTGCGCACGATCGGTCAGATATCGTCCGAATTCGGCCGGGATACCGCCGACATTTCGGACCGCCAGAACGTGCAGATGCACTGGATCGAGGTGGAAAACGTCCCGGAGATCTGGCGCCGCCTGGATGCGGTCGGACTACAGACCGCCGAGGCGTGCGGGGACTGCCCGCGCGTGATCCTGGGCTCGCCGCTGGCCGGCGAGTCGCTCGACGAGGTGCTCGACCCGAGCTGGGCGATCGACGAGATCGTGCGCCGCTACATCGGCAAGCCCGACTTCGCCGACCTGCCCCGCAAGTACAAGACCGCGATTTCCGGCCTGCAGGACGTCGTCCACGAGATCAACGACATCGCGTTCATCGGCGTCAACCATCCCGAACACGGACCCGGCCTGGACCTGTGGGTCGGCGGCGGGCTGTCCACTAATCCGATGCTCGGTCAGCGGGTCGGCGCGTGGGTTCCGCTGGCAGAGGTGCCCGAGGTTTGGGCGGCGGTCACCTCGATATTCCGCGACTACGGCTATCGGCGGCTGCGGTCCAAGGCGCGGCTGAAGTTCCTGATCAAGGACTGGGGTATCGAAAAATTCCGTGAGGTTCTCGAAACCGAGTACCTCAAACGACCGTTGATCGACGGCCCGGCCCCCGAGCCGCTGGCGCATCCGATCGATCACGTTGGCGTGCAACGGATTAAGAACGGCCTCAACGCTGTCGGACTCGCCCCGATCGCCGGGCGAGTTTCCGGCACGATCCTTTCGGCGGTGGCCGACCTGGCCGAGCAAGCCGGCTCCAACCGGATCCGGTTCACCCCGTACCAGAAGCTGGTCATCCTCGACGTGGCCGACGACAAGCTCGACGCGCTGATCGCCGGTGCCGAAGCGCTGGGGCTGCAGTCACGCCCATCGCACTGGCGCCGGAACCTAATGGCCTGCACGGGTATCGAATTCTGCAAGTTGTCTTTCGCCGAAACCCGGGGCAGGGCACAGGGGTTGGTGCCCGAACTGGAACGCCGCCTGGAGGACATCAACTCCCAGCTCGATGTGCCGATCACGGTCAACATCAATGGCTGCCCCAACTCGTGCGCGCGAATTCAGGTGGCCGACATCGGTTTCAAGGGCCAGATGGTCGACGACGGCGACGGCAACTCGGTCGAGGGGTTCCAGGTGCACCTCGGCGGCAGCCTCGGCCTGGACAGCGGCTTTGGTCGAAAACTCCGCCAGCACAAGGTCACCAGCGACGAGCTGGGTGACTACATCGAGCGCGTGGTGCGCAACTTCGTCAAACACCGCGACGCCGGAGAACGGTTTGCGCAGTGGGCGATTCGCGCCGAGGAAGGTGACTTGCGGTGAGCGCTGAAAACACCAAGCACAGCGAGGACGAGCTGCGTGAGCTGGCGGCGCGCGGGGCGGCGGAGCTCGACGGCGCCGACGCGACCGAGTTGCTGCGCTGGACCGAAGAGAACTTCGGCGGTGTGAACGGCCCCCGCGGCTGGGCCACCTGCAACTACGTGGTGGCCTCCAACATGCAAGACGCGGTGCTGGTGGACCTGGCCGCCAAGGTGCGTCCCGGCGTACCCGTGCTGTTTTTGGACACCGGCTACCACTTCGTCGAAACCATCGGCACCCGCGACGCCGTCGAATCCGTCTACGACGTGCGGGTGCTCAACGTCACTCCCGAGCACACGGTGACCGAACAGGACAACCTGCTGGGCAAGGACCTGTTCGCCCGTGATCCCGGGGAATGCTGCCGGCTGCGCAAAGTGGTCCCGCTGGGCAAGGCGTTGCGTGGCTATTCCGCATGGGTGACCGGGCTGCGCCGGGTGGAGGCGCCAACCCGCGCCAACGCCCCGCTGATCAGCTTCGACGAAGCCTTCAAGCTGGTGAAGATCAACCCGCTGGCGGCGTGGTCGGACGAAGACATGCAGGACTACATCGAGGAAAACGATGTGCTGGTGAATCCGCTTGTCTACGACGGCTATCCGTCGATCGGCTGCGCTCCCTGCACGGCCAAACCCGCCGAGGGCGCCGACCCGCGCAGCGGACGCTGGCAGGGACTGGCCAAGACCGAATGCGGGTTGCACGCCTCGTGACGACACGCGCCGACGACGATGCGAAAGCGACGCGGATGAGTTGTGATGTGGAGGAGTGGCGCTGACTACCTTGGTGCTGACCGCGCACGGAAGTGCGGACCCGCGGTCGGCCGCAAACGCGGGGGCGGTGGCCGACCTGCTGACGCGCCTGCGGCCCGGCCTAAGCGTGCGGCCGGCCTTCTTGGGCCATAGTTCGCCGAGCCTGGCCGACGCGCTGAGCGGGCTCTGCGAGACCGACGAGGCGGTGGTGACGCCGCTGCTGCTGGCCGACGCGTATCACGCCCGCGTCGACATCCCGCACCAGATCGCCGAATGCGCTGTCCCCGAACGAGTTTGGAAAGCACCGGTGCTCGGCGAGGACGAGCGCCTGGTCTCGGTGCTGCGACGTCGGGTGGCCGAACTGGGTGTTTCCCGACTCGACGAGACGGTGGGCGTGCTCGTGGTGGCGATCGGTTCGTCGAATCCGGCGGCCAACGCGCGCACAGCGCGGGTGGCGCCGAAGCTGTTGGCGCGCACCGGCTGGGCCGGCGCGACGGTCGCATTCGCCACCCGACCGGAACGATCGCTGGCCGACGGCCTCGGCAGATTGCGCCGCCAGGGCGCGCGACGCGTGGTCATCGCCCCGTGGTTCCTGGCGCCAGGGCTGTTGCCCGACCGGGTGCGCGCATTTGCCGACGGCGCCGAAATCGAGATGGCGGCGCCGTTGGGGGCGCACCGGCTGGTTGCCGAAACCGTGCTGGATCGCTTCGATCAGGCGCTGAGGGTTCGCACCGAGCGCCTGGCAGCCTGACCGGACGTCAGGCCGGTGCGGCGTCGATCGCCCCGCCGCTGTCCGCCCAATCCGCGAACCCGCCCAGGTTGTACACCTCGCCGTAGCCCAGCTCCTTGAGCGCCTGCCCGGCCAGCGCCGCGCGCCCGCCCCCTGCGCAGTACACGATGACCGGCGTGGCCGTCTCGAAACGCGGGTTGTGGGAAGGCGATTGCGGATCCGCCACGAACTCGAGCAATCCGCGCGGCACGTGCACGGCGCCGCTGACCTTGCCCGTCTGCTGCACCTCGGACGCTTCCCGGACGTCGACGATCAACACATCGCCCCGGGCGATGAGTTCCCGCGCCTGCGCCGCCGTGATGCGCGGCACGACGGCGTTCGCGGCCTGCACCAGCTGCGTGACATCTTTCGCCATGGTCGGCCCCTTGCTAGCAGTTCACGCCGTGGTCAGCGTGCTTCGATCCGCACCGGAGTCACCGGCAATCGGCGGCACCCGGGTGGCGCGCACGTAGACCGTGTCGCCCTCCTTGAGCGCCAGCGCTTCGGCGTCGCCGCGGGTGATCTGGGCGGTGAACCCGCCCCCGGTGGCCGCGCTGGTCAACTCCACCCGCACCTCGAAGCCGAGCATCACGATGCGGTCGATGGTCGCGCGCAGGACGCCGGTCGCCGCCGCGGTGTCGTCGGCGGTGGCGATCGCCATGTTGGGGTTGCGTCCCACCCGGATGTCATGCGGGCGCACCAGGGCCCCGTTGAGCACCGAGACGGCACCCAGAAACGACATCACAAACGCGTTGGCCGGAGCGTCGTAGACCTCGGTGGGTGAGCCGACCTGTTCGATGCGGCCCTTGTTGAGCACCGCGATGCGATCGGCTACGTCGAGCGCCTCGGCCTGGTCGTGGGTGACCAGCACCGTGGTGACGTGCACCTCGTCGTGCAGGCGGCGCAACCAGGCCCGCAGGTCCTCGCGGACCTTGGCGTCCAGCGCGCCGAACGGCTCGTCGAGCAACAACACCTGCGGGTCCACCGCCAGCGCGCGCGCCAGCGCCATGCGCTGGCGCTGGCCACCGGAGAGCTGATTGGGGTAGCGGCCTTGAAATCCGGCCAGGCCCACCACCTCGAGCAAATTGTCGACCTTGTCCTTGATCTCGGCGCGCGGGCGCTTGCGGATCTTGAGCCCGTAGGCCACGTTGTCGCGCACGGTCAGGTGCTTGAACGCGGCGTAGTGCTGGAACACGAACCCGATGCCGCGCCGCTGCGGCGACACCCCGGTGACCTCGCGGCCGTTGATCGTCACCGTCCCGCTGTCGGGCTGATCCAGCCCGGCGATCGTGCGCAGCAGCGTCGACTTGCCCGACCCGGACGGGCCCAGCAACGCGGTCAGCGAACCGGCGGGCACCACGAAATCCACGTGATCGAGCGCGACGAAATCGCCATACCGTTTGTTTGCGTCACGCACCACGATCGCGGGCTCGGTCTGGATTTCGCTCATCGTGTCGGGTCTCCTTGTCAGGCCGGCCTGGTCGCGCGCGCCCGGCGGGCATCGAGCACCACCTGGACGATCAACACCACTACGGCGACACCCATCAGCAACGTCGACAGCGCGTAGGCGCCGTACTCGGCCCCGCGGTTGTAGCGGTCGGAGACCAGCAGCGTCAGCGTCTGCGAGTTCCCCGGCAGGTTCGACGACACAATGATGACCGCACCGTACTCGCCGAGGGTACGCGCGACGGTCAGCACGATGCCGTAAGTCAGACCCCACCGGATGGAGGGCAGCGTGATTCGCCAAAACGTCTGCCACCAGCTAGAACCCAGCGTCGCGGCGGCCTCCTCCTGATCGGTACCCAACTCGTGCAACACCGGCTCTACCTCGCGCACCACGAACGGCAGGGTGACGAACACGCTGGCCAACACGATGCCGGGCAGCCCAAAGATAATCTTGAAACCGAGGTCTTTTTCGACGAAGCCCAGCGCGCCGGCCGATCCCCACAGCAGGATCAGGGCGACCCCGACGATGACGGGTGACACCGCGAATGGCAGGTCGATGATCGCCTGCAACGCCCCTTTGCCGCGAAACCGGTTGCGCGCGAGGACCAATGCCGTCGGGATGCCGAAGACCACGTTCAGCGGCACCACGATCGCCACCACCAACAGCGACAGGTTCAGGGCCGAGATCGCCGCCGGGGTGCTCACCCAGTCGTAGAACTGGCCCAAGCCGGGCTGGAAGGTCCGCCACAGGATCACCGCCACCGGAATGACCAGCAGCACAACGATATACGCCAGGGCGACAAATCGGAGAAGGTAGCGTACCCGCGCCGAGGAGATCACGGAGTCAACTCCTCACGCTTGGCCGCACGCGCGCCGACGACGCGCAGCAGCAGCAGGACCACAAATGAGATCGAAAGCAGCACAATGGATATCGCCGCAGCGCCGGTGCGGTCGTCGTTCTCGATCAGGGTTCTGATCCACTGCGAGGACACTTCCGTCTTGCCCGGCACCGCGCCACCGATCAGCACCACCGAACCGAATTCGCCGATCGCGCGCGAGAATGCCAGGCCGGCACCGGACAGCAGCGACGGCAGCAGCGACGGCAGTATCACCGAAGTGAAGATCTTCGGGCCGTTGGCGCCCAGCGACGCCGCCGCCTCCTCGGTCTCCCGATCGATCTCCAGCAGCACCGGTTGAACGGCGCGCACCACGAACGGCAACGTCACGAACGCCAGGGCCACGCCCACGCCCCAGGGGGTGTGCTGCAGGTGCAGACCGACCGGGCTGTTGTGCCCGTACAGCGCCAGCATCACCAGGCTGGCGACGATGGTGGGCAGCGCAAACGGCAGATCGATGATCGCGTCGACCAGCCGCTTGCCGACGAAGTCATCACGCACCAGCACCCAGGCGATCACCAAACCGAACACGATGTTGAGCACCGTGACCGCGGCCGAGATGGTCAGCGTCACCCGCAACGACTCCACCGCGGCATGCGACGTGACCGCCAGCCAAAAGGCCTGCCAGCCCCCGCCGGCGGCCTGCCAGGCGATCGCCGCCAACGGCAGCAGCACGATCACCGACAGCCACACCACCGCCACACCGACCCGAAGCGACGTGTCACGCCCGCGGACCCGCCAGCGCGCGCCAGCCAGCCCGGGCACCCTCGTCGTCACCGGCGCCGTCATCCGGTGGCCTGCGTATAGATCTTGGTGATGCTGCCGGCGTTCTTGTCGAACAGCTGCGGATCGACCGCGCTCCAGCCGCCGAGATCGGCGATCGTCCACAGCTTCGCCGGCACCGGGAACTGGTCGCGGAAGTCGGCGGCGACCGCGGGATCGACCGGCCGGAAACCCGCCTGTGCCCACACCTTTTGCGCCGCGGCGGTGTACTGGAAATTTTTGAAGGTCGTGGCGGCAGCCAGATGTGGGCTGCTGGTCACCACCGCGACCGGATTGTCGATCTTGAAGGTTTGGGGCGGATTGATGTGCTCGACCGGTTTGCCGGCCCGCTCGGTCACAATGGCCTCGTTCTCGTAGCTGATCAACACGTCACCGGTGCCCTGGACGAAGACATCGGTGGCCTCCCGCCCCGATCCGGGGCGCACCTTGACGTGCTCACGCACCAACTTGCGGACGAAGTCAATGCCGGCCTGGCTGTTTCGGCCGCCCTCGCTCTTGACGGCGTACGGGGCAAGCAGATTCCACTTGGCCGAGCCCGAACTCAGCGGACTGGGCGTGACGACTTCCACTCCCGGCCGCAATAGATCATCCCAATCTTTGATGCCCTTCGGATTACCCTTGCGGACCACGAACGTCACCACCGAGCCGAACGGGATGCCCTTGGTGGCGTCGGTATTCCAGTCCTTGGAGATCTTGCCGGCCTTGACCAACCGGGTGATGTCTGGCTCGACCGAGAAGTTGACCACGTCGGCCGGCTTACCGTCGGCGACACCGCGGGACTGATCGCCGGAGGCGCCGTAGGAGGTGACCACCTGAACGCCCTTGCCCTCCTCGGAGGCATTGAACGCCGGAATGACCTTGCTCCAGCCGGGCTCCGGGACCGAATACGCGACCAGCGTGATGCTCAGGTGCGCGTCGGTCAACCCCGTCCCACCGACGACGTCGCTGGCACCACCTTGACACGCCGCCACGAGGCCGACGATCGCGGCGAGCACCCCGGGATATCGGACATGCCGCCGGCGCGAGGCGCTCGCGACGTCGTTGAGCATTGCTGGCCTTCCGGTTATGGGGGCGTACGGGGATCTGGATCCCGTTGCTGCGGAGAGGCGATCGGATCAGATGTGCGGAGAGTTCGCTAGCGCCATACCAGACCGCGCACGGGTTCGGGAGTTAGCGACAACAGTGCACGAGAGAGCAACACAGGGCACAGCACTCGTGGCCACCGGTTGCTGCGTGCATGGCGCGAAGCCTAACAGACTTTGCCCGAGTGTCATCTTGGGCGACATCGGCGGCCTCAGTGCGTCAGCAACCAGGTGACGATGACCAGCACCACCAGCGCGACGAGCACCAGCGTGACCCGAGAGCGCGGCATGGGCTTAGCGGGACGTGCCGTCGGTGTGGCGCAGGTAGCGCATCAGCCCGATGCCCTTACCCAGCAGCCGGTCCAGCACTATCGCCGTGACGTAGGCCAGCGCCAGCACGACCGGCATCACCACCAGCGCCTGCAGCACGAAGGCCAGCCCGGACAGCCACAGCTCGATGCCGTCCCACCAATTCAGCAGCCCGTTCACCAGGTTCACCCTATATTCCCCAGGGATTCCGCTCGGTCCTGCCGGGACCACCACGCGGTGTGTCAAGATCTGCAGGTGGGTCCCGACGGCGCGGAATCCGGCGCGACCACCTGCCTGATCGCCGGCGGCGGACCGGCGGGAATGATGCTCGGCCTGCTGCTGGCCCGCGCCGGCGTCGATGTCACGGTGATGGAAAAGCATGCCGACTTTCTGCGTGACTTTCGCGGCGACACCGTGCACGCGAGCACGTTGCGCCTGCTCGACGAGCTCGGTCTGGGCGTGCGGTTCGAACAGATCCCGCATCGCCTCATCGACCAGGCCCGAATGGAGATGCAGGGCAACGCGATAAGCCTGGACTTCAGCCGCCTGCCCGGCGCGCACCAGCACATCGCGCTGGTGCCACAGTGGGACTTTCTGGAGCTGCTGGCCGCCGCGGCCGAGGCAGAGCCCAGCTTCCGGTTGATGCGCAGCACCGAGGTCACCGGGGTGATCAGGGACGGGCAGCGTGTCGTCGGAGTCACCTATCGAAACCAGGGCGGGGTCAACGAGATGCGCGCCGAGCTCACGGTGGCCTGCGACGGCCGCTCGTCGACCGTGCGCTCGGCGATCGGCCTGACGCCCCGCAGCTTCGGTGCGCCGATGGACGTCTGGTGGTTCCGGCTGCCCCGTCAACCTGCCGACCCGCCCGGGCTGGCCGGCACGTTCAGCGCCGGACACGGGCTCATCATGATCGACCGCGGCGACTACTACCAGATCGCGTACATCATTCCGAAGGGCGCCGACTCCGAGATCCGGTCGCGGGGCATCGAGGCGTTTCACCGCGTGGTGGTCGGCCTGGTGCCCTGGATCGCCGATCGCGTCGCCGCATTGAGTTCGTTCGACGACGTGAAACTCCTTGACGTGCAACTGAATCGGCTCCCCCGGTGGTACTGCGACGGCGCGCTGTGCATCGGTGACGCGGCGCACGCGATGTCGCCGGTCGGCGGCGTCGGGATCAACCTGGCGGTGGCCGACGCCGTGGCCACCGCGCGGACCCTGGCGGCACCGCTGCGCGCCGGCGCAGTATCCACCCGACAGTTGGCCCGCGTGCAGGTGCGTCGCTGGATCCCGACGGCGCTGCTGCAGGGCGCGCAACGGATGATCCACACCAAGGTGATCGCGGTGGCGGTGGCCGGAGGCCAGCAGGATCCCCCGCGGGCCGTGCGGCTGGTGGGCCGGACAACGGCGCTGCGCCGGTTTATCGGCTACATGGTGGCGATCGGGCCGCTGCCCGAGCGTGCGCCCCAGTACGCCAGGCGCGCCGGCTAACCCGACTTCTCGGGCAATCGATGGACGGCGGGCAGGTCCACAGATGATGATGTCGGCATGGCCCTGCACGTCGAACCCGCGCAACCCGCCGACCCACCCGACGAAGCCCCGCAATCCGACGTGGCGGACGCTCCTGCCGAGGCTGACGCGGTAGCAGGGCGCAACCGTGCCGGCAAAGCCGCAGCCTTCGATTTCAGCGCGCCGGCACCCTTCGTGTCCGGCGCGGCGCTGCGCAACCCGTTCCCGCCGATCGCCGACTACTCCTTCCTGTCCGACTGGGAGACGACGTGCCTGATCTCGCCCGCGGGTTCGGTGGAGTGGCTGTGCGTACCCAGGCCGGACTCGCCCAGCGTGTTCGGCGCCATCCTGGACCGCAGCGCCGGGCACTTCCGGATCGGCCCCTACGGCGTCTCGGTGCCGTCGGCGCGCCGCTATCTGCCCGGCAGCCTGATCATGGAAACCACCTGGCAGACCCACACCGGGTGGCTGATCGTGCGCGACGCCCTGGTGATGGGCAAGTGGCACGACATCGAGCGCCGATCCCGGACCCATCGCCGCACGCCGATGGATTGGGACGCCGAACACATCCTGTTGCGCACGGTGCGCTGCGTGAGCGGCACGGTTGAGCTGATGATGAGCTGCGAGCCGGCGTTCGACTACCACCGCGTCGGCGCCGTGTGGGAGTACTCGGCCAACGCTTACGGCGAGGCCATCGCCCGTGCCGGCAAGGACCCCGACGCCCACCCGACGCTGCGGCTGACGACCAACCTGCGGATCGGGCTGGAGGGGCGGGAGGCTCGCGCGCGGACCCGGATGACCGAGGGCGACGACGTGTTCGTCGCGCTGAGCTGGACCCACCATCCCGCGCCGCAGACCTACCAAGAGGCCGCCGACAAGATGTGGCAAACCACCGAGTGCTGGCGGCAGTGGATCAACATCGGTAACTTCCCCGACCATCCGTGGCGGGAATACCTGCAGCGCAGCGCGCTGACGCTGAAGGGGCTGACCTATTCCCCCACCGGCGCCCTGCTGGCCGCCAGCACCACCTCGCTGCCGGAAACCCCGCAGGGCGAACGCAACTGGGACTATCGCTACGCCTGGGTGCGCGACTCCACGTTCGCATTGTGGGGGCTTTACACGCTGGGCCTGGACCGCGAGGCCGACGACTTCTTCGCGTTCATCGCCGACGTCTCCGGCGCCAACAACAACGAGCGCCACCCGCTGCAGGTGATGTACGGCGTCGGCGGCGAGCGCAGCCTGATCGAAGACGAGCTGCACCACCTGTCCGGCTATGACCACGCCCGCCCGGTACGCATCGGCAACGGCGCCTACGACCAGGTCCAGCACGACATTTGGGGCTCGATCCTGGACTCCTTCTACCTGCACGCCAAGTCGCGGGAGCAGATCCCGGAGACGTTGTGGCCGGTGCTCAAGAAGCAGGTGGAAGAGGCCATCGAGCACTGGCGTGAGCCCGACCGCGGCATCTGGGAGGTGCGCGGCGAGCCCCAGCACTTCACGTCGTCGAAGGTGATGTGCTGGGTTGCCCTGGACCGCGGGGCCAAGCTGGCCGAGCGGCAGGGCGAGAAGAGCTACGCCCAACAGTGGCGGGCCATCGCCGAAGACATCAAGGCCGACATCCTCAAGCACGGAGTGGACTCCCGGGGCGTGTTCACCCAGCGCTACGGCAGCGATGCCCTGGATGCCTCGCTGCTGCTGGTGGTGCTGACCCGCTTCCTGCCGCCCGACGACCCGCGGGTGCGCAACACCGTGCTGGCCATCGCCGACGAGCTCACTCAGGAAGGCCTGGTGCTGCGCTACCGGGTGGAGGAGACCGACGACGGGCTCTCCGGCGAGGAGGGCACGTTCACCATTTGCTCGTTCTGGCTGGTGTCGGCGCTGGTCGAGATCGGCGAGGTGGCCCGCGCCAAGCGCCTGTGCGAGCGGCTGCTGGCCTACGCCAGCCCGCTGTACCTGTACGCCGAGGAGATCGAGCCGCGAACCGGCCGGCACCTGGGCAACTTCCCGCAGGCGTTCACCCACCTGGCACTGATCAACGCCGTGGTGCACGTCATCCGCGCCGAAGAGGAGGCCGACGGGTCGGGGATGTTCCAGCCCGCCAACGCACCCATGTAGCGGTCGGCTTTCGCTCAGCTCAGCGCGCTGACCCTGTCCATCATGAGGTGCGCGATGTCGAACGCCGTGGCGTTGGTGACGCTCGAACCGTCCAGTGTCCGGACCGAGGCGTTGAAGAAGTCGGCCTCGACCTCGACCAGGCAGTTGCCCCGCACACCGATGGCTCGCCCCGCCGGAATCGACGTCGGCTCCGCACGCCCCCGTTCGAACCCGATCCAAACGGTTCCCGCGAGAACGGACGGGGCAACTTGTACGTTGGTGATCTCCGCCTTGAGCCGAAACACGGTGTCCGGCAACGAAACCGTGTGACCGTCGCAGCTCTGCCATTGCTGGGCAAACCTCGAGAACAGCGCCCGGGCCTCGGCGGCCGAACCCAAGCTGACCACGCCCTCCTTGATACTGGTCAGCTGCACGGGCCGGGCGGCATGGCGCCAAGCCTCTACCGCAACGTCGTTGACGTTGCTTGCGCCATAGACACTGTGGTGCAACATTTCTGCGACGCCAAGGCACTCGTCGGGGGCAGGCTGACCCATGCGCTGCAGCGCCTCGGGACCGCCAAACCGCGCCGGAAGGCGAGAATCAATCACAAAGGGCTGATTGAGGATTCGCGACAGCGTCTGGTCATCCACCAGCACCCGCGTGACGGCTTCCCCGATGAGCGGCTTTGGCTCCAGGCGCGGCGGTGCCTGCGCTGCGCCGCCGGTGACAACGGTGCACGCGGCGGCCAGCAGCGCCGTGCCGATCAAGCCCAGCACGGCGACCGCCCGCGCTGGGCCACCGCCTAAGCGCACCACCCGCATGGCCAGTGCCTCGCTCCCTGACTCCGTGCCGTCCTGCCCTACCGGGCGTTTTGCGGCCAACCGCGCCGACATTTGTTTAATAGTACTTTACGCTCTGTTTACCTTGGAAACAGCCGGTGTTCATGAGCGACGGCGGCCCGGCGGGCGTGGTTCCCGCCGCGTGGACGACGAAAAAGCTTGCCGCCCAACCCTTTACCGGCGCATCGGAAAAGTTCCGTAGAGATTCCTATGAGTTCGCTGACGGACGGCGCGCCGTGCGGCTACTTCTTGCCCTTGTCGCCCCTGTCACCCGCCGCATCCGTGGACAACGCGGCGACGAACGCCTCCTGCGGCACCTCGACCCGCCCGATGGTCTTCATCCGCTTCTTGCCTTCCTTCTGCTTTTCCAGAAGTTTGCGTTTGCGGGTGATGTCACCGCCGTAGCACTTGGACAGGACGTCCTTGCGGATCGCCCGGATGTTTTCGCGGGCAATGATTTTCGATCCGATGGCCGCCTGCACCGGGACCTCGAACTGCTGTCGTGGGATCAGTTCCTTGAGCTTGGTGGTCATCTTGTTGCCGTAGGCGAACGCCGAATCCTTGTGCACGATCGCGCTGAACGCGTCGACGGGCTCGCCCTGCAGCAGGATGTCGACCTTGACCAGTTGCGCCTCCTGCTCGCCGGCCTCCTCGTAGTCGAGGCTGGCGTAACCGCGGGTGCGTGACTTCAGCGAGTCGAAGAAGTCGAAGATGATCTCTCCCAACGGCATTGTGTAGCGCAGCTCGACGCGCTCCGGCGAGAGATAGTCCATGCCGCCCATCTCGCCGCGGCGAGACTGGCACAGCTCCATGATGGTGCCGATGAACTCGCTGGGCGCGATGATGGTGGTCTTCACGACGGGCTCGTACACCGTGCGGACCTTGCCCTCCGGCCAGTCCGACGGGTTGGTCACGACGATCTCGGAGTCGTCTTCCTTGATGACGCGGTACACGACGTTCGGCGACGTCGAGATCAGGTCCAGGTCGAACTCGCGCTCCAGGCGTTCGCGGGTGATCTCCATGTGCAGCAGACCCAGAAAGCCGCACCGGAAGCCAAAGCCCAGCGCCACCGAGGTTTCCGGCTCGTAGGTCAGCGCCGCATCGTTGAGCTGCAGCTTGTCCAGGGCGTCACGCAGGTCGGGGTAGTCGGATCCGTCGACGGGATACAGCCCGGAGTACACCATCGGCTTGGGTTCGCGGTAGCCGGTCAGCGCTTGGGTGGCGCCGTGCCGGGCTGTCGTCACCGTGTCGCCGACCTTGGACTGGCGCACGTCCTTCACCCCGGTGATCAGGTACCCGACCTCGCCGACGCCCAGGCCGTCGCTGGCCTTGGGTTCGGGCGAGACGATGCCGACCTCCAACAGTTCGTGGGTCGCGCCGGTGGACATCATCGCGATGCGTTCGCGCGGCGTGATCTTGCCGTCCACCACCCGGACGTAGGTCACCACGCCGCGGTAGATGTCGTAGACCGAGTCGAAGATCATGGCGCGGGTCGGGGCGTCGGCGTCGCCCTGCGGCGGGGGCACCTCGCGCACGACGTGGTCGAGCAGGTCGGCGACGCCCTCGCCGGTCTTGCCGGACACCCGCAGCACGTCGGTGGGTTCGCAGCCGATGATGTGGGCGATCTCGCCGGCGTAGCGGTCCGGGTCGGCGGCCGGCAGGTCGATCTTGTTCAGCACCGGGATGATGTGCAGGTCGCGGTCCAGGGCCAGATACAGGTTGGCCAGGGTCTGCGCCTCGATTCCCTGCGCGGCGTCGACCAGCAGCACCGCGCCCTCGCAGGCCTCCAGCGCGCGTGACACCTCGTAGGTGAAGTCGACGTGGCCGGGGGTGTCGATCAGGTGCAAAACGTAGTCGACCTCATCGACTTTCCACGGCAGCCGCACGTTTTGGGCCTTGATGGTGATGCCGCGTTCCCGCTCGATGTCCATCCGGTCCAGGTACTGCGCGCGCATCGAGCGCTCGTCGACCACGCCGGTGAGCTGCAGCATCCGGTCGGCCAGGGTGGATTTGCCGTGGTCGATATGGGCGATGATGCAAAAGTTCCGAATCTGCGCCGGCGCGGTGAAGGTCTTGTCGGCGAAACTGCTGATGGGGATCTCCTGAAATGGGTGCTTGAGCGGCGGTTCGCCGCTGTCCAGGGTATCCAGGCGGGGCGGCCGGGACACAACTCGGCACGGATCGGCGGTCTGTCGGCGCGGCTAAACTGCCCGTATGGCGTCCGACCGGAAATCACCCTGGAAGACGCTGCAGGGCTTCGCCGAGGACCTGGTGACCAAGCGGGCCCCGAAGCTGGTCCGTCAGGTGCAGCAGTCCCAGGCCGTGCTGAAGGAACTTCAGCACGCCGTCAAGGTCACCGCGAACGTCATCGCCGCGGTCGCGCCGCCGCCTCCGGTGGCGATCACCGCGGGCCGGCCGGTGACCAACACCAGCTTCCCGACCGCGCAGCGCGCCCGCAGGATCGTCTACTCCCCCGACCTCGATGGCCGCGCCGACCCTGGCGAGATCGTGTGGACCTGGGTGGTCCACGAGGAAGATCCCAGCCAGGGCAAGGACCGCCCGGTGCTGGTCGTGGGCCGTGACCGCAGCGTCCTGCTCGGGCTGATGCTGTCCAGCCAGCAGCGCCACGCCGGCGATAAGGATTGGGTGCCGATCGGCTCGGGCGACTGGGACTACGAGGGGCGGGAAAGCTGGGTCCGGCTCGACCGGGTGCTCGACGTGCCCGAAGAGGGCATTCGTCGCGAGGGTGCGATCCTCGACCGCAAGCTTTTCGACGCGGTGGCCGCGCGGCTTCGCGCCGAGTACGCCTGGCGCTAGCCGCGGGTCGCCGCCCTACCTAGCTCGCGCCCTGAGTGATGTAGGACTGCAGCTGCTCGTGCTCGGCCTCGAGCTCCTCCATGCGCGTCTTCACGACATCGCCGATGCTGACGATGCCGATCAGGTTCCGGCCGTCCAACACCGGCACGTGACGGACACGGTTGGTCGTCATCAGCGCGCTGATGCTGTCGACCGTGTCGGACTTTGTGCAGGTGGCCACCGCGGCGGTCATGATTTTGGAGACCGGGCCAGACAATATGTCCGCGCCCTGGGTGTGCAATTGGCGTACCACGTCGCGCTCCGAGACGATGCCGACCACACCGTCGGCGTCGACCACCACCATGGCGCCGATGTTCTGCTCGGCGAGGCCCGCCAGCAGTTCGCGGACGGTGGCGTCGGGGTTGATCGTCCGCACCGCCGCACCTTTGTTCCGCAAGACGTCCGCGATCCGCATTAATAACCTCCAGCCGGGTTTGCAACCTGGTTTGTGACCTGCTTCACATCAGGCTACGGCCAACTCGTGCGGCGGGAAAGCAAAGCCGCAAAAGACGCAGCCCTCGCCGACGTACCCGCTGAGTGTTCGCCGAAACGCTGCCCGCCCTTGCCGCAACCGACCGCCCTGGCCTGCAAGGATGGGGCCATGATCGAGGTGACTCTGCTCGGAACCGGAAGCCCCATCCCCGACGCGAACCGCGCCGGACCGTCCACCCTGGTGCGGGCGGGCGGACAGGTGTTCCTGATCGACTGCGGGCGCGGCGTATTGCAGCGCGCGGCGGCCGTCGGTGTGGGTGCGGCCGGATTGTCGGCGCTGCTGCTCACGCACCTGCACAGCGACCACATCGCCGAGCTCGGTGACGTGCTCATCACCGGCTGGATCAGCAGCTTCGCTCCCGAGCCGGTGCCGTTGCCGATCATCGGGCCGCCGGGCACGGCCGAGACGGTGGAGGCGACGCTGAAGGCGTTCGGCCACGACATCGGTTATCGCATCGCTCATCACGCCGACCTGAATGCGCCGCCGCCGGTCGAGGTCCACGAATGCACGGAGGGGTCGGTGTGGGATCGCGACGGCGTGACGATCCGGGTGGCGCCGACCGATCACCGGCCGGTGGCGCCGACGATCGGGTTCCGGATCGACTTCGACGGCGCTTCGGTGGTGCTGGCCGGTGACACGGTGCCCTGCTCCGGCCTGGACGGGCTGGCGGCGGGCGCGGATGCCTTGGTGCACACCGTGATTCGCAAGGACATCCTTACTCACGTTCCGCAGCAACGCATCAAGGACGTCTGCGATTACCACTCGTCGGTGCAGGAGGCCGCCGCAACCGCGGCGCGCGCCGGCGTCGGGACGTTGATCATGACGCACTATGTGCCGGCGATCGTGCCCGGGCAGGAGGAACAGTGGCGGGCGCTGGCCGCGACCGAATTCGGTGGGCGCATCGAACTCGGCGACGACCTGCACCGCGTCGAGGTCGCGGCCCGGCAGTAGCGCTAGGCCGAAACTGTAGGGAAAACCCTGATGCGCCAAGGGGCCCAGACTCCATAGCGTGCACCTCCGAGAGCATTGCGCGGGCGAGGGAGGGCAGGCATGTCTTTTGTGATCGTGGCGCCGGAGGCGGTTTCGGCGGCGGCGTCTGAGTTCGCCCGGATCGGTTCGACTGTCAGCGAGGCCAGCGCCGCCGCCGTGGTGCCCACGACGCGGGTGCTGGCCGCGGGCGCCGATGAGGTGTCGGCGAGCATCGCCGGGCTGTTCAGCACTCATGGCCAGGCCTATCAGGCGCTGAGCACGCAGGCGCAGGCCTTCCACAGCCGGTTCGTGCAACTGATGACCACGGGTGCGGCACAGTACGCCAGTACCGAGGCCGCCAACGTCGAGCGGAGCCTGCTCCACGCGGTCAACGCGCCCACCCAGGCGCTGGTGGGTCGCCCGCTGATCGGCAACGGCGCCGACGGGAAGACCGTTGACGGGGTGGGCCAGCCCGGCGGTGCCGGTGGAATCCTGTACGGCAACGGCGGCCGGGGCGGGAACAGCACCAATCCCGGCGTGGCCGGCGGACGGGGTGGCGATGCCGGGCTGATCGGCAACGGCGGCGCAGGCGGCACCGGTGGAAGCGGCAACGAGCAGATTGCTAATGGCGGCGCAGGCGGGGCTGGCGGGAAGGGTGGGTTACTGTTCGGCAACGGCGGGCCCGGCGGTACCGGCGGCATCACCGACCAAGGGGCCACGAACCACGGCGGCAGAGGCGGGTCGGGTGGCCAAGCGGGCCTGATCGGCACCGGTGGCGCCGGCGGGAACGGCGGTAACGATACCCACCTCTTCGGTGGGGATGGTGGCGCCGGCGGCAACGGTGGGCGAGGCGGCTCGCTGAGCGGCGCCGGCGGCCGCGGCGGCGACGGCGGCACCGGAGCCTTCAACGGTGGATTGGGCGGCGCGGGCGGCCGCGCGGTGCTATTCGGCGATGGCGGGGTAGGCGGAACCGGCGGTGACGGGGTGGGGCAGGGGATCACCGGCGCCGGCGGCGGCGGGGCCGGTGGTAATGCGGGGCTGCTCTTCGGTGACGGCGGTGCCGGCGGCGGGAGCGGAGCCGCGGATATCGGCGTCAAGGCCGGATCCGGGGGCAACGGCGCGATGCTGTTTGGCAACGGCGGCGCCGGCGGCGCCGGCGGAGTGGGGGGCGGCGGCGGGGGCGACGGCGGGGCTTCCGGCATGCTGGTCGGCCGCGGCGGTGCGGGCGGAACCGGTGGGATGGGTGGCGCGACCATTCACTTTGGTGGCAACGGCGGCAACGGCGGTGCCGCGCAGGGTCTGTTCGGCAGTGGCGGCCGAGGCGGCGACGGGGGCGTCGGCAACAACTTCAACCCGGGCGGAGATGGTGGCAACGGCGGCCACGGCGCCAGTCTGATCGGCAATGGCGGCGGTGGCGGCAACGGCGGCCCCGGCGACCTTCCGGCCGACGGTGGCGACGGCGGCAACGCGGTCGGCCTGATCGGCAACGGCGGCAACGGCGGCGACAGCTTCGACGGCGGCACTGCCGGCACCGGCGGCAAACGCGGGATCCTGTTCGGTCGCGCGGGGCAGCCCGGCCAGGTCAACTGACCGGAGTCACCTGCGCGCGCCACGAATATCACTGCGCCGCAACGGCAATTGCGCGCCCGCCGTTACGAGCCATCCCAGCGCCGACACGCGTGCGATCGGCAAGATCACGCCCAGCCCCGGCCACACCAACACCAGCGTCGCCAACTCGGCGAGCGCGGCAATCGCCAGGCCGACCCAGGCCACCGGCCTGGGCGTCAAACCCAGGAGAAGGCTGGGCACCGCCATTCCGGCGATCAGCAGACCCAAGGCCACGATGTGCCCCGGGCCGCCGACCAAGAACACCAGGTAGTAGATCGCCCGCACCAGGGTCGGGTCCGCGCTGACGTCGGGTCGCGACAGCGTCCAGCCCAGCAAGCCCGTCAGACCGAGGGCCCCGGCCGCCAGGATGCCGCCCGTCAGCGCGATCGTCGCGCCCGCCGCGGCGACGCCGAGCCGCCGCAAGCGGGCGCTGACCGTCGCCGCGTAGATCGCCAACGGCACCGACGACCCGAACGCCGCGACGGCGATGACTTGCACCGCGACCGGTTGGGCGCGCACATACTCCTGGACCGCGGCGGCCGGCCCGTACGGCAAGGGCATCACACCGCCCAGCGCGATCCCGGCGGCGATCCCGGCGAAAAGGAGTCCAAGGCTGAGCACCGCGAGCAACAACAGCGGCGGCCCAGCTTGCCAGCGCCGGCCCGCCGCCGATGCGGCTGTGTACGAATTGTTCATGGGACAAACGATATTCCCGGATTTCGAACACGTGATCAGGCCAGCCGAGTGATCTCCACGATTACGTCGAGATCGGTCGCCCCTTCCCCGGAATAGATGCCCTTCAGCGGCGACACGTCGCAGTAGTCGCGGCCCACACCCACGCTGACGTACTGCTCGGTGATGTCGGTGTCATTGGTGGGGTCATAGTTCCACCAGCCGCCGGTCCACGCCTGAATCCAGGCGTGGCTGCGGCCGTCCACGGTCTTGCCGATTTTCGCGTCCCGCTTCGGGTGCAGATAGCCCGACACATAGCGCGAGGGAATTCCCATGCTGCGCAACAGCATCAGCGTCAAGTGCGCGAAATCCTGGCACACCCCCTTGCCCTTTTGCAGCGCGTCCAGCCCCGAGGAGTGCACGCCGGTGGTGCCCGGCAAGTAGTCCAGCTCGCCGCGCGCCCAACGCGCGGCGGCGACCACAGCTTCGCGCGGCTCGTGGTTCTTGATGATCCGTTTGCCCACTGCCGCAACACGATCGCTCGCCGGGGTGTACGCGGTGGGGCGCAGCACCTCGTCGAACCGATCGATCACGGCCACCGACCGCAGATCGGTCCACGTCGCCCGCGTGGATGCCGGCTCGGGGCGCTCGGTCTCGACGACGGACGACGACGACACGGTCAGTTCGGTGTGTGGCGCATGCAAATCGAACACCGTGACGGCGGTACCCCAATAGTCGATGTAGCGGTAGGACCGGGTGGCCGGAATGGTTTCGACACGGTTGAGGATCACGTTCTGGCGGGTATTGGACCGCGGCGTCAGCCGGGCTTCGTTGTAGGACGCCGTCACTGGGGATCGGTAGGCATAGCCGGTGGTGTGCACCACCCGCACCCGCCACATCAGGCTTCCTCCGTGTTGGCGGCCAACCGGCCTTGATGGCCCGCATCCGACCACGCCACCCACGGCGCGGCATGAAAGTACTGCAACGCCAACGCATCTCCGACATCGCGGCAGGTTCTTTGCAGGCTGGCCAGGCGGCCGTCCAGCGACTCCAGCAACACGCCGGGCTGCACGAACTCCAGTTCGCTGCGGGCCTGCCCGAGCAGGCGCTGCGCCTCGGCGGTGGCCCCCACCCGGCTGTGCGGATTATGCAGCAACTCGTCGAGGTTGTGTTCGGCCAGCCGCAGCGAGTAGAAGACCGAACGCGGAAACAGCCGGTCGAGCATCATGAACTCGACCACGCGGCCCGCGTCCAGCACACCGCGGTAGGTGCGCAGGTAGGTGTCGTGCGCGCCGGCGGAGCGCAGCAGGGTCACCCACGCCGGTGACGACGCGCTGTCCCCCACCCGCGACAGCAACAGTCGCACGGTCATGTCGACGCGTTCGATGGCGCGGCCCAGCACCATGAAGCGGTACCCGTCGTCGCGGGAGAGCGTCGAATCGGCCAGGCCGGCGAACATCGCCGCGCGACCCTCGATGAAGGACAAAAACTCATGCGGCCCAAGACGTTTCGCAGCACGCTCACGTTCGGCGAGCGCGTTGTAGGTGGTGTTGAGGCACTCCCAGGTCTCGCTTGAGGTGACTTCCCGCGCCGACCGCGCGTTCTCCCGCGCCGCCGAGATCGAGGCGACGATGGAGCAGCCGCCTTGGGTGTCGGTGCTGAACGCCACCAGGTCGGTCAGCGACCAGACGTCCAGCTCGTGGTCCGGCGCCTGGATGCCGAGCACCCGCAGCAGCAGCCGGGAGGCCTGGTCGGGATCGACGCTGGAATCCTCGAGCAACTGGTGCACGGCCACATCGAGGATGCGGGCGGTGTCGTCGGCCCGCTCGACATAGCGACCGATCCAATACAGCGCTTCGGCGTTGCGGGCGAGCATCAGCGCCTCGCCCGCCGCTGCTGTTGCTGTTGCTGACCCTGTTGCTTTTGCTGGGGGCGCGGCTTCTGCTTTGGTGACTGCTTGGGCGCCGGTGCCGACCCGTCGCCATCCTCGCCGGGCAACGGCTTGGGCAGCGAGCGCACCACCTCGGCCGCGCCCAACTCGTGATTGACCGCCGAGGCGCGCGGCGCCAGCACCCAAGTGTCCTTGGAGCCGCCGCCCTGGCTGGAGTTGACCACGC
The DNA here is from genome assembly GCF_010730195.1 of Mycobacterium conspicuum. Lineage (NCBI taxonomy): Bacteria > Bacillati > Actinomycetota > Actinomycetes > Mycobacteriales > Mycobacteriaceae > Mycobacterium > Mycobacterium conspicuum. Next base: position 3,844,734 of record NZ_AP022613.1, read on the forward strand.
GCGACCCTTCGACCAGGGCCACGCGGCTCAGGCCGCCCGGCAGCACCCAGATGCCGTCGCCGTCGTTGACTGCGAACGGCCGCAGGTCGACGTAGCGGGGGGCCAGGTTGTTCCCGATCTGGGTCGGCACGGTGGACAGCTCCATCATGGGCTGCGCGATCCAGCTCCGCGGGTCGTCGCGAATCTTCTTGCTGACCTCGGCGAGCTCTTTCGCGGAGGCCTCCGGACCGAAGACGATGCCGTACCCCCCGGAGCCCTCGACCGGCTTGAGGACCAGTTCGCGGACGCGGTCGAGCACCTCCTCGCGTTCGTCATCGAGCCAGCAGCGGTAGGTTTCGACGTTGGCCAGCAGCGGCTTTTCGCCCAGGTAGTACTCGATCATGGTGGGCACATAGGTGTAGATGAGTTTGTCGTCGCCGACGCCGTTGCCGATGGCGCTGGAGATCACCACGTTGCCGGCCCGGGCGGCGTTGACCAGACCGGCCACCCCGAGCACCGAGTCGGCGCGGAACTGCAGCGGGTCCAGGAACGCGTCGTCGATGCGGCGATAGATGACGTCGACCTGCCGCTCCCCCTCGGTGGTGCGCATGTACACCTGGTTGTCGCGGCAGAACAGGTCGCGGCCCTCGACCAGCTCGACACCCATCTGGCGGGCCAGCAGCGAGTGCTCGAAGTAGGCCGAGTTGTACACGCCCGGGGTCAGCACCACCACCGTCGGGTCCGCCTCGTTGGTGGCCGCGGAGTTGCGCAGCGCCCGCAGCAGGTGCGAGGAGTAGTCGTCGACCGCGCGCACCCGATGGGTGGCGAACAGGTTCGGGAAGACCCGCGCCATCGTCCGCCGGTTCTCCATGACGTAGGACACCCCGGACGGCGAGCGCAGGTTGTCCTCGAGCACCCGGAAGTCGCCGCGGTCGTCGCGGATCAGGTCAATGCCCGCGACGTGGATGCGCACCCCGTTGGGCGGGACGATGCCCACGGCCTGGCGGTGGAAATGCTCGCACGACGTGATCAGTCGGCGCGGGATCACGCCGTCGCGCAGGATCTCCTGATCCCCGTAGATGTCGTCGAGGTAGCGCTCGAGGGCGTTGACGCGCTGGGTGATGCCGCGCTCGAGCCGGTTCCATTCGGCCGCCGAGATCACCCGCGGCACCAGATCCAGCGGAAAGGGCCGTTCCTGGCCGGACAGCGAGAACGTGATGCCCTGGTCGATGAAGGCCCGGGCCAGCGCCTCGGCGCGGGCCTTGAGATCCGACGCGTCCGAGGGCGCGAGTTCGGCGTAGATGCCCTTGTACGGCCCGCGCACGTTGCCCTGGGAGTCGAACATCTCGTCGAACGCCAGGGAATAGACGTCATCCGACCGGTTGTACCCACCGAAAATGCGCTCGTAGCGAGCGCGCGAACGCCGCTTCGGTCTCTCGATCTGGTTTGCAACGCTCACGTCTGACATGCTCTCTCAACATTGACCGCACGGCAGACCGAGAGTTCCACTTTTGTGGGAAAACGTAACCGACTGCTAACCTGGACAGTCGCCAAGGCCCTCCGAGGCCCCCTGGCCGATCCGGATCCAGCCCCAGACCAACTAAGGAACTAACGCGTGGCCAACATCAAGTCGCAGCAGAAGCGCAATCGCACCAACGAGCGCGCCCGGCTGCGCAACAAGGCGGTGAAGTCCTCGCTGCGTACCGCGGTGCGCGCGTTCCGTGAGGCCGCCCACGCCGGCGAGAAGGAAAAGGCCGCCGAGTTGCTGGCCTCGACCACCCGCAAGCTGGACAAGGCGGCCAGCAAGGGCGTGATCCACAAGAACCAGGCGGCCAACAAGAAGTCGGCGCTGGCCAAGGCGTTCAACGGCCTGGGCTGACACCCCGGCCGGTCATCGGCTTCCCTCCCCCGCCAGCTCGGCGACCTTCCTGACCGCGGATTCCAGCGCATAGTCGGCGTCCGCGACGGCGCCCTTGACGTTGGCGTTGAGCGTCGCCACCACTTTCATCGCGGCGGCGACCGTTTCGCGTGACCAGCGCCGCGCCTGTTTCTGCGCCTTCTGCACCCGCCACGGCGGCATTCCCAGTTGCGAGGCCAGCCGGTAGGGGTCGCCGGACAGCGGCGCCACCCGGCCGATGGTGTGCACGGCCTCGGCCAGTGCGTCGGCCAACACCACCAGTGGCTCGCCGCGCATCATCGCCCACCGCAGGGCCTCGGCGGCTCCCGCGACGTCGCCGGTGACGGCCTTGTCGGCGATGTCGAATCCCTTGACCTCGGCTTTGCCGCTGTGATAGCGGCGCACGGCGGCCGCGTCCACCGCACCCGCGGTGTCGGCGGCCAATTGGGAACAGGCCGAGGCGAGTTCACGAACGTCGGAACCGACGGCGTCGAGCAGTGCCGTGACCGTCTCCTCGTCGGCCTTGACCCCCGATGCGCGAAACTCCTTGCGGATGAAGTCGATACGTTCGCTGACCTTGGTGAGCCGCGCACAGGGATGCACCGTGGCGCCCAGCTTTTGCAGGTCGCTGGCCAACGCCTTGGCTCGTCCACCGCCGGTGTGCACCACCACCAGCACCGTGCCCGGGGGCAGGTCGGCGGCCGCCGAGGCGACCAGCGCGGCGGCCTCCTTGCCCGCGTCGGCGGCGGCCTCCAGCACGACGACGCGCTCGTCGGCGAACAGCGACGGGCTCAACAGCTCGGCGAGCTCGTGGGTGCTGACGTCACCGGCCCGCATCCGGTTGACCGGAATCTCAGCGGTTCCCGCCGACTGCCGCACCGACCGCAGCACCTCCGCCACGGCCCGCTCGACCAGCAATTCCTCGTCTCCAAGCACCAGGTGCAGCCGCGCAGCATCGCTCACCCCACGATGGTGTCATGGCGGGGCGACGAGTCGTCGCGGGCCAGACTGGTGACTCTCGCGGGGCAGACTGACGGCATGACGTCGCGCGATCCGCCCGGTGTTCAGTTCGAGCAGCAGCGCCACCAGCTTTTCGGATATCGGATGCTGGCTTCGGCGGTGGAGCCGAGGAGGTGGTTCAGGATGCGTTCCTGCGGCTGCATCGGGTCGGTGCGGACGCGGCCCGCCAGTTGTCACATTCGGGGCCTCGCTCGGGTCTCTTCTCGTAGAGCGGAGGTGCGGATCGATGGGTGAACTGATCGCGGTGACCGGTGGCACGGGACTGCTTGGGCGCACGGTGGTCGCGCGGCTGGCCGAGATGGGAACGCCGGTGCGGCTGCTTAGCCGCCGCCCGAAGCCGACATCCTCACCGGGCGTGCAGTGGGCGACGGTCGACCTGGACACCGGCGGCGGGCTTGACGCGGCGCTGGCCGGAGCGAGCGGGATCGTGCACTGTGCGACCGCGATGCGAGGGGCCAGGGACGCGGTGCATGCTCAGACGCTGGCCGCCGCCGCGCGGCGGGCGGGCTGCCCGCATGTCGTCTATGTCTCGATTGTGGGGATCGACCGGATAGCCCTCAGCTACTACCGAGACAAGCTGGCGGCCGAAGACGTGTTCGCACGATCCGGTCTGCCGTACACGATCCTGCGTGCCACCCAGTTCCACGATTTGGTGCGGGAAATGCTGGCGGCGGCGGCCACCATGCCGCTCATGCTGGTGCCGGGATGTTCCTTTCAACCGGTCGATGTGCGCGATGTCGCCGAGCGACTGGTCGAATTGGCCATGGGTGAACCGGCGGGTCGAGCGGCGGATATGGGTGGGCCGCAAGTGCTTTCGGCACGCGAGCTGGCCCGCACCTACCTCGAGATCACGGGTCGGCGACGGCTGGTCGCCACGGTGCGGGTGCCGGGCCGCGTCGGCCGCGGGTTGCGGGCCGGTGCCAATCTGGTGCCCGAGCAGCGGGCCGGGGCAATCACGTTCGAGGCCTACCTCGCCGCGTGCCGCAAACCTGGCGGCCTGTCCTATCGGGGACAACTCTCATGAGCGCACGGCGCTGGCTGCGGGCGGGTTTGGTCCTGCTGGCCGTCAGTTACGGTCTGGGCGGTGTGGTGCAGTTGTTCCTGCCCAAGGTGTTCTTCGACCACGGTCCCTGGGTGGCGCGGCTGCCGCCCTACAACGAACACCTCATGACCGATATCGGCGCGCTGACATTGGCGACGGTGCTGGTGCTGGTGGTGGCCGCCGTCAGCATGCAGGTCCTGCTCGTGCGCACCGCCCTGGCCGCCTGCCTGATGTTCGGCGTGCCCCATTTCGTCTTCCACGCCACGCATTTGACGCATTTTCCGCCGGCCGACGCGGCGGGTCAGGCCGTCGTCCTAGGCATCGGTATCGTGCTTCCCCTTGCGCTACTTGCCCTTTCGGCCCGGCGAGATGCCTGGCGATGAGCACCGGGGCATGTCCCCGCCCGAAGCCCGCACCAGTGTCCTGGGCTGCCACCACTAGTCCCGACAGCGACCAGGCCAGCAGGCTGGTGGCACCGACCACGGCGGCCAGTCCCGTCGCGGCGCGAAACCACCGCCATCGGCACAGCACCACCACGAGCAGCGCGGTGGCACCGACCAGCACGACGCCCGGCAGGCCGGCCGGCACGGCCACCGTCGCGCCGGGCATCCCGGCCGCCCAGTGCGCCACCCGCAACACCCACCAGAGCTCGGGCCCGGTGAACCGGATCAACAACTGCGCCACGGCCGGCCACAGCAGACACACCACCGCCGCCGCGCTGCCCAACACGGTGATCGGCGCGATCACCGCGGCCACCGCGAGATTGGCGAGCGCGCCGACCAAGCTGACCCGACCCGAGATGCCGGCGACCAGCGGAACGGTCACCACGTGCGCCGCCCAGGCCACGGCGAGCGCATCCGCCAACGGCTTGGGCCAGCCGCGCCCGACCAGGCGCCGTGACCAGACCGGCGCGACGACGATCAGCGCGGCCGTCGCCAACACCGACAGCGCGAACCCCACATCGACAGCCAGTTGCGGCGCGGTGGCCATCAACACCAACACGGTGGCGGCCAGAGCCGGGATCGCTTGCCGCCGCCGCGACGACACGATCCCGGCCAACGCGATGGCACCCATCACGGCCGCCCGCAGCACGCTGGCCGTCGGCTGGACCACGATGACAAAGCCCACCAGAGCCGACGCGGCCAGCGGCACGGCCAGCCGAGGGCCCAGCAGCCGGGCGGACAACAGCACCGCGCCGCACACGATGGTGACGTTGGCGCCCGACACCGCGGTCAAGTGCGTCAGGCCGGCGGCGCGAAAGTCGCGGCCGGTTGCGGCGGTCACCGCCGAGGTGTCGCCCAGAACCAAGGCGGGCAACATCGCGGCCTGATCGGGCGGCAACACGCCACGAACCGCGGCGACGAACCGGCTACGGACGCCCTGGGCGGCCCGCTGCACCGCGCTTGCCCGGCCAACGGTCGGCCGGCCCGTCATGTTGAGCACCGCGACCGTCAGGTCGTGGCGGGTCGGGCGGCTGATCCGCGCGGTGAATCGCATCGGCCGGCCGACCATGATCGCGCCGTCCTGCGAATCGAAGTCCGATGCCCGCGCGAAAACGACTACCCGCCCGGAGCTTTCGTCGTCACGCAGCGCCTGCAGGGTGGCCCGAAACATCACCCGGCCGCGCCCCAGCGACAACGCGGTCTCGCTGGGCGAGACCGTCACCGGAACGGCCGCCCCGAACGCCGCGGTGATCGGATGGTGGCTCACGGCATCGGCGCGCAGCGCGACCGCGAGCCCGAACCCCGCGCCCACCACACCGATGGCCACCAGTCCGGCGCAGATCGACCGAAGCCGCGCGCCGCGACCGTGCCGGCGCGCCGCGCGCCACAGCACCACGCCCGAGACCGCGGCCAGCGTGCAGCAGCACAACGCGCACACCCGACCGACCGGCCACACCGCGCCGGCGGCCGTCACCATCCAACTGGTGAGCGCGGCCGGCACCAGGCGCAGATCAAGGGACGCGCCGGTCTCAGACACGCACCAGTGCGCGCAGCTTGTCCAGGCGAGCCGGGCCGATGCCGTCGACGTCGGCGAGCTGATCGACGCTGGTGAACCTGCCGTGGGCCTGCCGCCACGCCACGATGGCGGTCGCCGTGACCGGACCGACTCCGGGCAGCGCGTCCAGCTGCTCGACGGTCGCGGTGTTCAGGTCGACCACTTCCCCGCCCTTGGGCTTTGTCGATCCCGGCGCCGGGCCAGACCCGGGCGGGCTGCCGGATGCCGGCGCCGAGCCCGAGCTCACCGAGCTGCCCAGCACCGCCGGCTGTCCCGAAACGGGCGCGAGCCCGACCACGATCTGCTCGCCGTCGCCGACCGGGCGGGCCATATTCAGCCCGATGGTGTCCGCACCGTCCACCGCACCGCCCGCCGCCTGCACCGCGTCGGCGATCCGGGCGCCGGGCGACAGGGTGACCAGCCCGGGGGCGTGCACCAGCCCGACCACGCTGACCACCACGGGTCGATCCGGGCTGGCCGGCTGCCCGGGACTCGACGATGACCTGGGGCTTGCCGACGCGGCCCGCTCCACCGGAGGGAGCTTGGCCGACCTCACCGGCGCCGGCCGGTCGCGCACCAGGGTCAACACCGTGATCAGCACCGCCAGTGCGGCGATTGCCGCCAAGGCGACGGCCCCGGCGCGGCCCGGATCGGCACGCACCCTGGCGAGCCAACCGCCGCGCTGGGACGCGTCCGGAAGCCAGCGCGGCAACAGCGAGTTCTGGTCCTCGTCGGCCGCCGAGCCCTGTTCTAGGTCCGGTTCTGTGTCCGGATCTGTGTCCGGGGTGTCCGGGTCGGCATCCAGCCGTCGATGCAGTCGCTCGGCGGGCAGTTCTGTTCGCATGCGCCGACGGTAGGTCGCAGACCCGTCAGGGCGGCCGCCGCCGGCGGCGGCGCGGCGGCGGGCTGTGGATCGATTCGAACCTGTGGATAGACCCGGTTGGCGTGCGGCGGCGGCAGCAGCTTAACGTGCAGGAGAACCGCGAGACTTAGCAAAACACCTCCCCAGGACAAGGAGGCTGCCATGCAATTGGCACTCACAGCAGACGAAGCCGCATTCCGCGACGAGCTTCGCAGCTTCTACACCACCAAGATTCCCGAAGACATCCGCCAGCGGGTGCGTCACGCCTCGTCGCTGACCAAGGACGAGGTCGTCACGACGCAGCGAATTTTGAACGAACACGGCCTGGCGGTGCCGAACTGGCCGATCGAATGGGGCGGCAAGGACTGGACACCCACCCAGCACCAGATCTGGTCCGACGAGATGCAATTGGCGTGTGTGCCCGAGCCGCTGAACTTCAACACCAAGATGGTCGGCCCGGTAATCGCCGAGTTCGGCTCGCAGGAGGTCAAGGAGCGATTCCTGCCGGCGACGGCCAACCTCGACATCTGGTGGTGCCAGGGGTTCTCCGAGCCGGAGGCCGGCTCCGACCTGGCGTCACTACGCACCACCGCGGTCCGTGACGGCGACGAGTACGTCGTCAACGGCCAGAAGACCTGGACGACGCTGGCGCAGTGGGCGGACTGGATCTTCTGTCTGGTGCGCACCGACCCGCAGGCGCCCAAGCGCCAGGCCGGGATTTCGTTTCTGCTCTTCGACATGAAGACCCCGGGCATCACGCTGCGGCCGATCAAGACGATCGACGGCGGCGCGGAGATCAACGAGTTGTTCTTCTCCGATGTTCGCGTGCCCGCCAATCAGCTTGTCGGACAAGAGAATCAGGGTTGGACGTACGCTAAATTCCTGCTCGGCAACGAGCGCACCGGCATCGCCGGGGTGGGACGGACCAAGGTGCGCCTCGCCGAGGTGAAAAAGCAGGCCGCGGAGACCGGGATCCTCGACGACCCGCTGTTCGCGGCCCGGCTCGCCGAGGCCGAAAACGAGCTGCTGGCATTGGAACTCACGCAGGCCCGGGTGGTCTCCGATTCCTCGGGCGGCGAGGCCAACCCGGCGTCGTCGGTGCTCAAGCTGCGCGGGAGTCAGTTGCAGCAGGTGGCCACCGAATTGTTGGTCGAGGTGGCCGGGCCGGACGCGTTGCCCGCCGACGGGGACGACATTGCGTCCCCGGACTGGGCACAGAGCAGCGCACCGCGCTATCTCAACTGGCGCAAGGCGTCGATTTACGGCGGCAGCAGCGAAGTGCAACGCAACATCATCGCGTCCACCATTTTGGGATTGTGAGGCAGCCATGGACTTTCAGTTGAGCGACGAGCAGACCCTGCTCCGCGACACCACTCGCGACCTGCTGTCACGCAGCTACGACCCGGAAAGCCGCATCAAGGTGATCGGCTCCGATCTCGGCTGGAGCCGCGAGGTTTGGAGCCAGCTCGCCGATACCGGCATTCTCGGTCTCGGATTCGATCAGGACGAGTCGGGTCAGCTCGAGATCGCGCTGGTGCTCACCGAGGTTGGCCGCCGGTTGGCGCCCGAGCCGATCCTGCACGCCGCGCTTGCGCCCGGCGCGCTGATCGCCCAACTGGGCACCGATGAGCAGAAACAACTTCTCGACGATGTCGCGGCCGGCCAGCATCTGCTGGCCTTCGCGCATCTGGAGCCGGGCCACCGCAAGCCGACCGCGGAAACCTCCACTCGAGCTGCGCGGCAAGGCGATTCGTGGACGCTGACCGGACGCAAGAATCCGGTTTTGGCCGGCGACAGCGCCGAAACCCTGGTCGTCAGCGCCGCGTTGCCCGACGGTGGCACCGGGTTGTTCCTGGTGGACGCCGCCCAGACAAACGCTGTGAGCCGGCGCGGCTACCGAACGTTCGACGGCCAGCGCGGCGCCCAGATCGACCTGGATTCCGCCCCCGCCCAACCCCTCGGCGATGCGGTCGATGCGACCGGGCACATCCGCGACGCGCTCATCCGCGTGCAGTCGGCGTTGTGCTCCGAGGCGGTCGGGGCCATGGAGGAAGCCCTGCGCCTGACCACCGATTACCTCAAGACCCGCAAGCAGTTTGGCGTCACCCTGAGCAAGTTCCAGGCGCTCACCCAGCGGGCCGCCGACATGTACGTCTCGCTGGAATTGGCCCGCAGCATGAGCCTTTACGCCGCGATGTCGATCGCCGACGGCAACCTCGACCCGATGATCGCGTCGCGGGCAAAGCTGCAGATCGGCCGCTCGGGCCGGCACATCGCGCAGGAGTCGATCCAGATGCACGGCGGGATCGGTGTGACCGCGGAATATCCCGTCAGCCACTACGCGGCCAGGCTCACCGCGATCGAGAACACCCTGGGCACCTCGGGCGACCACCTGCACAACCTGATCGAGCACATCGGCGACTACGAGCTAGTTCGCATCTAGTTCGGCCTCGCATACGCACCGGCAACGAAGGCTTGCCGGATTCGACATCGGCGACCGATCACACCGGCTCGGGTGCGGCGGCGGCTTCCGCGTTGTCGGACCGCGCGCCCTGCTGCGAAACCATTTCCGGCAACTGGCCGGCCAGATACTCGGCCAGGCCCCCGATCGTCGGATAGTCGAACACCGCGGTGGCGCTGATCGTGAACGCCCCGCCGAACTGGCTGTGTAACCGGTTGCGGAGTTCGACCGCCATCAGCGAATCCGTCCCCAGGTCCAAGAACCGACTGCTTGCCGCGGGCGGTTGCGCAAGCCGCAGGAAGCCCTGCACTTCGCGCTGCAGGAATTCGGTCAGGAAACGGGCGCGCTGCGCCGCGGGCACCTCCTGGAGCTGCTTGAGCAACTCACTGTCGCCGGTCGCGTCGCCGACCGCGCTGGGCAAAACGAGGTCGAGGATCGGCGGACGAGTGCTGCCCAGCATCTTGGCGGCACGCTGCCAGTTGGCCTTGAGCACGGTGGCCTGCCCGGCTCCGTTGGCGACCACCTCTCCGAGCGCGTTCAGCGCGGCCGTCGGTTCCAGCGGAATGAGGCCTTGCGCACCGATATTGGCGAGTGCGGCCTCCGAGGAGGCCATGCCGCCCTGAGCCCAGGGACCGAAGTTGATCCCGGTTGCCGGCAAACCGCGCGCCTTTCGTTCCGCAACCAGCCCGTCGAGCAGCGCGTTGGCCGTCGAGTAGTTGGCCTGGCCGGGGGAACCGAGCAAGCTGGACACCGAAGACGAGACGATGAAGAACTCGAGGTCGTCGTTCCGCGTCAACCGGTCCAAGTGACAGGCACCGAACGCCTTGGGCGCCAACGTCGTACGGAATCGGTCCGGGGTCTGCTGGGACAACAGCGCGTCGTCGAGGACGCCCGCCAAATGCACCACTCCGCCCAGCGGCGGCAACTCCGCGCGGATCCGCTCCAGCAGCCTTTCCGCCTGCGACTCGTCGCCGACATCGGCCGCGAAGCTGTGGATTCGGCACCGGTAGCGCTCGGTGATGTCCTCGATTGTCCGTCGCGCAACGGCATCGGGCGAGCGCCGGCTGGTCAGCACAATGTCACCCGCACCGAGCTGCGCCAGATAGGCGGCCGTGTGCAGACCGATCGCACCGAGCCCACCGGTGATCAGATAGCTCCGATCGCCGCGCGGCTGCAGTGGGTCCGGCATCTGCAGCACGATCTTCCCGATGTGCCGCGCTTGCTGCATGCGACGAAACGCCGTCTTCGCCTCGGTCAGCGGATAAATCTCGACGGGCAGTGGCGTCCACTCCCCGGTGGCCAACCCGTCGGACACCTCATCGAGCAACCCACGGATGCGGTCGGGGTCGAGCATGCTCGTCATGTCCAATGCGACGATCTCGTAGGCGATGTCGGGACGGACGGCCGCCATCTGCTCGCGCGTCCAGATGTCTCGCTTGGCGATCTCGACGAACCGGCCGTTGCGCGCGGTGGCGCGCACGGTCGCCTCGATGAAGCCTTCGTTGGTGAGGCTGTTCAGCACGACGTCGACGCCGGCGCCGTCGGTGTCGGCGAGGATCTGGTCGGCGAAATCCGTAGTGCGCGAATCGTAGACGTACTCCACACCGAGCTTGTGTAGCGTCGCGCGCTTGTAGGTGCTGGCGGTGGCGAAGACGGTGGCACCATGCTGATGTGCCATCTGGATGGCGGCCAATCCCACGCCACCGCTGGCGGCGTGAATGAGAACCCGATCACCGGGCCGTAGCTGCGCCCAGTCGAACGCGAGCCGAGTGGTGAGTGCCGCGGCGGGAATGGTGGCCGCCGCGACCGCGCTCAGCCCGTCGGGCAGCGGCGCCAGCAACTGGACGGGCACATTGAACCGGCTGGCGAACGCGCCCTGCATGAAGCCGTACACGCGCTGGCCGACCTCGAATCCGGTAACGCCCGGACCCAGTTGGGTGACGACGCCGGCGAAGTCCCCGCCGAGCGGGCCCGGATCGCCCGGGTAGAGGCCCAGCACATTGAGCACCTCCCGGAAGTTCAACCCGCCGGCCTGCACCCGGACCTGCACCAGGCCCTCGGCCGGCGGCGCCACCTCCGCCTCGAGGAGACGCAGGTTGTCGATCGCGCCGCGTTCGGTGGGCATCAGGACGTAATCGGTGGCGCGCGGCACCGTGAGATGGCCACCGCGCGCCCATGGCAGTAGCCGCGACGCCAGGAGCTTCCCTTGCCGCAGTGCGACTTCGGGTTCCTCGAGGGGTGCGCCCAGCAGGCCGGCCAGCGAGTGCACGGCCTGCTCGGATCCGTCGCAATCGACCAGCCGGCAGCGCAGGGCCGGTTCCTCGTTGACGATGGTGCGCCCGAGTCCCCACAGGGCGGCCTGGACCGGGTCGACCGGCTCGCCGGATTCGGTCGCTATGGCGCGTTCGGTGATGATCCACAGGCCGTCGGGAAGTTTGACCGACGCCGCGTCATCGACGGCCTGCAGGGTGTGCACCGCGCCGAGCAGATGGCCGATTTCGGCTTCCAGCCGCGCGGCGGATTCGGCGCTCGACTCGTCTACAGCCGGACCGCAGCTGCGCCAGACGATCCCGGTGAAGGGGTTGCCGCTTTCGTGAGCCTGTGCCAACAGCTGTCCCAGATTCACCGAAGGTGAGGCCCGGTCGAAAGCGACACCGCCCGGCAGTTCGGTCGCCAGTTCGTCGAATCCCGCGACCAGCCAAGCACTGCTTGGCTTTTCGGCGTCGTCGATATCATCGCTCGACGGCACGGGCGGCAGCTCGTGCCAGCCGAGGGTATAGAGCAGCCGGGTGGCATCGCCACCGAGCCCGCGCAACAACGCTTCCCGCGGCGCGCGTTTGACCGTGAATTCGGTGATTCCGCCCAGCCGGCGGCCATCCCGATCGACGAAATCGATGTCGAAGACCTGCGTTTCGCTGTCGAGGGCGCTGGCCCGCCACCGACCGTGGGCATAAAATCGCCGAGGAATCTTCTCCCGCAGCTCCACCTGCTTGTACCGCAACGGCAGCAAGAGATCGTTCATGCCCTGTTCCATCGCGGTAAGCGCGGGGAAGGCCGGGAAGACGATCCCGGTGCACAGATCGAGCAGCACCGGGTGCATCGGCTCGGTTCCGAGGTGTTCGGCTAGTTCGTCGCCGACGCTGAGATCGCCGACCGACTCGTGCTCGCCGACCCACAACGACTTCAGGGATGTGGCCCAGGTTGGGCCCCAAGCCAACTCGTTTTCGGCCATGGTCTCGAACAACTCCTGCGGGCGGCGGCGCTCGGACCGCTCGATCGCCGCTTCGATCGAGTCCGCGGGATCCGCCGCCGGCGCCGCCTCGGCAGTGACATCGGCGACACCGGACACGACGGTGCCGTCCGCGTTCAGCGCCCATGCGGCATCAGCAACGCCGTACGGTCGGCTATGCACCTGGAACTTCCAGCCGCCACCCTCCGGAAGCGGATGCAGAGACAGCTGCACCTCTCGAGAGGCCTTGTCGGGCAGGATGATCGGCTCGTAGAAATAGACGTTTTGCACGCGACCCGGGGCCCCGACGGCGGCCAGCGCCATCATCGCATACGTCGCACCCGGAACGACAACGGTGCCATAGATGACGTGATCGGAAAGCCACGGCTGGGACTTGACCGACAACCGACTGGTGTAGACGGAGTCGCCGGAGGCGAGTTCTTTTGCGCTGCCCAGGATTCCGGATACGGATACGCCTTGACCATCGATGCCGGCGATTCCGGAAGTCTTGGGCCAGAAGCGACGACGCTGGAAGGGATAGGTGGGCAGCTCGAGTCTGCGGCGAGACTGACGGTGCAGCGCGGCCAGCGTGGGCCGATGGCCGCTGACGTACGTCGCGGCCAGGGCCTCGGCGATCTGGCGCCGGTCCCCGACGCCCTTGCGCAGGGACACGATCGCACGCGGCGCGGGCAGGTGTTCCGGCCAGACCTGCACCGCGGCCCCGGTCAGCACCGGTTGCGGACCGATCTCCATCAACACCGAGCAACCCAGCGCCGCCACGGTGCGTACGCTTTCGGCGAACTGCACCGGCTGGCGGGAATGCCGCCGCCAATATTGCGCGTCCAGTGGGGTTTCCGGCGTGAGCACGGTGCCGGTGCGGTTGCAGACCAGCGGCAACCGTGGCGCGGCGTATTGCAACTGCGTTGCGTAAGACTCGAATTCACCGAGGACCGGCTCCAGCAACTCCGAGTGGAAGGCGTGGCTGGTCTCTAGCCAGCTGCACCGGATCCCGTCGCTGCCACACGTGCCGAAGATCTGTTCTAAGTCGGCGCCGGGACCGGACAACACCGTGTTGGGTCCGTTGTAGGCGGCGACCGACACCCGGGGGAACTGGCCGGCGATCTCCTCGACATACTTGGCGTCGGCGAACACCGCGACCATGCGCCCACCGTCGGGCAGGCTGCCAAACAACCTGCCGCGCTCGGCCATCAGCCGCGCCCCGTCCTCGATGCTGAAGACCCCCGCCAGACAGGCCGCCGCGTATTGGCCGACGCTGTGCCCCAGTACGACGTCGGGCTGGACGCCCCACGACTGCCACAGCCGGGCCAAGCCCATTTCCACGGCGAACAGCGCAGGTTGCGCAAACGACGTGTACCGTAACGTCTCTCCGGCTTCACCACCGCGTTCGGTGGCGAACAGCACCTCGAGCAACGGGCGGGACAAGATCGGATCGACGGCGTCCGCACAGCGCGTCAGCGTTTCCGCGAAAACCGGCTCTGCGTCGAACAATTCGCGCGCCATTCCCGGGTACTGGCTGCCTTGCCCGGTGAATAACCACGCCGTTGTCGGGCGGTCCGTGCATTCGCCACGCACCACGCCCGGTCGCATCCGGTTCTCGGCCAGGTCGGCCAGCGCCTCGCGGGCCCCCTGAACCGAATCCACCACCAGCGCGGCCCGGTATTCGAAATGCGAACGCCCGGACCAAGCCGTGAAGCACACGTCGGCGACGTCAATCTTGGGGTGGGCGTTCAACCATTCCCCATATCGCTCCGCCAATGCCACCAGCGCCTGTGGTGACCGTGCGGACAGCGGGAGTACGCCGACCAACTCATCCGGAGCGTCGCACTCCGCGGCCGCACCCATTTGACCGGCGCCCGTCGAGTATTCGTCGGCGGTCGCCGCCGGCTGCGGGGCCTCCTCGATCAGCACGTGCGCGTTTGTGCCGGTGAAACCGAAGGAACTGACGCCGGCGCGGCGCGGCCTGCCGTTGGTTTGCCACGGAATCGGCCTGTCCACAACCCGCACCGGCAGCGAGTCCCACGGGATGTGCGGCGAGGGTGTCTCGAAATGCAGGCTGGGCGGCAGCATCTCGTGTTGCAGCGACAACACGACCTTGATCAGCCCGGCGACGCCCGACGCGGACTCCAGGTGGCCGATGTTCGTTTTCACCGACCCGATCAACAGCGGCCGGTCCGCGTCGCGAGCGCCACCATAGACGGCGCCGGCGGCCTGCACCTCGATCGGGTCACCCAGCGAGGTGCCCGTCCCGTGCGCCTCGAGGTAGTCAATGTCACCGCCGGTGAGGCCGGCGCGCGCCAGTGCCGTGGCGATAAGCCGTTGCTGCGCACCCCCATTGGGCACCGTCAGACCGCTGGAGGCGCCGTCTTGGTTCACCGCGCTGGCCGGGATGACCGCGCAAATCCGATCGCCGTCGCGGGTCGCATCGCTCAGCCTCTTGAGCACCAGAATCCCGCAGCCCTCGCTGCGCACATAGCCGTCGGCGGAGGCGTCGAAGGTCTTGCATCGCCCCACCGGGGACAGCATCCTGGCGCGCGAAGCGGCGATGATCGATACCGGACTCAGCAAGACATTCACACCACCGGCCAACGCCAAATCGCAGTCACCGGAATGCAATGCCTGGCAGGCCTGATGGACGGCCACCAACGACGAGCTGCACGCGGTATCCACCGCCACCGCCGGACCTTCTAGCCCGAGCGCAAAGGCCACCCGGCCCGACACGGCATTGAGCGCATTGCCGGTGATGAAGTGGGGCTCGATCTTCTCGACCGAGTCGGCCGACAACAGGTGCGAATACTCATTGGTGCCGACCCCGACAAAGATGCCGCTTCGGGTGCCGCGCAATGCGGAGGGCGCGTAGCCGGCCCTTTCCAGGCCCTCCCACACCGTTTCCAGCATCAGCCGCTGCTGGGGATCGATCCAAACGGCCTCGCGCGGTGAAATCCCGAAGAATTCCGGGTCGAATCCGTCGATTTCGTCGAGGAATCCGCCGAAGCGGCTGTAGATCTTGCCCGGAGTCTCCGGATCCGGGTCGTAAAACTCGTCGACGTCGAATCGGTCCTCCGGGATCTCCCGGATCGCATCGACACCGCCGTGCAACATCTCCCAGAACGCGTCCGGATCCGGCGCTCCGGGAAAACGGCACGCGACCGACACGATCGCGATCGGCTCGTCGGTGCCCCCGGGCGCCGGCGAACGCACCGCCGAAGCGAGCGGGGTCCCTTCAGACACCCGATCGCCGAGCCCGAGGACGTCGTCGAGCAGGTAATCCACCACGTCGGAAAGCCGCGGATAGTCCATTGCCAGGGTCGCCGGCACCTCCGCGCCCACGGCCGCCTCGATGCGGCGCCGCAATTCGATGGCCATCAGCGAATCCATGCCGAGATCGAAGAATCCGGCGTCCGCACGGATCTCCGCGGCATCGACCCGCGTCACCTCCGACACCGCGCCGCGCAAATGATCCGCGAGAATTTTCCGACGCTGCCGCACCGGCGCCTGGGTGAGCTGCTCGACCAGTTGTGTCTTCCCGGACGGCCCAGACACTGACGGTGCCGACTCGGGCACCTCGCGCTCCAACTCGGCCATGAACGACCGCCGCCCCGCCTGTTGGTAGAGGGGCAGGAAGCGGGTCCAGTCGATGCGGGCCACCACCCCTTGCCCGGACGAATCCGCCAGCAGATCGGCCAGTCCCGCCAGTGCGTCGACGGGCGACAAGGCCCGGATCCCGCGCTGCGCCAGCCGCGAACGCGCCTCCTCGTTGGCCATGCCCGCCGACCAGGGACCGAAATTGACGCTGACCCCCGACACGCCGCGCTCACGCAGCCGCCAGGCCAGCCCGTCGAGGAAGGCGTTGGCCGCGCCGTAGGCGCTCTGACCGAACCCACCCCACACCGACGCGATCGAGGACGTGCTGAGGAAGAAATCGAGTTGCAGATCCGCCGTGGCCTCGCTCAAATGCCAAGCACCCCAAACCTTCCCGGCGAACACGCGGTCCAGTTCGGCTTGAGCTTCCGGGTCACGGGAACGCAGCGGGCTGGTACCGACCTCGCCCGCGGCATGGACGATGCCGGCCAGCGGCGGCAGTTCGGCCTTGATCGTGGCTAACAGGCGGGCGACGTCGTGCGCATCGGCGACATCGGCTGCGGCAACCCGGACTTCGCAGCCGCGCTGTCCGCGCAGCGCGTCGATCCGCGCTTGCGCGGCGGCGCTGGGCGAGCGCCGGCTGGTCAGCACCAGGTGGCGGGCGCCGTGCGCGGCCAGGTATCCGGCGATTTCCAGTCCGAGCGCCCCCAGTCCCCCGGTCACCAGATACGTTGCGTCGGCGCGCAATGCCAACGGTGTGGCGCCCGGCTGCCCGACCCGGCGCGCCAGCCGGGGAACGTAGACCGCGTCACCACGCAGCGCGACTTGGTCTTCCCTGATGTCGCCGTCGCGCGATGCCGCGATCTGGTTGATCAACCGAAACCATTCGTCGGCGGTGCCCTCAGCGAGATCGGCCAGTCCGCCCCACAGTTGAGGATGTTCCAGCGAGGCGGCACGACCAAAGCCCCAAAGGCAGCTCTGATCCGGTGACACCATGTCGGTGTCGGTGATTCGTTGCGCGCCACGGGTTATCAGCCAAATGGGTCGACGCAGTTCGGCGGCCACCGCGGCGCGGAAGAGCCGCCGTGCCCCGCCCAAGACTCGCTGTTGCATCCGCTCGAGCGAGCGCATCGATGGTGCGGTGTCGCTACCGAGGGCGTCGACGTGCAAGATACGTAGCGTCGGTTCGTCCGCCACCGCGGCGCGCAGCGCGATCTCGAGACGTTCCTCGTCGGTGTCCGACGTTGGCAATCCGAGAATCCGATGCCGGTGCCCGCGTGCGGTCAGCGCGGCGGCGAGCGGCCGGACTACCTCGCCGTCATCGCCGAAAAGCAGCCACGCGGATCCCTCGTCGGCGTCCGAGCTCCCCCTAGCGGTGGATTTCGCCCAGCGGATCTCGTAACGGTCCTCCGCGATCGATTGCGTCTTGCGTTGCTGATTATGTTGTGCGGCAAGTCTTGTCAGCACGTCTAGGGTCCGCTCATTGACGCTGTCGCCGTCGAGGAGCGCGGCGAGTTCCTCGATCCGGCCGTCGTCGAGAAGCCGCACGGCGTCGGTGTGCAGGCGACTAGTGCGCTGGCTGGGCCCGACGCGGTTTTCATGGAACCAGTACTGACGGTGCTCGAACGGATAGGTCGGCAGATCGAGCTTTCGCGCGGGTCCGACGACGGCGGCGAAGTCGGGCAGGTGGCCGCTGACGTACGCGTCGGCGAGGGCTTCGGTGATCTGGCGGTGATCGGCATTGTTGCGACGCAACGACGCGATCGCCCGCGGTGCAGAGGCCGGGTCGGGCCACGCCCGCAGTGCTGCCGCGGTGAGCACCGGTTGCGGGCCGATCTCTAGCAACACTTTGCAATCCAGATCGGCAAGGGTGCGCACGCTCTTGGCGAATTCCACCGGTTGGCGCGCGTGCCGACGCCAGTACGACCCGTCGAGTCTCGCGCTGGCACCGAGCGCAGCACCGGTGCGATTGCACACTAAAATCTGTTGCGGCGGGCCGAAATTGAACCGGTTCGCGAACGATTCGAATTCGTCGAGGATCGGATCCAGCAGCGCCGAGTGAAACGCGTGGCTGGTGTCCAGCCAGTCACACCGAACGCCATCGGCCGTCAACCGGACCACCGCCTGATCCAGATCCTGCGCGGGTCCCGACAGCACGGTGTTAGCGCCGTTGTAGGCGGCAACCGACAGACTCGGGAACTCGTCGGTGAGGGCCTCGACGCGCTCGGCCGCGGTAAACACCGCGACCATCCGGCCACCTGCGGGCAAACCGCCAAACAGGCGACCGCGCTCGGCCATCAGCAGAGCTCCGTCTTCGAGGCCGAACACGCCCGCCACGCAGGCGGCCGAATACTGGCCGACGCTGTGGCCCAGCACCACGTCGGGTTCGAAGCCCCATGATTGCCAGAGCCGGGCCAGGCCCATCTCCACCGCGAACAGCGCGGGCTGTGCGTAGGCGGTCTGCCGCAGCGTCTCTTCGGCGTCGGGGCTATCCGTATCGAAAATGACGTCCAGCAAAGGCTTTTCGAGGACGTCGGCGAGCACGCCCGCGCAGCGGGTCAGTGTTTCGGCGAACACCGGCTCGGTGTCGAACAGCTCCCGAGCCATGCCCGCGTACTGGCTGCCCTGGCCGGTGAACAGCCACGCCGTCTTCGGGGCTTCGTCGGACACGCCGCGCGCCAGACCAGGTGTCGGGCGATCGTCGGCAAGCGCGCCGAGCAAGTCACGGGCGGATTCCGTCGAATTCACCACCAGCGCGGCCCGGTGCTCAAGGTGTGCTCGCCCCACGCCGGCGGTGAAGCACAGGTCCGCCAGGGTGGCCTCCGGGTGCTCGCTCAACCAGGTGCGGTACTGATCGGCGATCGTGATCAGCGCGGCGGGCGTGCGCGCCGACAGGGCAAGCACGCTGAACCGTGCGTCCGCGGCCGGTGCCGCGGCGGCCCGCACCGCTTGGTCCGGGGCCTCTTCGAGCACGACGTGCGCGTTGGTCCCGGAGAACCCGAACGAACTGACGCCCGCAATGCGGGGCCGACCGTTTGCCTCCCAGGGGGTGGGTTCCTGGACAACCCGCACCGCGAGCTGATCCCACGGAATGTGCGGCGACGGAGTGCGAAAGTGCAAGTGCTGCGGCAGTAATCGATGCTCGAGCGAGAGGACCACCTTGAGCACGCCCGCGATCCCCGCGGCGGCTTCGAGGTGCCCGATATTCGTCTTCACCGAGCCCATCAACAGCGGCCGGTTGGCGTCGCGCCCCGCGCCGAACACCGTCGCTGCGGCCTGAGCCTCGATCGGGTCGCCCAGCGAGGTGCCGGTGCCGTGCGCTTCCAGGTATCCGACGTCGCCGGGCGCGACGTCGGCGCATTGCAGCGCAGCGGCGATAACCTTTTGCTGGGCAACGCCATTCGGCACCGTCAAGCCGCCCGATGCGCCGTCCTGGTTAACGGCGCTACCCCGGATCACCGCTCGAATCCGGTCGCCGTCGCGGATCGCGTCCGCCAGCCGCTTCACGACGATCACACCGCAACCCTCGCCGCGCACGTAGCCGTCCGCGGCCGCATCAAAGGTCTTGCACCGCCCGTCGGGGGCGAGCATGTGCGCCCGGGAGAACGTGATCATCGTCGCCGGGGTGAGCAGCATGTTCACGCCGCCGGCCAGCGCCAGATCGCATTCGCCCAGACGCAGCGCCTGGCACGCTTGATGGATTGCCACCAGCGACGAGCTGCACGCGGTGTCGACGGCGACCGCTGGGCCCTGCAGCCCCAGCCGATAGCTGATCCGGCCCGCGGCCGCGGCGGACGAGGTCCCGCTCGCCAGATACGCTTCGATCTCGGCGTACGTCAGCTCATCCGACGCCATTCCCAGGTAGTCATGGGTGGACAAACCCATGAATACGCCGGTGTTGCTGTTCGCCAAAGCCGTTGGCGCGGTACCCGAATGCTCGACCGCCCGCCAGGCCGTCTCGAGCAAGATCCGGTGCTGCGGGTCCATCGACCTGACCTCGCGTGCCGACATCCCGAAAAACGGTGCGTCGAACCCCGTTACGTCATCGACGAGGCCGGCCCGTCGGGTCACCATCTTCCCGGGAGCGTCGGGATCCGCGTCAAAGAACTCGTCGGCGTCCCAGCGGTCCGGCGGCACCTCCGACACCGCGTCTCGGCCTTCGGCCAGTACCTGCCAGAATTCGTCCGCGTCCGCGGCGCCCGGAAAACGCGCCGCGTACCCGACGATCGCGAACCCCGCCGAACCCGAAGCCGGCTCCATCAGGCTTTCGACGGATGCCATGCTGTTGTCCTCCCTCGCCTCGGCCGGTGAAGATTCGATCCGCGGCAGGCCCGCCTTGCGACGCCGGGGTTAAGCCAACTCCGAACCAGGTCAGAGGCCGTTGACTGCGCACCGCCACGACGAGACGTGGCGAACTCCCCCCGGTGTATTGCCTCCAGCCAACGCCATGGGGAATCTAACATGTCGGCCCGGTTGCGCAGGCGAGTCATCTCCGGGGACCAGTATGACAAGGATGTAGGCTTCGTGACGCTTCATCGCGGAAGAATTGCCGGTGACATTCCCTGCCTCGTCACCGCCCGCCGGACCGGTGTGCTGGCCATGCGGATCGGCGCTTGTCGGCAACGGTGGCTGCGCTAGGGGGTTATCTTGATCTCGCCAGCGGCGGGGTCGGACCGAAGCCGTGCAGATCGGGGAGAAAAGTTTGCGCATCGGGGAAATTACGATCGGCTCACTGGGTGATTGGCAGCCGACCCCGGGGTCGCTCGTCTCCTGGCACCCGACGGCCGCGGCCGCCGAAATGGCCCGGCGTGCGCCGGTCAGTGCCGTGCCGGTCAGTTACATGCAGGGCCAACATCTGCGCAACTATCACAACCGGACGGCGGCCGGGCTCGGCTTTTCCCGGCAAATCATCGCGGCGTGTTCGGTAGCCGGCCGGTGCGACATCTCGGCCATGAACCATGCCGTCAATGCATACCTGCGGCGGCACGACACGTTCCACAGTTGGTTCGAGCACGCCGGTAACGGAGAGTTCATCAGGCATACGGTCGACGAACCCGGCGCCATCGAGTTCGCGCCGGTCGAGCACGGCGAAATGACGGCTGAGGAAATACGCGCGCACGTCGTGGCCATCCCGAACCCGCTGGAGTGGGGCTGCTTCACCTTCGGGATTGTCCAATGCGAGGGCTACTTCACTTTCTTTGCCGCCATGGACCATGTTCACGGCGACGCGACGTTGATCGGCACAACGATGCTCGAGGCCAACGGAATGTATGCGGCGTTGAGCGCGGGCGGCGAGCCGCTCGCGCTTGCCGACGCCGGGAGCTTTGACGATTTCTGTGTCCGTGAGCGCCAGCAGACGTCAACGTTGACGGTGGATTCGCCGCAAATACGCGCGTGGATTGACTTCGCCGAGAACAACAATGACGGGTTCCCCGAGTTCCCCCTGCCGCTGGGCAATCCGTCGGAACCCGGTGGCAGTGAGATTGTCTCGGAACTCCTGATGGACAACCGACAGACGGAGCGCTTCGAATCAGCCTGCACGGCCGTCGGCGCCCGTTTCATCGGCGGTTTGTTCGCCTGCTTCGCCCTGGTGGAGCACGAGTTCACGGGTGCTCTGACCTATTACGGGCTCACTCCCCGGGACACCCGCCGAACCACGGACAACTTCATGACGCAAGGTTGGTTCACCGGCCTGGTCCCCATTACCGTGCCGATCGCCGCGGCCAGTTTCGGCGAGGCGGCCTGGGCGGCGCAAGCGTCTTTTGATTCGGGCCAGCATCTGGCGAAGGTGCCGTATTACCGCGTATTGGAATTGGCGCCGTGGTTGAACTGGCCACGGCCGGATTTTCCGGTATCGAATTTCTTCCACGCCGACGCCGCTCCCCTCAACGCCGTTCTTGCGGCCGCGGACCTCGGGCTGGCGAACGACATCGGGATCTACTCGGACGGCCGGTATTCGTATCAGCTGACCATCTACGTATTCCGGTACGGGGAGGGCACGGCGATGGCGATCATGTTCCCCGACAATCCCGTTGCCCAGAAGTCGGTTGCGCGCTACATGGACGCGATGAAATCCGTGTGCACGCGGGTCGCCGACAGCGGACACTGGGGACGCGTCGCGTAGTGGACGCGTAGTTTGGTGGACCCGGTGGTAGCGGAGTAGTGGTGAGGTCGATATGCGGCGGCTAGCCGATTTTGTGGTGCGGTGGCCCTGGATAGTCATCGGGCTGTGGGCGGTGATCGGGGTCGGGCTCCCGCTGACCTTCCCATCGCTGGACCAGATGGCCCAGAAACATCCGCTCACCATGTTGCCCGCCGACGCTCCGTCGAACATCACCGTGCGAAAGATGACCGAGGCGTTCCACGAATCGGGCTCCGAAGACCTGCTCTTGGTGGTGCTGACCAGCAACAACAAGGGTCTTGGCCCCGCCGACGAAGCCGTTTACGGCAAGCTCGTGGACTCGCTGCGCCAGGACACGCGAGATGTCGTGATGTTGCAGGATTTCATCAGCACGCCGCCCCTGCGTTCGGCCATGACCAGCGAAGACCATAAGGCCTGGGTGCTGCCGGTCGGTGTGGCGGGCGAATTGGGCACCCCGCGCTCGTACGCCGCTTTCAATCGGATCAGCGACATCGTCAAACACGCGGTCGCCGACACGCCGCTGACGGCAAACCTCGCCGGCCCCGCGGCGACCGTCGCCGATCTCACGGTCGCGGGCGCGCACGACCGGCTTCCGATCGAGCTGGCGATCGGTGCCCTGGTGCTGATCGTCCTGCTGCTGGTTTACCGCAGCGCCGTGACGATGCTGCTGCCGTTGATCACGATCGGGTTGTCCCTGGTGATCGCGCAGTCGCTGGTGGCGGGCTACTCGCAGGCGACCGGCACGGGCGTCTCCAATCAATCCATCGTCTTTCTCAGCGCCATCATGGCGGGTGCCGGAACGGACTATGCCGTCTTTCTGATCAGCCGATATCACGACTACCTGCGGTCGGGCGCGGACTTCGATCAGGCGGTCAAGAAGGCGATGGCCTCGATCGGCAAAGTGATCGCCGCGTCCGCCGCCACCGTGGGAATCACCTTTCTCCTCATCAGCTTCGCCAGGATGGGCATCTACAAAACGGTCGGCGTGTCCTCGGCGATCGGGATCGGCGTGGCGTTCCTCGCCGCATTGACGTTGCTGCCGGCGATCCTGGTGCTGGCCGGGCCCCGGGGCCTGGTCAAGCCACGGCGCGAACTGACCGCTCCGTTCTGGCGGCGTTCCGGCATCCGGATCGTGCGTCGGCCCAGGGTGCATCTGGTTGCCAGCGTGCTGGTGCTGATCATCCTGGCCAGCTGTGCCGGTTTGGTGCGCTATAACTACGACGATCGCAAGGCCCTACCGGCCGCTGCCCCGAGTTCCGTCGGGTATGCCGCGCTGGACCGCCACTTCCCGGTGAATCAGTCCATTCCGGAATACATCCTCATCCAGTCGCCGCGTGACCTTCGCACGCCGCAGGCCCTTGCGGACTTGGAACAGCTGGCCGACCGGGTCAGCCAACTGCCGAACATCGCCGTGGTCAGCGGCATCACGCGTCCCACCGGCACCGTGCCGGAGCAATTCAGGGCCACCTATCAGGCAGGCGCCGTCGGCAGCATTCTGGCCCGCGGATCCACGCTGATCAACGGTCACACCGACGACCTCAACAGGCTGGTCGACGGGGCCGGCACGCTGGCCAAGAATCTCAACGACGTGCGGGGCCAGGTCGGCATGCTGGCCAACAGCATCCAGGGCCTGATCGACGCCTTCTCGATGTTGCGAACCCAATACGGGGGCGACACCTTGGTCAAGGAGGTCGACACCGCGGCCAAGCTGGTCGACCACGTGAACTCGCTCAGCAATGCGATGGGCTGGAACTTTTCCGCCGTCAAGGACATGTTCGGCTGGATCGGCCCGGTGCTGGCGGCGCTGCAGGGCAACCCGGTCTGCGATGCCAATCCGTCGTGCAGCGCAACGCGCGAAAGATTCGAGCAGATGGCCGGCGAGCGCGGCCGAGCCGACGTCGACGCGATCAACGATCTGATTCACCAACTGCAGACACCCCCGGACAGACAGACGTTGAACGCGGCGATCACTCGTCTGCGCAGCGCCATGACGGACGTCGCCAAGGCGATGCATTCGATGGGGATGGACCAGCCCGGTGGGCTGCAGGCCAACCTGAACAGCATGCGCCGCGGCGCGGATCGGTTCGCCGGTGGCAGCCAGCAAGTCGCGGAGGCGGTGGCCCAACTCGTCGACCAAGTCAAACAGCTCGCCGGCGGCCTCGGTGAGTCGGCGGCGTTTCTGCTGTCGCTGAAACACGATGCGGCACAACCGGCAATGGCCGGATTCAACATCCCGCCCCAGCTGCTGCATCTAGAAGAGTTCCAGAAGGCCGCCAAGGTATTCATCTCGCCGGACGGCCACTCGGTGCGGTACTTGGTGCAAACCAAATTGAATCCGTTCAGCACCGAGGCCATGGATCAAGTCAACGCCATCACTGCGACCGCGCGTGGGGCCCAACCGAATACCACATTGGCCGACGCCACCGTGTCGATGGCGGGATACACCGCCACGCTGAAGGACACTCGCGACTACTATCAGCACGACATCCGGTACATCATCGTGGCGACCCTCCTTGTGGTACTGCTGACCTTGATTGCGCTGCTCCGTGCGATCGTCGCACCGCTGTATCTGGTTGCTTCCGTGGTGATTTCGTATCTATCGGCAGTGGGCATCGGCGTTCTGGTATTCCAATTCCTACTCGGCCAGCAACTACATTGGAGCGTGCCTCCACTGGCATTCGTGGTGTTGATCGCGGTGGGCGCCGACTACAACATGCTGCTGGTCTCTCGAATGCGTGACGAGTCCCCGCACAGCATGCGTTACGGCGTCATTCGAACCCTGGGTTCGACGGGCGGTGTGATCACCGCGGCGGGGTTGATCTTCGCCGCCTCGATGGGCGGTCTGTTGTTCTCCAGCATTGGCACTGTGATTCAAGGCGGTTTCGTGATCGGTGTGGGGATTTTGCTGGATACCTTCTTGGTGCGCACCATCACGGTTCCGGCCATCGCCGCGCTGGTCGGGCGGGCGAACTGGTGGCCGTCGCGCGCCGGCGTGGGTTAGCGCGCACCCGATGATGTATGTGAAACTGGAGCAGCCGAACGGTCAGGGGCAGGGATGAAGATGTTCCTCGCGGGAGTCACGACGCTGGTAACTGTCGGCGCCACAGGATGTTTCGGCTGTGTCGGCATGGCGACGGTGTCGGCCGACGACACACCGCCCCCGGGGGCGCCGGGACCCGGGCTGTCTTCCGACGGGACGGCGTTCGCGCTGGGCGGCGCTCACGTGCTGGGCATCCCCTACGACGAGTACATCCGCCGCGAGGGGGCGCACTGGTTCCCCAACTTGGAGCGGCTCAACGTCGGGTACCCGGCCGGGCAGGTTCAGGGTCACGTGCTGGAACGCCTCTTCCCGGGCATAGGCCGACTCAACGAATACTTCCCGGGTGCCGGGTTCGACGGTCCCAGCCTCGGCGAGTCGATCGGCGTGGGGGCCGACAACCTCGACGCCGCGATCCGCAAGGGTGGCCGCGGTGTCGCGATCGGTCTCTCCGAGGGCTGCCTCGTCCTGGATGAAGAGCAGGCCCGGCTGGCGAACGACCCGACGGCGCCGCCGCGTGATCAACTGAGCTTCGCCACCTTTGGCGACCCCATCGCGCGCACCCCCTTCGGCCAGAGTTTTCTGACCTCCGCCTTCCCGGTCGGCAGTGTTGCACCGGCACTCGATTACCCCGTGCCGCCGCCGTTCGAGAGCCAGTACGACACCAGGGTTTTCGTTTCTGCCTACGACTCGATCGCCGATTTCCCCGACCGGCCGGACAATTTGTTCGCCCTCGGCAACGCGCTGATGGGCCTGGCCACCGGTCACACCGCGGTGGCATTCACCAGCCCGGACCAGGTCCCGCCGCAGAACATCCGGACGACGGTCAATTCCAAAGGCGCGACGACGACGACGTATTTGATTCCTGAAAAACATCTTCCGCTCGTCATGGGGTTGACGTATCTCGGGGTCGACGAGGACACCCTCAACAAGCTCGACGCCATCCTGATACCCCGGGTGAACGCGGGCTATTCGCGCAACGACGATCCGTCCACGGCTCCGATCCAGGTGGACCCCGTGCACGGGTTCGACCCCCTGGCCATCACCGAGCCGGCCAACGAGGCGACCTTTGGCGCCGGCGATCCCCTTTCGCAAATGCTCAACAGTGTCGGGGCGGCGTTTTCTCACCCCGCAGGCTGACAAGGCCCCCCAGCCGTCGACGAGTTACTAACGGAATTCACGTGACGAATATGCCCCAGTCATCCATACTCTCGATGCTGCACGGGCGCGCCAGCCTGCGGCCGGACGAGGTGGCATTCACGTTTACCGACTACGTGGACGACTGGACGGGTGTTCCCCAGAGCCTCAGCTGGTCGCAATTGTCCAGCGCGACAATGGATGTGGCGGGCGCGCTCAGCCTGCACGCGTCGGTGGCGGACCGGGCCGTGATCCTGGCTCCCCAGAGCCTCGAATACGTTCTGGCGTTCCTGGGCTCCTTGCAGGCCGGGCTGATCGCGGTGCCGCTACCGTTGCCGCACCGCGGCTCCAACGATGAGCGGGTGAGCACGGTGCTCGCCGACACGTCGCCCACCGTGGTGCTCACGACGTCGGCGGCCGCGGACGACATCGCCAAATATGTTGACCAAGCGCGCCTCGACACCGTTCCCACGATCCTCCAAATCGATTCGTTGAACTGCGACGCCGAGGGCGGACCGCCGGTTCGGACGGCTGATTGGCCCAATGTCGCGTATTTGCAGTACAGCTCAGGCTCGACCCGGCAGCCCACCGGGGTCATGATTTCGCACCAGAACCTTCAGGTGAACTTCGAGCAGCTGATGCAGAACTACTTCGCGGGCACCGACCCGAGGGTCCGCTCCAATACGACGTACGTAAGCTGGTTGCCCTTTTACCACGACATGGGTTTGATGCTGGGGATCTGCGCACCAATCCTGAGCGGCCAACGCGTCGAGCTGAGCAGTCCGATTTCATTCCTGGAAAGACCGGCCAGATGGATGCGATCCCTGGCCGCGACCCCGCACACGTTTTCCGCCGCGCCGAATTTCGCCTTCGATTTGGCCGCCCGCAAGACAACCGACGCCGACCTGGCCGGACTCGACCTCGGCTTGGTGCAGGGGATCATCAACGGTGCCGAACGCGTCGAGCCGGCGTCGTTGCGGCGCTTCGTTGATCGGTTCGCACACTTCAATTTCCGCGACGAAATGGTCCGCCCCTCATATGGTTTGGCGGAAGCAACCGTCTTCGTGGCGACCAGCACCTGGGGCGAATCAGCCGAGGCGGTTCGCTTCGATCTCGGCGAGCTGGCCGAGGGCCGCGTGCAAAGGTGCTCGGCGGGGCGCGGCACAGAACTGGTCAAATACCAAGTGCCGCAATCACCCACGCTGCGGATCGTCAACTTCGACACCAACCGCGAATGCCCGCACGGCACGGTCGGCGAGATCTGGGTACACGGCGAGAATGTGGCCGACGGCTACTGGCGCGAACCGCCCGAGGAGCAGCGGTGCTTCGGTGCGACGCTCGTCGACCCGTCGCCGGGCACGCCCGACGCCCCCTGGCTGAGAACCGGGGACCAGGGTTTCATCTACGAGGGCGGGCTGTTCATCGTCGGACGGATCAAGGATCTGCTGATCATCCATGGGCGCAATCACTACCCCGAGGACATCGAGGCGACGGTCCAAGCGATCACCCGTGGCCGGGTCGCGGCGATATCGGTCCCGCAGAACAGCACCGAGAAACTGGTCACCATCATCGAGGTCAAGAAGCGAGGCGATTCCACCGAGGACGCGATGCACTGGCTCGCCGCGGTCAAGAGCAACGTCACCTCGGCGATCTCGAATGCGCACGGCCTGAATGTCGGGGACCTCGTTCTGGTATCGCCCGGGTCGATTCCCACCACGACCAGCGGCAAGATCCGGCGCGCCGCCTGCGTGGAGCAGTACCGCCAGGACCGATTCACCCGGTTGGACGCCCAGAAGAACTAGGGCGGGCCCACGTCCGCCCGGCTCGGGTGCACCGAGACCGGGTTGAAGATAATGAGTTCCAACCGCACCCCCAGGACCCCCAAGACCCCCAGGAGCCCCGATGAACACAGCCAGCACCGACCGCCCGCTGCGGGTGATCCAGTGGACGACCGGCAACATCGGGCGACGCTCGCTGCACGCCATCATCGGCCGGCCCGACATGGAGTTGGTCGGGGTGTACGCGCACGGCGCCGACAAGGTCGGCGTCGATGCCGCCGAGCTGTCGGGCTGGCCCGAACCGACGGGCGTGCAGGCGACCAACGACATCGAAGCGCTGCTCGCGCTGCGGCCCGACGCGTGTTGCTACAACCCGCTGTGGCCCAACATCGACGAACTGGTCCGGTTGCTGGAATCGGGGGTCAACGTGTGCACCAGCGCGGCCTGGATCACCGGCGGCAAGCAGACCCCGGCCGATCGGCAACGCATCGAGGACGCCTGCAAGCGCGGCAGCTCGACCATCTTCGGCAGCGGGGCGCACCCGGGCATGACGAACATGGTCGGCATGGTGCTGAGCGCGTCCTGCGAGCGCGTCGACGAGATCCGGATCACCGAGTCGGTCGACTGCTCCACCTACGAATCGGCCGAAACCCAAAGGGCGATGGGCTTTTCCCAAGACCCCGATACTCCGGGGTTGGCCGACAGCGTGCGCCGCGAGAGCGAGGTGTTCGCGGAGTCGGCCGCGATGATGGCCGACGCGATCGGCGCAAAGCTGGACAGGATGACCTTCGACGTCACCTTCACCGCGGCCACCGGCGACTCCGACCTGGGTTTCATGACCATCCCGGCCGGCACCATCGGCGGCGTCTACGGCTACCACCGAGGCTGGGTGGGCGACCGCAACGTCGTCAGCGTCGGGTTCAACTGGACCATGGGCAACCACGTGACCCCACCCAAACCGCTCGAACACGGCCACGTCATCCAGGTCTTCGGGCTGCCCAACATGCGCACCGTGCTGCACTGCCTGCCGCCGAAGGACTGGACCGAGCCGGGCTTCATGGGCCTGGGCATGATCTACACCGCGATGCCGGTCACCAACGCCGTCCCGGCGGTGGTGGCCGCCGAACCGGGGATCGTGACGCTCGCCGACCTGCCACCGGTCACCGGCAGGCTGGCAGGCTGACATGTGCAGCACCACACCGAGCAGACCCCGGAGGAACGCTTGCGTCCTCTAAGGTCTAACATACTTAGCCGAACAAAGGTTTCATTCCATCGACCCGCAATGACGCAGGAAACAAGCTTTGCGGTGGCGCGTTGCAACCCTGGATCGGTGCGCGAAGGGCGGTGAACGAAGATGGGTCGCATTCTCGGCTTACTCAAACGAGCCTGGATACCCGTGGTCTTGATAGTTGTGCTGGCCGTCTCGGCGTTGATCGTGTCCCGGATCCACAGGATCTTCGGTTCGCAGGACCTCAACGCGAACGCCGGCGCCGGGATCAAGATCGTCCAGTTCAACCCGAAGGTCGTCGTTTACCAGGTCGACGGCTCGCCGGGGAGCGTCGCGAACATCAACTACTGGGACGCCGAGGCCAACACGCACCCCGTCAATGCGGTCCCGCTGCCGTGGTCGATCACCGTCTCGACGACGCTGCCGTCGGTGAGCGCGAACATCATGGCGCAAGGCACGGGCGACGAAATCAGCTGCAAAATCACCGTGGACGGTGTCGTCCGCCAACAGGAAAACTCCGACGACCGCTGGGAGAACCACTCCAGCGGCCATAACGCCCAGACCTTCTGCCTGGTGAAGTCCGCATGAGCGATCTGGAGAATCGCGAGGCGACCGACGCCGCTGACACTCCTACGGGCCCCATCGCCGCCCAGGCCGGAGGCGCCGCACCCAGCGAGCGCGCGCACCGCCCGCTCGTTCCGCACCTGATCCGACTGCTCGCGGTGCCGATCGTGCTGGGCTGGGTGGCGATCACCGTGCTGGTCAACATCGCCGTGCCCACGCTGGAGGTCGTCGGCGAGGCGCACTCGGCGCCGATGGCGCCGCTGGACGCTCCGTCGATGCAGGCGATGATGCGGCTGGGCCACAACTTCAAGGAATTCGACTCCAACAGCACGATCATGATCGTGCTGGAAAGCCGGGGCCCCCTGGGTGCCGATGCACACAAGTACTACGACAACCTGATCCGCCGGCTGGCCCAGGACCACAAGCACATTCAGCACATCCAGGACTTCTGGGGCGACCGGTTGACGGCGGCGGGTGCGCAGAGCGCCGACGGCAAGGGCGCCTACGTCATGCTGAACATCGCCGGCAACCAGGGCACCACCCAGGCCAACAATTCGGTCGAGGCCGTCCGCGGCGTTATCGACAAGAACCCACCGCCGCCCGGGCTCGGGGTCTACGTCACCGGCCCGGCCGCGCTGTCCGACGACATGCACGTCATCGGAAACGCCAGCCTGGCCAAGATCACGCTGTTCACCCTTGGCGCGATCGCGATCATGCTGCTGCTGGTCTACCGCTCGATCGGCACCACGCTGATTCAGTTGTTCATGACGCTGGTCTCGTTGATGTGCGCCCGCGGGGTCGTCGCGGTTTTGGCCTATAACAACGCTTTTGGGCTCACCACCTTCGCCGCGAACATCCTCACCATGCTGGCGATCGCGGCCGCCACGGACTACGGGATCTTCCTGGTGGGCCGATATCAAGAAGCGCGGCGCTCCGGCGAGGACCCAGAAACGGCGTACTACACCACATTTCGCGGCGTGACCCCGGTGGTGCTCGGGTCCGGACTGACCATCGCCGGTGCGACCTACTGCCTGAGCTTCGCGCGTCTGCCCTGGTTCAACACCATGGGCGCGCCGGTGGCCATCGGCATGCTGGTCGTGGTGCTGGCCGGCGTGACGCTCGGTCCCGCCATCGTCTTTTTGGGCAGCAAGTTCGGCCGCTTCGAATCCAAGGTGGCGGCCAAGCGGGGTCGCCTGTGGGGGCGGGTGGGCACCGCGGTGGTGCGCTGGCCGCTACCGATCCTGGCCGTGAGCGGTGCGGTCGTCCTGATCGGCATGGTCGCCCTGCCGAGCTACCACACCAGCTACAACGACCGCTACTACCTGCCCACCTCGGCGCCGTCGAATCAGGGGCAGGCCGCAGCCGACCGGCACTTCTCGCAGGCCCGGATGAACCCGGACATGCTGATGATCGAGGCCGATCACGACATGCGCAACACCGCCGACATGCTGGTGTTGGACCGGGTCGCCAAGAACGTGATCCGCGTCGTGGGCATCGCCATGATCCAGGACATCACCCGCCCGCTGGGCATCCCAATTCAGCACAGCTCCATACCGTTTACGAACAGCGTCCAAAGCCAGACGACCATGCAGAACATGGTTTTCCTCAAGGACCGCATCGCCGACATCCTCAAGTTGGCCGACCAGTTGCAGGTCAACATCGACATCACGGAACGCCAGTACGCGGTGACGAAAGATCTTTCCAATGCTGCCGACGACAGCGCGCGAACCACGGCAGAAACATCGAAGATCACCGACGAATTGCGCAACCACTTCGCCGATTTCGAGGACATGTGGCGGCCGATCAGGTCCTACTTCTATTGGGAGAAGCACTGCTACGACATTCCCATCTGCTTCTCGTTGCGGTCGATCTTCGACTCAATCGACGGTTTCGACCAGCTGGCCGAGCAGTTCCATTACCTCACGACCGACATCGAGCACACCGCCTCGGCCACGCACGCGCTGATGGCGCTGTTTCCGGAATTGATCGCCTCGCAGAAGGCCACCAAGGCAATCACGCTGACGCTGTATCAGACGTTCTCGGCGATGATCAACCAGATGGAGGACATGAGCAAGACCGCGATCGTGATGGGACAAAGCTTCGACCAGTCGCAGAACGATGACATGTTCTACCTGCCCCCGGAGGCATTTCAGAATCCCGACTTCCAAACCGGGCTGCGCATGTTCCTATCACCGGACGGCAAGTCGGCGCGGTTTTTCATCACCCACCAGGGCGATCCGATGACACCGGAAGGCATTTCGCGGGTCGACGCCGAGCGGACGGCCGCGCAGGAGGGGCTCAAGCAGTCGTCGCTGTCCGACGCCAAGGTCTATCTGGGCGGCACCGCCGCGACCTTCAAGGACATGCACGACGGCGCCAAGTACGACCTGATGATCGCGGTGGTCGCGTCGTTGACGCTGATCTTCATGATCATGCTGCTGCTCACCCGAAGCGCGGTCGCCGCGCTGGTCATCGTGGGCACCGCGGCCAGCTCGATCGCCGCGTCCTTCGGCCTGTCCGTGCTCATCTGGCAGGACCTGTTCCACTTCCGGATCCACTGGATCGTGATGGCGTTGTCGGTCATCATCCTGCTGGCCGTCGGGTCCGACTACAACCTGCTGCTGGTCTCCCGGTTCCGGGAAGAGATCCACGCCGGCCTCAAGACCGGCATCATCCGATCGATGGCCGGCACCGGTGGGGTGGTGACGGCCGCGGGTCTGGTGTTCGCCTTCACCATGGCGTCCATGCTGGGCAGCGAGCTGACCGTGCTCGGTCAGTTCGGGTCGACGGTGTGCATCGGTCTGCTGCTCGACACGCTGGTCGTGCGCACGCTGCTGATGCCGTCGATCGCCACGCTGCTGGGCCGATGGTTCTGGTGGCCGCAGGTCGTCCATCCCCGCGGAGAGAATGCACGCCCCAAGGCAGCGCCGAGCGCGGTGCCGGCGGCGTCAAGCTAAATCGACTGGGAATCATACGGTTTCGCGGGCGGTTTCGCGTAGCCCGAACCGGCCGTGCACGCGCGTCAGCGACCGGGGCGCCCACCAGTTGAGTCGACCGAGTATGTGCATGAAAGCCGGCACCAGCAGCATCCGCACCAGCGTGGCGTCGATGAGCACCGCCAACGTCAGTCCCAGCCCGAACATCCGCATGAACGACACCTGGGCGCCTATCAACGCCGCGAACGAGATCGCCATGATCAGCGCCGCCGCGGTGATGACCCGCCCGGTGTGGGCCACACCCAGCGCCACGCTTTCGTCGTTCGCGGCCGAGCCCCGATCGGAGGCCAGCCAGTACTCCCGAATGCGGGAAATGAGGAAGACCTCGTAGTCCATCGAGATGCCAAAAGCGATGCAGAACAACAACACCGGGATGTCGACTTCCAGCGTGCCGGTGACCGCGGTCCCCAGCGCATGCAGGTGGCCTTCCTGAAACACCCACACCAGCGCGCCAAACGCGCAAGTCAGCGACATGATGTTCATCAGCACCGCCTTGACCGGCAGGATCGCGCTGCCGGTTAACAGGAACAGCACCAGCAGGGTGATCCCCCCGATGATCCCCAGCACCAGCGGCAGGCGCGTGGTGATCGCATGCACGGTGTCGCGGTTGCTTTGGGCTACACCGGCCAACTGCACCGCGCTGCCCAGCGGGGCGGGTACCGCGTGCAGCCGCCGCAGCTGAACCGCTGAGGCATCGGAGAATAACGGCGCGGCGCTGTGCACGGTCACGAACGCGCTGCCGTCCTTGATGCCGCTCGGTCCCGCCGGCGGCGCCGCGAGCCCGCCGTGGACGAAGGTGCCGCCGGGCGCGGAGACCGCCGAGACGTCCGGCACCCTGGACAGCGCGGCGGCGTAACCATCCAGATCCGTCGAAGTCACCCCCCGGGCGTCCGGCAGGACCACGGTGATGTCGGGCACGCCATTGCCGGGGAAGTCGGCCCGCAACTGCTCACCGACCGCGCGCGCCGAGGCCGACGACGGCAGCACGCGCTCGTCGGAAAAGCCCCAATGCACCCCGAGAAACGGGATGCCCAGCGCGAGCAGAACTGCGGTGACGCCCACGACGATCGGGATCGCGTGACGCATGACGGCTTTGGTCCAGCGATACCAAAACCAGCGCTGCACCGGCAGCCGTTGGGGCCCTTGAGGATTCACGGGGCGGCCATGGATTTTGCGCAGCAGTCGGCGGAAATTGAGGGAATCGAGTCGATCGCCCAGCAGCACGATCGTTGCGGGGGTGACGACGATCGCCGCGGAGGCCGCGAAAGCGACCACCGCCACCCCGGCGTAGGCGAACGATTTGAGGAAGTACTGCGGAAAGAGCACCATGGTGACCATTGAGAGCGCGACGGTGACCGCCGAGAACAAGACCGTGCGGCCCGTGGTCACCATCGTGCGGACCAGCGCCGCGTCGCGGGTTTGGCCTTCCGCCAGCTCATCACGGAAGCGGGTGATGATCAGCAGCGTGTAGTCGATGGCCAACGCCATGCCCATGGTGATGGCCAAGTTCAGCGCGAAGATCGAGACGTTTGTGAACAACGCTATGGCGCGCAGCGACGCCATGGTGCCCAGGACGGCGAAGGCGCCGACGGTCACCGGCAACGCCGCCGCCACCACGCCACCGAACACCCACGCCAGCACCAAGAAACTCAGGGGCATCGCCAGTGATTCGACGAGCACCAAGTCCTGTTCGGTTTGCGCGTTGATCTGCCAGAAGACGGTGGCTTCCCCGCCCGCGCGCAGCCTGACCCCGTCGCGGTCGTGCACCAGCAGATCCGACAGCTGCTTGGCGTTCTTCTGTGCGCGTACTTCGCCACCCGAGATGCCGGCGATGATCAGTCCGGTCTTGCCGTCCTTGCTGATGTAGGACGACGCGGCCGACGGCGGAACGGTCCAGGCCGACGAGACCTGCCCGGCATTCGCCGAATCCTTCAGCCGCCCGACCAGCTCGGTGGCCACCGCCGTGGCCCGCGGGCCTTGTGCCCCGTCGTCGGCGGTGACCGTGATGATCATGTCCATGTCGCCCTGCCCGAACTTTTGCGCGAGCAGGGCTGCGGCCCGCGACGATTCGGCGTTG
Organism: Mycobacterium conspicuum; assembly: GCF_010730195.1. Taxonomy (NCBI): domain Bacteria; kingdom Bacillati; phylum Actinomycetota; class Actinomycetes; order Mycobacteriales; family Mycobacteriaceae; genus Mycobacterium; species Mycobacterium conspicuum. The sequence continues at coordinate 3,879,781 of NZ_AP022613.1, forward strand.
GGATCGCGCATCCCGCCTGCCGACAGCGAGCCGATCACCGGGATGCCGAAGATCGCGATGGCGGCCATCACCAGCACGGCGACCGCAAGGACGCGCCGGGGAGCAGCAAGGGCGAGTCGCGCGATTGCATTCAGCAAGCCATGCTCCTTCCAGTCGTCCGCGACCGGGCCCTCAGCAGTATGCTCCCGGGCCCCCGGCTCGCCGACGGTTCAGGCTCACGTTGGCAGGCCCACGCACACCGCAACGGCTCCAGCACCGACATGCAGGCCGAGCACCGGACCCAACGAGGTGACGATCGCCGGCTCGCAACCCGGCAGCCGCTGCGCCAGCGTGGCGGCCACCTCGCTCGCACCGTCGGGATTGGCGACGTGGTGTACTGACAGCGCCGCCGAACCGTCGCCGACCACCTCGCACACCCGGTCGATCATGGCCGCCGTCGCGTTGCTGACGGTGCGAACCCGTTGGGCCAGAACAAGTTTGCCGTCGTCGATGCGCAGGAGCGGCTTGAGCGCGAGCGCGGTGCCCAGCCAGGCCTGCGGCCCGCCGATGCGGCCGCTGCGGCGCAGGTTGTCCAGCCGGTGCACCACGATGAACGCGTGGCTGCGGCCCACCGCCGAACGCGCGGCGTCGGCAACCGCGTCCAGCTCGGCACCGTCGGCCGCGGCGCGCGCGGCGGCCAGTGCGACGAATCCGGTGCCCATCGCGGCGGATTTGGAGTCGACCACCCGGATCGCGGGGTCGAGGTCGGCCGCGGTCCGTTCGGCGGCGCCAAAGGTTCCCGACAATGCCGACGAAATGTGCACGGCCACCACGCCGTCGCCAGCGCTGTCGCGAAGCGCCTGCTGGTAGGCGTCGGCCAGTTCGGCCGGGGTGGCCGCCGCGGTCGTGGCGTGGCGCTGGTACAGATCGTCGGGGATTTCGTCCACGCCGTCGCGCAGGTCGACCCCGTCGAGCAAGATGTGCAGCGGAACGACGCAGATCCCCCACTTTTCGACCAGATCGGCGGGCAGGCACGCCGCCGCGTCGGTCACCACCATGACGGTCACGGGTGCGGCTCGTTCGGTGCGGGAGATTTTCCGAAAGCCTCGGCCAGCGCCTTGAGCATCAGCTCGGCGACCGCCCGGTGCGCCTCGAAATTCCAATGAATCCCGTCGGGATTACCGCGTCCGCTCATCACCTCGTCGCCGACGGCCGCCTTGAGGTCTACCACCGGAATGTCATGGCGCTGAGCCCATTCCGTGATTGCGGCCACCGTGCCGGGGCGGCCTCGGTGGGCGCGACCGTATGTCGGTGCGACGTGCACCGACGGAATCGACGCCACGATCGGTATGCCCGGACGGTTGAAATCGATTGCCGCGCGGGTCTGTTCGAGGTACTCCGCGGTGAGGTGCGGCGGTAGCGCGGGCCGCGCGATCGGCGACAACCGGGGCTGCAGCCACCCGTAGCCGTCGCGTGCCCAGCGCCGCAGCCACGGCGGCCGAACGTAGCGGATCAGCTCCCGCAACGCGGTCGGCAACACCGACGGCAGCGAGTCCATCCCGCAGGTCGCGAAGATCACCGCGCCCGCCCTGGGCAGCGCCGCCCAGGCCCGGGGGTCCTGGGTGGCCGCCCACCAGATGTCGCGGCAGGTCCAGCCGATGCGCCCGATCAGCTCGAGATCCCAACCCAGTTGCGTGGCAACGATATTGGGCCAGATCCGCGGATCGTCGGCGGGCAGGCCCCCGCTCGGCCCGTAGTAGGACAACGAGTCGGCGAAGACCAGCAGCGTCGGCCGTGCCTCGGCGGAGCTATAAGACATCGTTGGCGACCTGCGCAGAGGCGTTCCACACGTCCAACCGCCAGCGAATGCTGTCGAAATCGGCGTCCGAGCTACCGGCATGCCCGCTCAGCTGCACCCAACTGGCGTTGCCCATGCCGCCGAGAATCGGCCAGTTGTCGACCGGCAGCTTGAGCAACGCGGCGGACAGGGCGGCGATCAATCCGCCGTGGGCCACCAGCACGACCGGTCGATCGGGCCCGTCGGGATCACCCCATTCCGGCGCGCCGGAAACCAGCTCGGCGACGACCGGGACGCTGCGGGCGGCGACATCGACGCGGCTTTCCCCGCCGTGCGGCGCCCACCTGGCGTCGTCGCGCCACGCCAGCCGGGCGCCCGGGGCCTGCTGATCGACCTCCGTGTGGGTCAACCCCTGCCAATCGCCCAGGCACGTCTCACGCAGCCGCGGGTCGACCCGGACCGACAGCCCGGTCCGCTCCCCCAGCGTGATCGCCGTGTCGTAGGCGCGATGCAGATCCGAGGAAACGATCAGCAACGGCGGCAGCTTGCCCAGCACTTCGGCGGCGGCGACCGCCTGCGCGCGACCCAGTTCGGTCAGCGCGGAGTCCAGCTGTCCCTGCATCCGGCTGCCCGCGTTGAAGTCGGTTTGGCCATGCCGCAGCATCACCAGACGACGGATCCTCATTGCCCGCTCGCCGAGTCTTCCGGGTCTGCTGAGTCTGCTGAGTCTTCTAGGTCCACCGGCACCACCGGACAGTCGCCCCACAGCCGGTCCAGGGCGTAGAAGTTGCGGTCGTCCTGATGCTGGATGTGCACGACGATGTCGCGGTAATCCAGCAGGGTCCAGCGGCCTTCCCGGGCGCCCTCGCGGCGGGCCGGCTTGTGGCCCGCCTTGCGCATCTTCTCCTCCACCTCGTCGACGATCGCGTTGACCTGCCGCTCGTTGGACGCCGAGGCGATGACGAAGCAGTCCGTGATGACCAGCTGCTCGGAGACGTCGATGACGACGACGTCGTTGGCGAGTTTTGTCGCGGCCGCGCCGGCCGCCACCGTCGCCATGTCGATGGCTTCCCGGGTCGCGGTCATGTGTTGTTCCCCGCGGCCAGCCGCGGCCCAGCAGGGTGGGCGCGCGGGGACAGGTCGCCGCGATAGAGCCGGCGTTTGGATACGTATTGCACGACGCCGTCGGGCATCAGGTACCACAGCGGCCGGCGCTCTTCGGCGCGGCGACGGCAGTCGGTCGACGAAATGGCCAGCGCCGGGATCTCGACCAGGGTCAACGCGTCCTCGGCCAGATCGCCCAACACGCTGGTGATGTGCTCGTCGCGCAGCTCGTAGCCGGGCCGGCTGACCCCGATGAAGCGCGCCAAGTCGAACAGCTCTTCCCAGCCTTGCCACGACAGGATGGAAGCCAGCGCGTCGGCGCCGGTGATGAAGTACAGCTCGGAGTCCGGGTTCAGCGCGGACAGATCCCGCAGCGTGTCCCGCGTATAGGTGGGACCGGACCGGTCGACGTCGACCCGGCTCACCGAAAACCGCGGGTTGGACGCGGTGGCGATCACGGTCATCAGGTAGCGGTCCTCGGCCGCGGACACGTGCCGCTCCTTCTGCCAGGGTTGCCCGCTGGGCACGAACACCACCTCGTCCAGCTCGAACAGGTGCGCCACCTCGCTGGCCGCGACCAGGTGGCCGTAATGGATGGGGTCGAACGTCCCACCCATCACGCCCAGCCGGCGGCGGTGTTTTTGCACGGTTTGCCAGCTTACTTGAGCAACCGATCGGGACCGATTTCCCAGCTCGCACCACAACAGCCCGGTCGGTTGTGTAGAAGGGTGTTGTGGAGAATTTGCCGCTCGGGTCAGCTGATCCGGCACAGCTCGCCGGAGCGGCGATGCAGCGAAGATTCATCAGTCGGTCGGCAGTCAAGGGCGAGATCTCGCTGCCGGCCGTTCCCGGCATGATCGACGAGTACGTGGACATGTGTGCGACGATCTTCGCGCGCGTGGGCAGGGAATTTTCCGACACCGAAATCGCTCATCTCCGGACGGTGCTCGACAGTCAACTGGCGAACGCCTATTCGGCCTCCCCGCGTTCGAACATCGTGATCTCCTACGAGGCCGGCGTCGGGGCGACCCTGCGCTATGAGGTGGCGCCCAGATGGTGGACGGTGGAAGCCGCCTACGAGGACTGGATCAGCACCCGACAGCCGCCGCTGTTCGGCACCGAACCCGACGCTCGGGTGTTGGCGCTGGCCAGCGAGGCCGCCGATCCCAGCACGCATCGGATCCTCGACATCGGCGCCGGGACTGGGCGCAACGCGCTTGCCTTGGCCCGACGCGGACACCCCGTCGACGTGGTGGAGATGACCCCGTCGTTCGCCTCGATGATCCGCTCCGACGCCGAACGTGAATCCCTCGACGTGTGGATCCTCAATCGTGATGTGTTCACGGCCACCGACTATCTGCGCCGGGACTATCAGCTGATCGTGCTCTCCGAGGTGGTGTCCGACTTCCGGACGACGCAACAGTTGCGCAACCTGTTCGAGCTCGCCGCCCAGTGTTTGGCGCCCGGCGGCCGCTTGGTGTTCAACGCCTTCCTACCGCGCGGCGACTATGTACCCGACCGGGCCGCGCGTGAGTTCGGCCAGCAGTCCTACACCACCATGTTCACCCACGACGAGATGTCAAGTGCGGCAGCGGGATTACCACTTGAGCTCGTCGCCGACGACTCCGTATTCGACTACGAACGAGAGCATCTTCCCGCGGGCGCCTGGCCGCCGACCAGCTGGTACGCCGACTGGGTCAGCGGCCTCGATGTATTCACCATCGAGCGGGAGCGGTGCCCGATTGAGATGCGCTGGCTGGTCTATCAGAAGGCGCGGTAGCGCGCTCAGACCGGCAGCAGCTGATCGATCACCGTGGCCAGCTGCTTGGCGGAGCGGCATTCGTGCATCGTGATCACCTCTTGGTAGCGCGGCACCGCCGAGTCGCCGCTGCCCCACAGATGCTTGGGCTCGGGGTTCAGCCAGTGCGCATGCCGGCTGGCGTTCACCATGTCGGCGAGCACGTCGATGGCCGGATCGCGGTAGTTGGTGCGTCCGTCGCCCAGCACCAGCAGCGAGCTGCGCGGCGAGAGCACGTTCGGATTGGCCTGTAGGAACGACACGAACGCATTGCCGTAATCCGAATGACCGTCGCGGCTGTACACGCCGGCCTCCCGGGTGATCCGCTGAATCGCCACCGCGAGGTCGGCCTCCGGCCCGAACATGTGCGTCACCTCGTCGGTGGTGTCGATGAAGGCGAAGACCCGAACACGCGAGAATTGTTGGCGCAGAGCGTGTACCAGCAGCAGGGTGAAGTGGCTGAACCCGGCGACCGAACCGGACACGTCGCAGAGCACCACCAGTTCGGGGCGCGCCGGGCGTGGCTTGGCCAACACCACATCGATCGGCACCCCGCCGGTGGACATCGACTTGCGCAGCGTCTTGCGCAGATCGATCGAGCCGGCGCGAGTGCGGCGCCGGCGGGCCGCCAGCCGGGTCGCCAGGGTGCGGGCCAGCGGTGCCACCACCTTGCGCATATTGCGCAATTGCTCACCGGAGGCGCGCAGGAATTCGACGTTCTCGGAAAGCTGTGGGATGCCGTACATTTGGACGTGATCGCGGCCCAGCTGCTCGGCGGTGCGGCGCTTGGTCTCGGCGTCGACCATCCTGCGCAGCTGAGTAATCCGTTGCGCGGCAAGGGCTTTGGCGATCTGCTCCTGGGTCGGAGTGGGTTCGTCGCCGTAGGGGGCCAGCAGTCCCGCCAGCAGCTTGCCCTCCAATTCATCCAGCGCCATCGCCTTGAGCGCCTGATACGACGAGAACGACGGCCCGCGGCTGGAGTTGTATTTGCCGTAGGCCTCGACGATCCGGGCGATCATCGCCACCAGCCGCTCGTCCATGTCGGCGAGCTCGGGGTTGTCGTTGAGCAGATCCAGCAGCATCTGGCGCATGGCCTCGACGTCGTCGGGCGGTAGGCCATCGTCTTCGCCGGCATCCCCGCCGTCCTGGTCGTCCAACACCACCGCGCGCGCCCCCAAAGCCGGCGGGAACCACAGGTCGAACATGGCGTCGTAGGTGTCGCGGTGATCCGCCTGGTGCAATACCGCGCAAGCGACACCCTCGCGCAACACCTCACGATCGCCCAGGCCGAGGGTGGCCATCACCCGTCCGGCGTCGACCGTCTCCGACGGGCCCACCGAAATCCCTGCCCCGCGAAGCGCTTCGACGAACCCCACCAGATGTCCGGGCAGGCCGTGCGGCGCGAGCGGTCGGGTGGGCCGGATGCGGCGGGCGGCCACTAGTTCAGCCTCAATTCCCCGGCCGCGCGTTGCTGATCGGACTGGTGCTTGAGCACCACGCCGAGCGTCGCGGCGACGACCGCGTCGTCGATGGTGTCCAGCCCCAGCGCCAGCACGGTGCGACCCCAGTCGATGGTCTCGGCGATCGACGGCAGCTTCTTGAGCTGCATCCCGCGCATCACGCCGATGATGCGCACCAGCTCCTCGGCCAGATGCTCGGGCAGCTCGGGGACCCGGGACAACAGGATGCGGCGTTCCAGGTCGGGGCTGGGGAAGTCGATGTGCAGGAACAGGCAACGACGCTTGAGGGCCTCGGACAGTTCCCGGGTGGCGTTGGAGGTCAGCAACACGAACGGGGGGCGCTCGGCGGTGAGGGTGCCCAGTTCGGGCACCGTCACGGCGAAGTCGGAGAGCACCTCTAACAGCAGGCCCTCGATCTCGATGTCGGCCTTGTCCGTCTCGTCGATCAGCAGCACCGTCGGGTCGGTGCGCCGGATGGCGGTCAGCAACGGGCGCTGCAGCAGGAACTCCTCGCTGAACACGTCGTCCTTGGTGCTCTCCCAGTCCCCCGAGCCGGCCTGGATGCGCAGGATCTGCTTGGCGTGGTTCCACTCGTAGAGCGCGCGAGCCTCGTCGACACCCTCGTAGCACTGCAGCCGGATCAGGCCGGACCCGGTGGCCTGGGCGACCGCGCGCGCCAGCTCCGTTTTGCCCACGCCCGCCGGCCCTTCGACCAGCAGCGGCTTACCGAGCCGGTCGGCGAGAAACACCGCCGTCGCGGTGGCGGTATCCACCAGGTAGCCGGTCTCGGCCAGCCGTCGCGAGACGTCGGCGATATCAGCGAACAGCGGCACGGGCCGGGCTGGCACGGTCACGATCAAATTCTCCTAAGCACTCAGGCCGGACGGGTCTGGCCGTCTCCCCAAGCGATCCACTTGGTCGAGGTCAATTCGGGCAGCCCCATCGGGCCGCGGGCATGAAGCTTCTGGGTGGAGATGCCGATCTCGGCGCCGAAACCGAATTGCTCACCGTCGGTGAAGGCCGTCGAGGCGTTGACCATCACCGCCGCCGAGTCGACCGCCTCGGTAAACCGTTGGGCGGCAACCATATTGCTGGTCACGATCGCTTCGGTGTGCCCGGTGCCGTATTCGTTGATGTGGGCGATCGCCGCGTCGACGCCGTCCACCACCGCCACCGCGATGTCCATCGACAGGTACTCGCGGCGCAGGTCGTCCTCGGACGCGTCCAGGTGCACCGTCACTCCGGCGTCCTGCAGCGCGGACACCAGCCGGGGCATGGCGCGGTCGGCGATCGCCGCGTCGATCAACAGGGTCTCGGCGGCGTTGCAGACACTGGGCCGGCGGGTCTTGGAGTTCAGCAGGATTCGCTCCGCCAGCTCCAGGTCGGCACCCTCGTGCACATAGACGTGACAGTTGCCGACACCGGTCTCGATGGTGGGCACCTGCGCGTCACGGACCACGGCGTCGATCAGGCCGGCGCCCCCGCGCGGAATGACCACGTCGACCAGGCCGCGGGCCTGGATCAGGTGGGTGACGGTGGAGCGATCGGCCGCCGACAACAACTGCACCGCGTCGGCGGGCAGGTCCTCGTCGTCCAGCGCGGTGCGCAACACGTCGACCAGCGCCTGGTTGGACCGCGCGGCCGACGAACTTCCACGCAGCAGCACGGCGTTACCGGACTTGAGTGCCAACCCGAACGCGTCGACGGTGACGTTCGGCCGGCCCTCGTAGATCATGCCGACCACGCCCAGCGGAACCCGCTGCTGGCGCAGCGCCAGCCCATTGGGCAGGGTGTAGCCCCGCAAAACCTCCCCAACCGGGTCGGGCAGACCCGCCACCTGCCGCAAACCGGCGGCGATTCCGTCGATACGGGCCGCGTTCAACGCCAGCCGATCAAGCATCGCGGTCGGTATGTTGGCGGCCCGGGCCGCCTCCAGATCTTCGGCGTTGGCCGCGAGGATCCGCTCTGCGTTGGCGGTGATCGCGTCCGCCGCGGCGTTTAGTGCGTGATCCTTGGCGACGGTCGGCAGTAGAGCGAGGGCGCGGGCGGCGACGCGAGCGCGGCGAGCGGCGTCATGGACGTCCTGGCGCAAGTCGGGCTCCCGCTGCTGCGTCGCTCCGCTGCGGGATGGCGCTTGCAGACTCATTGAATCAGGGTATCCGCCGAAATCTGGGCACGTCAGGCTGCCCCACCCGGTAGCCCTCGCGCACCACTTTCAGAGCGGACGGGCCGGCGCCTCGGCCGACCCGGTCGCCCCGCAGGCCTGCCGCACCTTGCTTCGCCGCTCTTCCAGCTTGCGGCCAAAGTCCTGCAGCAGCAACGGTTCATGCATCACTATCTTCTCGAGGTGCTCGCGATCGATCACCAACGCGGTCACCTCTTCCAGCGCGTAGGCGCTGGCCAGGTTCGGTTGCCGGGTCAGCGTGGTCAACCCCAGATACGAACCCTGCACCAGCGTGGTGACCGGCACGATCGAGCCGTCCTCGGCCGTGGCGGTCAGCTGTACCCGCCCGGACACCAGGAAGGTCATCCCCGGCGGCACCTGACCGGCGTGCTCCACGACCTCGTCGGCGCCGTATCGGACGATACGCGCGCACGAATGCAACTCCCGTTGGTGTTCCACGCTGAGCCGCAATGCCGGGGCCACCACGCTGCGCACCGCGTGCTCCACCCGTTCGGTCGTCGAAAAGTCGTCGTCGGCCTCGTCGAGGTGCAGGTTCTCGCGTCGTGCGGCATACCACGCCCACCGCAGAAAGGTGGCCTTGGCGGCGCCGGCGTCGGCGGGTGAGCTCAGACCTATCGACGTGCGGTACTCGCCGGCCCCCATGGGCGCCGAGCGCGGCACACTGCCGGCCTTGAGCTGCGGCAGCGCGCGGGCGACTTCCGAGAGCATCGCGCAGACCCGGTCGGGCGGGTCGGCCGTGGAGAAGGTCGTCGTCACGGCCAATTTGTGCGTGCCGGGCGGGCGGGAAAGGTTGGTGAACGAGGTGGTGGCCAGCATGGAGTTCGGCATGATGCGCATGCCGCTGCCGGTATCGATGTGCACGGCGCGCCAGTTCACCTCGACGACGCGGCCCTGCGCTGTCCCGGTGTCCAGCCAATCGTCGATCCGGAAGGGCTGCTCGAACAGCATGAACAGGCCCGACACCACCTGACCGACGGAATTCTGCAGCATGAGCCCGATGACGACCGAGGTGACGCCCAGCGCCGTGAAGAGGCCGCCGATCCGGACGCCCCAGACGTACGACAGCACCACCGCCAGACCGACGCCGATCACGGCGAAGCGGGCGACGTCGCGGAAGATGGTGGGTAGCCGTTTGCGCCAGCTGTCTTCCGGCGCGCCATCGAAGACGGTTGCGTTGAGCCCGGACAGCACCAGCACCAGCACCAACATGGCGAACACGGTGGTAAGCAGTCGCACCGGGACGTCTCGGGCCGGGATCTCCGAGGCCTGCACGAGCAGCAGCAACAGCGCACCGAGCGGCAGTAGGTAGTTGCGCACCAGGCTGACCTGCCTGGCCAGGCGGCGGTTCCTGCGAACGAGCCAGTCGTGTAGCTCGGTGAGCACGATCAGCCCGACCGGTAAGCCGACCGCGATCCCGACCGCCCAATAGAACCACGGGCTGTCCCAGGTGTTCATCATCGCTCCAACAAGCGGTAGATCGCCTGCTCGGTGCCGGCGACCGAAATGGTCCCGGCGGGCGCGAACTGCCGCACGTCGCTCATCGCGTCATACACCTGGGAGCTGACGTAGATGCCGGCCTGCGGTGCGCCACTGTGCATTTGGTAGGCCAGACTCACCGCGCCACCCCACATGTCATAGACGAGGCTGGAGCGGCCCACCAGCCCGGACACGACGTTGCCGGTGTTGACGCCAACCCGAACGCCCAGCTGATGGCCGTTCTCGCTGTTGAACCGGTCGATGATGCGACCGATCTCGAGGGCGAAGTCAACGCCGCGGTGAATGCTGTCCAGTCGGGGGGTGACCACCCCGCAGCTGGCGAGGTAGCCGTTGTGGAACGTGCGAATGCGTTCGACGCCAAGGGATTCCGCGGCCGAATCAAACTGCCGGAACAATTCGTCGACGATGCCGACCAGCTGGGTCTCCGGCAGATCGTTGGAGATTTCGTCGAGGCCGACGATGTCGGCGTAGATGATGGCGACATCCTGGTGCTTCTGGGCGATGTTCTCCTCGCCCTCGCGATAGCGTTGCACCACCGACTCCGGCATCAGCGCGAGCAGCAGGCGATCGTTTTCGCGGCGCTGCTCGTTGAGCAAATCCTCTTTGATCGCCAGGTTGCGGCTCATCTCGTTGAAAGCCGCGGTGAGGTCGCCGATTTCGTCTCGCGCCATCACCGGAATGTTGACGTCGTAATCGCCCGAACTGATCTTCCGCGTGCCCTCCTCAAGGCGCCGGACCGGCCGCACCGCCGCCTGCGCGATGATCAACGAGGCGACGCAGATCACGAAAACCATTGACGTGACCGCAATCACGATCCCCTTGCTGAACCGGCCCAGCCGGGCGAAGGCATCGGAGTTGTCGCGGGTCGCAAGCACCGACCAATGCAGATCGGAGTTGGGTATGTCCAACGGCGCGTAGGCTTCCAACTCTCTGTTGCCGAGGTAATCGGTGGCGCTCATGACTCCGGTCTCGCCGCGTTGAGCGGCGCGCAGACCCGCCGAGGGCACCGGCTGCACCAGGGTGGTACCGCCCAACCGGATCGCTCGGTCGACGACATCCGGTGGCGTACCCGCGTCGATCGAGTCGCGGCGGTACGCCTTCGGGTCTTCCACGAAAAGCCTTGAATCAGAACGCATTAAGTTGTCGGGACCCGCCAGATACGTTTCGGTGGCAACGCCCATGCCCGCGGCTTCCCAATGCCTATCGGCGGTCATGATCTTGTTGATCTTCGCGATCGGCACCGGCAGGGCCATGATCCCGCTGATTTTGCCGTTCATGCCGACCGGCGAGACCACCCACGCCGTGGGCTCGTCCACGTGTGGCTGATAGGGCTGGAAGTCGGTAATCCAGACGAAGTCGACATCGTTGGATGCCAAGGCTTTTTGGTAAGCGCCGCGCAAATTTGATTCGCGGTAGGGCCCGGTGAGGATGTTGGTCCCGAGGTCGGGACCCTTCATCACGCTGTAGACGACGTTGCCCTGCAGGTCCAGCAGCAAGGCGTCTTTGTAGTCGAAGCGGGTGACGATACCGCGCATGTAGAAATCGAAACGGGCGTTGGCCGCCGACCAAGGGCTGCCGTCGCCGGCGTCCACGACGGGCAGCGCGTTGGCCGCCGGTCTAAGCGGCGCGGTGTAATACGCCTGGACATATCGCTGCGAGTTGGACGTCGGCAGAACCGCGTTGAGATCGATCGTGTCACCGGTCACCCGTTTGATCGGTTCGATCATCGCGTTGTCGTAGTAGGTGACGAGCAGCTGCTGCTGCGCGGGAGTGATCTGGGAGTTGGCCAACTGGGCGAAGCCGTCGGTGAGCGCCGCCGTGGCCTGATTGACGCTGAATCCGCCGCTGTAGACGATGAGCGAGTTGGTCACTTCCCTGAACAGCGCCTGGATCGCTCGCTTCTGCGATTCGCGCATCTCGATCAACCGCTCGGACTCGACGTCGCGCAACGCGGTGCGGCCGGAGATGGCGCCGATCGCGCCGATCACCGCCACACCCAAGATGCTCGACAGCAGCAATGCCACCAAGATCTTGGACTGGATGCCGAACCGGAATCGCGTCCACAGCAGCGGCCGGTGGATGCGCTTGGGAGGCTTAGCGGCAGCAGCACTGGACTCGGCGTCCGGTACCGGATCGGTCACCTGGGTCGACGTCAATCAATCTCCCCCTTGCCTGAGAGGACTTCAGCATCGCTAACGCTGCAGACTATCGCGCGAATCTGCAAGGTATCGGCATTTGCCGCGTCGCAATTAGGCAGATTGCCGGTGCACGATGCCTTTCGAACACCGGCAACGACTAAGGTCGGCCGCATGGCACGGGTCTGCGTGGTGGGCAGCGTGAACATGGACCTGACGTTCGGCGTCGATGCCCTCCCGGGTCCGGGCGAGACGGTGCTGGCGTCCTCGCTGACCTCCGCGCCGGGCGGCAAGGGCGCCAATCAGGCGGTGGCCGCCGCACGCGCCGGCGCGCAGGTGCAGTTCGTCGGCGCGGTCGGCGACGATGCGGCCGCCGATCGCTTGCGGGCTCACCTGGCGGCCAACGACGTTGGGCTGGACGGGACCATAACGGTGCCCGGACCGAGCGGCACGGCGATCATCGTGGTCGATGCCGGCGCCGAAAACACCATCGTGGTGGCGCCGGGCGCAAACGGCCGGCTGACGCTGACCGAGGCGCCGGTTCGCGGGGTGATCGCCTGCAGCGATGTGGTGTTGACCCAGTTGGAGATTCCGGTGATGACGGCGGTGGCGGCGGCACGGGCGGCCCGGTCGACGGGCGCCCTGGTGATGGTCAACGCCTCACCGGCCGGTCGGGACGCAAGCGGGCTGGACGAACTGGCGGCCCTTGCCGATGTCGTGATCGTCAACGAATCCGAGGCGGACAAATGGCCTTGGCAACCAACGCATTTCGTGGTCACCCTGGGCGCGCGGGGGGCCCGCTATACCGGGGCCGACGGAGCATTCGCGGTGCCGGCACCAGCGGTCGAGGCGGTGGACACCACGGGGGCCGGCGACGTGTTCGCCGGGGTGCTGGCTGCCCATTGGCCCGTCGGCCCGGAGTTGAACCCCGCTTTCAGGACCCAGCGGCTGCGCGCCTTGCGGCTCGCCTGCGCCGCGGGTGCGTTGGCGACGCTGGTGCCCGGCGCGGGTGACTGCGCGCCGGACGCCGAAGCGATCGCGCGGCTGAGCGGCTGACCGCGTTGATCGCGAAGCCTTCGTACCAACGCCAGGCGAACGCTAGTCACCCCGAAATCAGCGCACCCACCTCGCGAAACGACATCCCGGCGCTCGCGGTCACCAGATCGCCCCGGCTCAACGCCGCTGCCGCATCCCGCACCGCCGCGGCAGCGTGCAGGTATAGCGCCGACCCGATGCTGATGCGTTTGACCCCGGCCGTCGAGAGCTCGGCGACCGTGGGTCGCTCCGACTGGGTGCCCATCAGCAGGTTGACCGGCTTGGGTGCGACGGCCTTGATGATCGCTTCCACCGCGGCCATGTCCGGCGGATAGGGGGCATAAAGCACATCGGCGCCGGCCTCGGCGAACGCGGTGAGCCGACGGATCGTGTCGTCGAGATCGGGGCGGCCCTGAATGAAATTGTCGGTGCGTCCGGTGAGCACGATGCGGCCACGCGCTGCTTGCGCGGCCGCGCGCACGCGCGCCACTGCCTCGTCGAAGTCACGGATTGGATTGGCCGGATCGCCGGAGGTGTCCTCCACCCCGATGCCGGCCAGCCCCGCGTCGATCGCGGCGCGCACGGTCGCGGCCACGTCGTCGGGCGTCGCGCCGTAGCCGTCCTCGAAGTCCCCGTTGACCGGCAACCCGCTGACCTCGATGAGCAACTTGGCGTGTGCCACATGCTCGGCCAGGCTCACGGCGTGCCGCCCGTCCGGACGGCCCAGCGCGAACGCCAGCGCCGCCGACGAGGTGGCGAGCGCCTCGAACCCGGCGTCCTTGAAAATCAGCGCCGACAGGCCGTCCCACACGTTCGGCATGACGAACGCGTCCGGCCGCCGGTGCAAGTCCAGGAACCGTTCGTAGTGTTCGGCTTGGGTCATGACACGCTCCTGTCGGGGTTGGCGCCTGCCGCCCATCTTGCCTTCTCACCTGCGGTTGGCAGTAACTGGCAGCGTCTGGCACCAGCTCTGATTGATCCGGGAGCAGCTGTCGAGCAGGGTCGACGACGTCCCAATGTCTCCCAATGTCGTTGAGAGGAAAACCATGTCTGCAAGCACCATCGACCGCACCGCCACCCGCGACGGGTTGCTTCGCCTCACGATGCGTGCCGATGCCGCCATCAGCGGCCTCACCGGCGCCGCCGGCATCCCACTGGCCGGCTGGCTGGCCGCGCAATCGGGCACCACGAAGGCGTTCGAGGACGGCATGGCCGCGTTCCTGATCGCCTACGGCGTCGTCGTATTCGGGCTGGCCGCGCTTCCGTCGGTACGCCGCGCGGGCATGGCCGTCATCGTCGGCAACCTGCTCTTCACGGTGGCCGCCGTGGCCCTCGTGCTCGCCCATGTCTTTCCGTTGACCGCCACCGGCGTGGCCACCACGTTGGCCTCGGGCGTCTACACGCTGGTGTTCGCCGAGCTGCAATACCGGGGCTGGCGCCGCACCAAGGCGTGATCCCGGGCTAATCCTCGGGGATCTCGCGCTCGATCTCGTCCAGCCAGATCCGCGCCGACATGTCCGAGGGTGCACGCCAATCCCCGCGTGGCGACAACGCCCCGCCATGAGACACCTTGGGGCCGTTGGGCAATGCCGAGCGCTTGAACTGGCTAAACGAGTAGAACCGCTGCACAAAGACCTTCAGCCAATGCCGAATCTCTTTCATCGAGTACGACGGTCGCTTGTCTTCGGGGAACCCGGGAGGCCAGTTGCCGCGTTCGGGATCGCCCCATGCGTGCCGTGCCAAGAAGGCGATCTTCGACGGCCGGAACCCGTAGCGCAGCACGTGAAACAGTGAGAAGTCTTGCAGGGCAAACGGTCCCACCTTCGCCTCGCTGCTCTGCAGTTCTTCTTCCTCACCGCCGGGAATGAGTTCCGGGGTGATCTCGGTGTCGAGAACCGACTGCAGTACCTCGCTGACGTCGCTTTCGAATTGCGCCGACGAAATGACCCAGCGAATCAAATGCTGGATCAGCGTCTTGGGCACGCCGGCGTTGACGTTGTAGTGCGACATCTGATCGCCGACGCCGTAGGTCGACCAGCCCAGCCCGAGCTCGGAAAGGTCACCGGTGCCCAGCACGATGCCGCCGCGCTGGTTGGCGAGCCGGAACAGGTAGTCGGTGCGCAAGCCGGCCTGGACGTTTTCGAAGGTGACGTCGTACACCTTCTCGCCGCGGGAGAACGGGTGGTCGATCTCTTTGAGCATCAGTTGCGCGGTGTCGCGGATGTCGATTTCAGCGAACGTGACTCCGAGTGCCCGGCACAGCTCGACCGCATTGCGTTTGGTGCGTTCTCCGGTGGCGAAGCCGGGCAACGTGAACGCCAGGATGTCACCGCGCGGCCGGTCCTCCCAATCCATGGCGCGTGCGGCGACGATCAACGCGTGCGTCGAGTCCAGTCCGCCGGAAATCCCGATTACCACCTTCGGGTAGTTCAGCGCACGCAACCGCTGCTCCAACCCGGAGACTTGAATGTTGTACGCCTCATAGCAATCCTGTTGCAGCCGTTGCGGATCGGCCGGCACGAACGGGAATCGCTCGATCTCGCGCCGCAGCCCGATGTCACCGGCCGGTGGGTCGAGCCGGAACTCGATGCGCCGGAACGATTCGGTCGCCGCGCGGTGGTGGCGACGGTTGTCGTCGAACGTCCCCATCCGCAACCGTTCGGAACGAAGCAGCTCGGTGTCGACGTCGGCAACCGAACGTCGCTCTCCCCTGGGGAACCGCTCGGATGCGGCGAGCTGAACGCCGTTTTCCCAGATCATGGTCTGCCCGTCCCAAGACAGGTCGGTGGTCGACTCGCCCTCGCCCGCGGCGGCGTAGACGTAGGCGGCCAGGCACCGCGACGACGCCGAGCGGGCGAGCAGGCAACGGTCCTCGGCACGGCCGACGGTGATCGGGCTGCCGGACAGGTTGGCCAGCACCGTGGCACCGGCCAGCGCCGCTTCCGCGCTCGGCGGGATCGGGACGAACATGTCCTCACAGATCTCGACGTGCAGCACAAACCCGGGCAGGTCGGACGCGGCGAACAACAGGTCGGGGCCGAACGGCGCCGTTGTGTCGCCGATGCGGATGATGCCGCGTTCGTCGTCGCCGGGCGTGATTTGACGGTGCTCGTAGAACTCCCGATAGGTGGGCAGGTACGACTTGGGCGCGACACCCAGCACGGAGCCGCGATGAATAACGACCGCCGTGTTGTAGATGCCGTGGCGATGGCGCAGCGGCGCCCCGACCACCAGGACGGGCAGCAGATCGGCGGACGCGGTGACGATGTCGAGCACGGCGGCCTCGACGGAATCGAGCAACGAATCCTGCAGCAGGATGTCCTCGATGGAGTACCCCGACAGCGTCAGCTCGGGGAAGACCGCCAAAGCCACGCCCTCGGCGTGACACTCGCGCGCCAGCCCCAGGACCGACGCCGCGTTGGCCGCCGGGTCGCCGATCGTGGTGTGGTGCGTGCATGCGGCGACCCGGACAAAGCCCTGGCTGTAAGCGTTGTAGAAATCCATGTCGCTTCCATTGTCGCCTGTGCGGTGTCAAACCCGGTGTGCCGGGTATCAACACGGCATGAGTGATACCGCTGTCCTGGTGGTCGACATGCTGAATACCTATACGCACGACGACGCCGAAGTGCTGATGCCCAATGTCGAAAAGATCGTCGAGCCGCTGGCCGGGCTGATCCGCGCCGCACGGGAAACGGCCGACGTCGACGTCGTCTATGTCAACGACAACTACGGCGATTTCACCGCCCAGTTCTCCGACATCGTCCGCGCCGCGCTCGATGGCGCGCGGCCGGATCTGGTGAAGCCCATCGCGCCTGACCCAGGATCGGGGGTGGACGCGTGCCTGACCAAGGTGCGGCACAGCGCGTTCTACTCGACGCCGCTCGAGTATCTGCTCGGCCGCCTCGACACCAAGCGGGTGATCCTGACCGGCCAAGTCACCGAACAGTGCATTCTCTACAGCGCGCTCGACGCGTACGTGCGCCATTTTGACGTAGTCATTCCCCGCGATGCCGTCGCCCACATCGATGCCGAATTGGGCGCGGCGGCCTTGAAGATGATGGAGCGCAATATGTCCGCCGAGGTCACGACCGCGGCCGACTGCCTGGGCTAACCTCGATTCTGTGCACTCGCCCGAACTCGTCGCGCTGTTGGCCGGACGACGGATCGCGGTGTTGACGGGTGCCGGGATCTCCACCGACTCGGGCATTCCCGACTATCGGGGCCCCGATTCGCCGCCGAGCAATCCCATGACCATCCAACAATTCACCACGGATCCACTGTTCCGGCAGCGCTACTGGGCGCGCAACCACGTCGGCTGGCGGCACATGGACGACACGCAGCCCAACGCGGGGCACCGGGCACTGGCCACGCTGGAGCACGCCGGCGTGGTGAACGGGGTGATCACGCAAAACGTCGACCTGCTGCATACCAAGGCCGGCAGCGCGAATGTGGTCAACCTGCACGGCAGCTATGCGCGGGTGGTCTGCCTGGGCTGCGGCTACACCATGAGCCGGGCGGCGCTGGCCGAAAAGCTCGAGGCGCTCAATCCGGGGTTCATCGAACGCGCGGAGGCGGTCGGCGGGCTGGCGGTGGCTCCGGACGCCGACGCGGTCATCGCCGAAACCGCGTCGTTTAGCTACCTCGACTGTCCGCGTTGCGCCGGCATGCTCAAGCCCGATATCGTCTATTTCGGCGAAAATGTGCCCAAAGATGTTGTAGCCAAAGCATTTTCACTTGTCGACGAAGCACAGGCGCTCCTGGTGGTGGGCTCCTCGCTCACCGTGTTCTCCGGCTACCGGTTCGTGCGTCATGCCGTATCGCTGGGCATCCCGGTCGCAATCATCAACCGCGGCCCCACCCGCGGCGACGAGCTCGCCACGGTCAAGGTCGACGGCGGTTGCTCCGAACTGCTGACGCTGCTCGCCGAGGAGCTCTTGCCGCTGACATCCGCGACCCCCGCGGGGACCCGACGCGTACCCGTGCGCTAGAACATGCAGGGCATGCTGCGGATCGCGTGGATGAAGTTGCCCGCAACATAGGACGGTTCGCCGGCCTGGATGTCGGGCAGTTGCCGCAGCAGTTCGCCGAAGAACGCGCGTAGTTGGGCGCGCGCGACGTGCGCCCCGAGGCAAAAGTGCACCCCGCCGCCGCCGTAGCCCACGTGCGGATTGGGGCTGCGGCTCAGATCGAACCGGTCCGGATTCTCGAAGGCCTCGGTGTCCCAGTTGCCCGATGAGTAGAACATCACCACCTTCTCGCCGGCCCGGATGGTCTGACCGGCGAGCTCGAAATCCGTTGCGGCCGTGCGGCGGAAGGTCATGACCGGGGTGGCCCAACGGACGAACTCCTCCACTGCCGTGCCGATGCGGTTGTCGAAATCCTCCAACAGCCAGGCCCGCTGATCGGGAAAGTCGGTGAGCGCCTTGAGCGCATGGCTGATGGTCTGCCGGGTGGTGTCGTTGCCGGCCACCGAGAGCAGCACAAAGAACGCGGCGATGTCGGCGTCGGTGAGCCGGTCGCCGTCGACCTCGGCGTTGACCAGGCCGCTGAACAGGTCGTCGCCCGGATTGGCGCGGCGCTGCGCGGCGAGCGCAAGGGCCACCTGATGCAGATAAACCTGGTTCTCGAACAGCACCTCCAACGGACTGCGGCCGTCCATCGCCTCGGGGTCGGCCCACGACACGGCGACCTCGGCGGCGTGCGCGACGCCGGCGCGGTCCGATTCCGGGATGCCCGCCATGTCCGCCAACGTCCGGATCGGCAGCTCCTTGGCGCAGTAGTGCACGAAGTCGGCACCGCTACCGGCGGCCCTGAGCTCTTCGACGATCGACTTGGCGTTGGTGGCGATCGAGTCCTCGATGCGACGCACCTGCCGCGGCGTGAACGCGGCGCTGACGACCTTGCGCAGCTTGGTGTGCCGTGGCGGGTCCATCGCCAGGAAGGACTGCGATGCTTCGAGCAACTCCACCGGGACGTTCTCGAACATCACTCCCTTGCCGGACAGGAACACCTCGTTGTTGCGGCTCACCGCGGCGATGTCGGCGCGGCGGGTGACGGCCCAGTAGCCGGGGTCGTCGGGATCGGGCAGCAGGGCGTCTTCGACCGGCGGGTGCCAGCTCACCGGGCGCTCGGCGCGCAGCTCGGCGAACGAACGCTCTCGCTCGGCCGCGGTCGTCGACCAAAACGCCCGCGAAGACAGATCGATCGCGTCGTACGCGCGCGCAGTGCCTGCCATTGCCGTCATCGTGCTTCCCTTCAACGAACCGGAATCACGCCCGACTCTATGCTTAGACATGTTGTCTAGTCAATATGTCGAAATGATGTGTATGCTGCGCATATGCCATTGACGAAGTCATCGGCCACCCGCAAGCCGCAGGTGACGCGCCAACAGCGCCGAGAGCACATGGAGCGCCGGTTGCTGGACGCCACCGAGCGACTGATGAGCGAGGGCGCCAGTTTCACCGAGCTCAGCGTCGATCGGCTGTCGACCGAGGCGGGCATTTCGCGCGCCAGCTTCTACATCTACTTCGAGGACAAGGCCCATCTGCTGCGCGGGCTCGCGCGCCAGGTGATGGGCGACCTCGCCGACGACGGGCAGCGCTGGTGGGGCGTGGCCTGGCGCCACAACCCCGACGACCTGCGCGCGGCGATGGCCGGCATCATCGCCAGCTACCGCCGCCACCAGGCGGTGCTCGTCGCACTGAACGAGATGGCGGCCTACGACCCGTCGGTGGCGGCGACGTATCGCGATCTGCTCGCCGACATCTCCAAGCGATTGACGCGCGTGATCGAGGGCGGCCAGGCCGACGGCTCGATCCGCCGCGAGCTTCCGGCGGCCACCACGGCCGACGCGCTGACCTGGATGGTCGAACGCGTTTGCCATCAGAACCTGCCAAACGCACCCCGCGAGTTCGACCCGGAGCTGGCCGCCACGCTGGCCGAAATCGTTTGGGGCGCACTGTATTTGAAGGCCGCCGAAGCTGACGTGTGACGCACACGATATAGCTAGCGCCCTAACTAATTGGGTACGATATAAACGTGACTGCGCTTGCCACACCGGAGGTCGACCCCCTTGCCCTGGAACGGCAGGTCTGTTTCGCGCTGAGCATCACCAACCGCGCCGTCCTGGCCGTGTACCGGCCGCTGCTCGAGCCGCTGGGTCTGACGCACCCGCAATACCTGGTCATGCTGACACTGTGGGATCATCAGAAATCGGCGCGGCACCAGCCACTGAAATCACTGTCGGTCAAAGAGATCGCCGCCACGCTGCAGATGGATTCGGCCACACTGTCACCCATGCTCAAACGCCTCGAGGCGCTCGGCCTGATCACCCGCACCCGAAACCCGGTCGACGAGCGGTCCACCCACGTCACCCTCACCAAGAGCGGTGCCGCACTGCGTCGGCGCGCGCTCGCGATTCCGCCCGCCGTGGTCGCGTGCCTGGGCGTCGACATGAGCGAAC
Source organism: Mycobacterium conspicuum (assembly GCF_010730195.1). Classification (NCBI taxonomy): domain Bacteria; kingdom Bacillati; phylum Actinomycetota; class Actinomycetes; order Mycobacteriales; family Mycobacteriaceae; genus Mycobacterium; species Mycobacterium conspicuum. Next base: position 3,900,234 of record NZ_AP022613.1, read on the forward strand.
TTCAGCACCTGCATGAGGTGCTAAGCCGAATCAACTCGGCCGCCCTGGCGGCCGGGGCCTTACAGCAGGAGCAGCGATGACCACCACCACACCCAGCAAGCCCAATCTCTGGCAGTACATCACCTACTCGTATGGTCGCGTCCTGCCCAGTTCGATGCGCAGCTGGGTCGCCCACGACCTGGCGGAAACGGGCGCTGTGCGCCGGCACATGCTGCGGTGGGCGATCCCGCCGCTGCTAGTTCTCGCACCGTTTTGGCTGCTGCCCGCTTCGCTGTATGTGCACACCGAGATGACGGTGCCGCTGTATGTCTGGGCCCTGCTGATCTCGCTGGCACTGAACAAGGTCTGGCGCCGACACCGGCTGGCGCAGCACGGGCTGGACCAGAACCTAGTCGATGTCCGAAAGCGGGAAAAGCAAGCCCAGATGCACGAGGACTACGCCCGCCGCTACGGACCGCGCCCCGAATCGGCCGCCTGGCAGGACAACAGCAACCCGTTCCACTAAGAGACCGTTACCAGGTCGTCGGCGTGCACGGCGGGCCGACGCAGCTCGTCGGGCAGCTCCGAAGTTGAACGGCCGATCATGGTGGCGAGCTCGGCAGCGTCGTAGCTGACCACGCCGCGGGCCACCAGGGTGGAGTCCGGCCCGCGCAATTCCACCACGTCGCCGCCGTAAAAGCGGCCGGAGACGGCGGTGATGCCCGCGGCCAGCAGCGACCGGCGCTGCCCGACCACCGCACGCACCGCGCCCTCGTCGAGGATCAGCGAGCCGGCGGATTCGGCCGCGTAGCGCAGCCAGAATCGGCGCGCCGACATCCGGTCGGGCCGCGCGGCGAACACCGTGCCCACCGAGGCATCGGAGAGCGCGTTGGCGGCGTCGGCCGCCGCGGCCAACAGCACTGGGACGCCGGCGTCGGCGGCCAACAGCGCCGACGGCACCTTCGACATCATCCCGCCGGTGCCCAGCTCGCTGCCGCGGCCGGCCACGACGTTGGCCAAATCCGCCGGCCCGGCCACCTCCGCAATGAACTTCGCCCCCGGCACTTTGCGCGGATCGGAGTCGTAGAGGCCGTCGATATCGGACAGCAGCACCAGGGCCTCGGCGCCGACCAGGTGCGCCACCAGCGCCGAAAGCCGGTCGTTGTCACCGAACCGGATCTCGTTGGTGGCGACGGTGTCGTTCTCGTTGACGATCGCGACCGCGTGCAGCGCGCGCAGCCGGTCCAGCGTTCGTTGGGCGTTGGTGTGGGAAGCCCGCATTGAGATGTCCTGAGCGGTCAGCAGCACCTGCCCCACGGTGCGACCGTAGCGGTCGAACGCGGCGCTCCACGCATTGACCAGTGCGACCTGCCCGACACTGGCCGCCGCCTGCTTGGTCGCCAAATCCTTTGGGCGGCGGGACAATCCGAGCGGCTCGATGCCGGCGGCGATGGCGCCCGACGACACGATGACGACGTCGGTGCCCGCCTTCATCCGTGCCTCGATCGCGTCGGCCAGACCGGCCAGCCGAGCGCGGTCGAAGACCCCGGACGGGGTGGTCAGCGCGTTGGTGCCGATCTTGACGACGAGACTGCGCGCGGTGCGGATGGCCTCGCGGTGGCTAGACACGAGCGCCACTCCTGCTCATCGCTTCGCTCTGCATCCTCGTCGGCGTCACGACTGGTCACCGGGTTCACGACGCCGACGCCGCGCGGCCTTGCGCTCCTCGGCGCCGACGCGCTCGGTACGCTCCAGCCGCACGTCGGTGCCCCGTCCGGTCATGATGACGTCCACCCCCGCCGGCGTCTGCGGCTCCCAGTCGAACGTCATCTCGCCGATGGTCACCGCGCAGCCCGGCTTGGCGCCCAGCCGCAACAGTTCGTCCTCGACCCCGAGGCGGGCCAGCCGGTCGGCGAGATAGCCGACCGCTTCGTCGTTGTCGAAGTTGGTCTGGCCGACCCATCGCTGCGGCCGTACCCCAGTGACCACGAAGCCTCCCTGGCCGTCGGGTTCGACGGTGAACCCGCTTTCGTCGACGGGCACCGGCCGGATCACCGGACGTCGCGGAATCGCTTGCGGCCGTTCGGCGTTGTAGGCCTCGATCATCTGCCATAGGCCAAAGATCAACGGCTGCAATCCTTCTCGGGTCACCGTTGACACGTTGAACACCGGCCAGCCCCGCTCGGCGATTTCGTCGCGGACGAATTCGGCGAGTTCGCGGGCCTCGGGCACGTCGATCTTGTTGAGCACCACCGCCCGAGGCCGCTCGGCGAGATCGACGAGCGCCGCGTCGCCCTGCAGGGTTGGGGTGTAGGCCGCCAGTTCGGCTTCCAGCGCCTCGATATCGGAGATCGGGTCGCGACCCGGCTCGGCGGTCGCGCAGTCGACCACGTGCACCAGCACCGCGCACCGCTCGATGTGCCGCAAGAAATCCAGACCCAGGCCGCGGCCCGCCGAGGCGCCCGGGATCAGGCCGGGCACGTCGGCGACCGTGAAGGTGTGCTCCCCGGCCGAGACGACGCCGAGATTGGGCGTCAGCGTGGTGAACGGATAGTCCGCGATCTTGGGCTTGGCCGCCGAAATGACCGACACCAAAGAGGACTTTCCGGCCGAAGGGAATCCGATCAGGCCGACGTCGGCGACGGTCTTGAGCTCCAGCGACAGGTCGCGGGCCTGACCCGGCTCACCGAGCAACGCAAACCCGGGCGCCTTGCGGGCGCGCGAGGCCAGCGCGGCGTTGCCCAGGCCGCCCCGACCCCCCGCGGCGGCTTCAAAGCGGGTGCCCGCACCGACCAGGTCGGCGAGCAGCCGGCCGTTTTCGTCGAGCACGACGGTGCCGTCGGGCACCTTGACCTCCAGGTCGGCGCCGGCGGCGCCGTCGCGGTTGTTGCCCATGCCCTGTTTGCCCGACGGCGCGGTGATATGCGGGCGGAAATGGAAGTCGAGCAGGGTGTGCACGGCAGGGTCGACGACGAAGAAGACGCTGCCGCCGCGCCCGCCGTTGCCGCCGTCGGGGCCGCCCAGCGGCTTGAATTTCTCGCGATGGACCGAGGCGCAGCCGTTCCCGCCGGAACCCGCCCGCGCGTGGACGACGACGCGATCGACAAACCGGGGCATGGTGATTAACCGGGCGCTAGGTGCACATGGGCTGCGCGCGGTCGTCCGGGCTAGTCGGTGGTCTGCCCGGCCGCGACGATGTTGACGGTCTTGCGTCCGCGCTTGACGCCGAACTGCACCGCCCCGCTCGCCTTGGCGAACAACGTGTCATCGCCGCCGCGGCCGACGTTGACGCCGGGATGAAACTTGGTGCCGCGCTGACGGATCAGGATCTCACCGGCCTTGACGACCTGGCCGCCGAACCGCTTGACGCCCAGCCGCTGCGCGGCGGAGTCGCGACCGTTACGTGAGCTGGAAGCGCCCTTCTTGTGTGCCATGTCTGTCGCCTCTGCTACTTGATGCCGGTGACCTTGAGGACCGTCAACGGCTGACGATGCCCCTGCCGCTTGTGGTAGCCGGTCTTGTTCTTGAACTTGTGGATACGGATCTTGGGGCCCTTGGTGTGCTCAAGCACCTCGCCGGTCACCGCGACCTTGGCCAGCGCCTGGGCGTCGCTGGTGACCTTGGCGCCGTCGACCACCAATGCCACCGGCAGCGATACCTTGGCGCCGGGCTCGGAGTCGAGCTTTTCGACCTTGACCACGTCGCCGACGGCGACTTTGTACTGCTTGCCGCCGGTCTTGACGATTGCGTACGTCGCCATCGTTGCTCGTGCCTCTTTCTCGCTCGCGCGCGTGCCACCTGCGGTGCGCGTGGTGGGTCGGTGATGAACCTTGCCGCGGGCCCCGGGTGTCTGGCTAGGTCCCGCTCGCCGGCCGAACTCTCGTCCGCTGCCTGACGACGACTGTCCAAGGGTACGTGACCAGCGGCTACAGGGTCAAACCGGCCCCCGCGTGACGGCGCTCATCGAAAATCCCCGGCTGTGCTCGCCGAAATTCCTCACCTGTGAGCAGCGGTCAGTGTAGTTGTTGGCGGGTGCCGGTGGTGGTTCGGCGCAGGGTTTCTGCGGCGGCGTGGTGGTCACGTAGCCGGTAGGACTCTCCGTCGAGGTTGATGACCACGGAGCGGTGCAGCAGGCGGTCGAGCATGGCAGCGGCCACGGTGGTGTCGCCGAGGATCTCTCCCCAGGCTCCCACGCCGCGGTTGGTGGTGATGACGATGCTGGTCTTTAAATACCGTTGGGAGACAACCTGAAACAACGCCGAAGCGGCCTCGGCGGGCAGTGGAAGGTAGCCGAGTTCATCGATCACCAGCAGCGTCGGGCCGGCGAAGAAGCGCATGGTGGTGGCCCAGCGTCCCTCGATGGCGGCGCGGTGGCAGCGGGCGGCCAGATCGGCGGCGGTGGTGAAGTACGTCCGGTAGCCGGCATGTGCTGCGGCCCTGGCCAATCCGACCGACAGGTGTGTTTTCCAGTACCCGGTGGGCCGATGAGCAGGATGTTGGTCGCTGATTCCAGATAGCGGCAGGTGCCCAGCTCGTCGATGAGCTTGCGGTCGATCCCGGCGGCAGCATCGACGTCGAAGTCGGCCAGGGTGGCTGGGGTGGGCAAGCAGGCGAACCGAAGCCGTCCGGCCAGTCGGCGGGCGGTGGAGGCTTCGACCTCGACGGCCAGCAGCCGCTCCAAGGCAACGGTCAGCGACAGCCCGTCGGCGGTGGCCTGGTCGAGCACGGCAGGTAGGGCTTCAGCGGCCGCGGCCAGTTTGAGTTCGGCCAGATGCGAGCGTAGCTGCTGATAGCGGCTCGCCGCCGCCGACAGCGATTCCTCGGTTGTGGTGGTGGTCTTACCGGTGCGCGGTGTGGGGTCATTGGATGGTCCTGTTCTGGGCGGCCCGCTCGTAAGCGGACAGATCGATGACGGTGGAATTGGTTGACGGAGTGGATGTTTCAATTGCGGTGACGGATGGCTGATTGATCGCAAGCAGTTGCGCGGCAGCGGCTTTGGCCGCCGGGCCGGGTGGGATGCGTTCCTTGCGGCGGTGCGCCCGTCCGGTGGTCGCGGTGGCGATCGCCGCGGCATCCAGCGCGATGACGTGGCCGTTGTCGCGCACCATGACGCCGAGCCCGTCGGCGGCCATCCGGTGCCTGGCAACCACGATCCCACTGGCGGTGGCGATGTCGCAGAACTGACCGCCGACCGGATGCGACACCACCACGTTGGCGGCGGCCAGCTCCGGGGGCACCGAGTAGCGGTTACCGCGGTAGGACACCATCGCTTGGCGCGATGCGGTGCGGGCCTCGGAAACGATCACCGGATACGCCTGCGCCGGTATTGGTTGTAGTGGCTCCGTTTCGGCCACCACGGCGACCGAGGAGCGGCCATCAGCGGTGGCCCGCAGCCTCGTGTCACCACGCACCCGGGCGAAGCGATCCAGGTTCGCCTGGGCCGCCTCGACGGTGACGTCGTCGGCCAGGGTGCGCCACCAGCGTTGCGCGGCGGTGTGATTGACCTTCTCCACCACGCCCTTGCGGTTGCCGCGCCGCGGCGGGCAGATCGCCACCGATACGCCGTAGTGCTTGGCCACCCCGGCGAACGAGGCGCTCACCCGGCCGCTACCGGGATCGCAGACCGTGGCCATCCGGTCGAACCGCCACACCCGCGAGACGCCGCCCAGACCGCGGGTGACGCGGTCCAGGCCGGCGACCAGGTGGGGTTGGTCCTCGCTCGGCGACAGATAGCCGCGCCACTTGCCCGAATGGGCCAACGAGCCGACCAGCAGGTGTGCGGTCTTGCCCCAGCCCCACGATTCCGGCGGATCGGGCAATTCCAGCCAGTCCCATTGAGTTTCATCACCCGGTGCATGGGGGATCACCGCGTTCGGGCGCTGCGTGGCCGTCCGGCACGCCTCACAGACGGGCCGCAGGTTCCGGGTCCGGATGTTGCGGGTCAGGCTCTGATACGACAGCCCGAACCCGAGGTCCTCGAGTTCGTCGAACAGGGTGCGGGCCCACAGGTGCGGGTCCTCGGTCAGCCTGGCGGTGACGTAGTCGATGAACGGATCGAACGGGTCCGGGTCGGGCCGGGCGCGGACCCCGGGCGCGCCGTCACCGGCCAGATACTTCCGGACCGTCTTGCGGTCGAAGCCGGTGTGGCGGGCGATCGCCGAGATCGACCAACCACGTTTGCGTAGGGCATGTACTTCCACATCGTCCTCCCATGTGAGCATGAGAAAGCGGGCCTCCTTCGGTGGAGCTACTGGCGTCAGACACCAGCAGCTTCGAGGGAGGCCCGCCCTTCTCGGCGGAGCCACACGGGTGGGGAATTTCGATGAGCGTCAGTGGGGAATTTCAGTGAGCGCGGTCACCGCGGCCGAGTTGTTCAGTTTGAACTTGTCGGGCGTCACCCATGGACCGCCGTCGCGGTAGCGTATGCGGCGCTGGTCTCGGGTGTCTAAGGCGGGTACGGCGTGGCTAGTCGAGGGTAGTATGGCTTGACTCCCCATCCTGCAGCGGTACGATGGTGCTGATCCTGGTGGGGCCCCGGCTCACGCTAGGAGGCTTGGGTTCGTTTAGCTAACGAGAACAAGCAACCACAGTGCAGATTCCCGACGACCAGAGCGGCGCGTATCGCGAGCCCCGAAACCTCAGTTTCGAGTCAGTGACCGTTTGCATCGTCGGCCAAAATCACTGTTGGACGGAGTGCTCGCCTCTTAACTTGAATGCCCCGGTTATCCCCGGGGCATTCACTTTTTTGCAACAAGAAGCTCGTTACCTAGTTCAGCGACGAGCCCGCCACGTCTCTTTGGCCTTCGTCCCTGCTCTGATATACGAGTCGGGGTAAATGTTCACGTAACCTCGCGGTTCGACTCTCCATACACTCGCGGTTGCAACGACCGTGCGCCTCTGTTGTCCCGCGTTCGTATCCCAGTGATATCCCATAGGTAGCTCGTAATCCCATATCCACAGTGGATCACCTGTTGGGCCAGCCAATCCATGCCTGCCACCTGCGGAAGCGGGTCTCCACGTGCCCGTCGCGGCCGATTGCCAACATCCACCACGCGCATACATGTTCCGAAATGCACTCCGGCCGTCCTCCGTGTTGAGTCTCTCGCCGTCTGCTTTCCTGTCGAAGACATGCAATGGGAGTACCCGCGGGTCGTTATAGCTGGTGCAATCGGAAGGAACTCCCGCTGCGATCATTGTTCTCAGCTCGGCGGCTGTATCGACACCATCCTGCAACGTGCGATAGACCGCCCTGTGATCAACAAAGCGTTGCAGTGGCATACAGTCCCGCTTCTCCGGCGGATCTCGCCTCGGGTCATGAAGGACAAACACCGAACCACGGCTGAGCACGTAGCATTTGTTAATAGTCAAGTCCCGGTATAGCTCGTTTGCATCAACGGGCTCAAGTATGTTGATCCGCCGCGCGCCATTTCCTTCAGCACTCAACCTCCGCGACTTGGTGCGGCGGGTAATTAAGTCGACCCCGAGCTCAGCGGCTTGCCGTCCAAGTGTGGTTCGCAAGCGCTTCTCGTAGTCGCTATCGGATGGATGGAGTACCAACCAGATCCTCGGTCTGCGGGTGGCGGACGCCCCGTGCTCGGGCCGCTGCCCACGTCGACTCACGCCCTCGCCCGAAAGGCTACGGAGGCGGGGATCTGCACGGCCTTAAGTTCGCTCGGCTTCATGACGGCGACGCAACGCAACAAGAATCGTCGCAATTCCTCTGCATCTGCATGGTCCGACGATGGGCGCTTACTCGCAGAACTAGTTAATGTATCCGCCGGCAGTTCTAGGCCCTGTTTGTCGAACCAAGCGGAAAGGATATTTAGGACATTCGACTTAATGAAGTGATTCCATGGCCTCCGCAGTTCGGGGGGCAACGCGAAGGTGCCAAGTCCTCGTTGGGCCCAATCATTCAGTTGATGATCCGCATTTTGATTGGCAAAGGCTTGGCGCCAGCCTGCCATGTCCTCCGCCGAAATCGTGGGAAGCTGCGGCCTGTCGCCCACCTCATCCGCTTCGACACGAACCGCCTTGGAGCCGTCCCATACGAACGCCCCGGGTGAGGAGTAATCGAGCACCGCATCCCATAGGTCAGGCCTTACCCTTCCCGCCGACGTAGCGGGTTGACTGTCGGCCGGGTGATCTTTTGTCCCGTCGGTGGCGTCGCCAGAGAGCAGTCTGACCCGCGGAGGTCGCATCGTCGTGTCGAGTTCGACCAAGTCTGGAATCAAGCGAATAGCATCAATGATCGAGGTCGCGCCGTAGTCACGTTCGTCGAACTCCCGCGCTGTTGCCTGGAGGATCCGGTTCTTTAAGACTGCGGTCGTCATAACTTGCCAGTCGGAGCGGCCAGATTCTTTCGCCGCTTCGAAGGCGCCCCGCACCAACGCTCGCAGAGCATCCACCGGGGATTCGCCTAGCGCCTGGGACGATGTTTGGTCCGTATCCACAACTGGCATCTTGTCACGCAGTCGCTTGAAAGCCGCCTGGTTGGGTCCGTCGAGTAGAGCGGCGATGTCGCGGCAGGTTTAGGCGCGGTTCTCTAAACGTCCTGCCGTCGTCTGGTGCTGTCGTCCTATATTCCAGCGATTCGCGAGGTTGATCTGCGATGCAACGAAGCAGTGTGAGGGCAGGTTGGCGCTTGGTACGCCCGGCGTATCGGCCTACACTGGTGGCCGGGACGGGATTTGCACCCGTCGGGAGTGCGGCAACACTCTTGGCGGCTACCCGGCCTACCTTTGCCCCCGCCGCTCCCTAACTCACGGGTGCTGGCGGCGGGGGCTTAACCCCTTCTCATGGACCGACTCCTTCAGCGTCTTCTTCTGCATCCGAGCCATTTTTCGACTCGGTGGCACGGATGATTTCCATAGACTTGAGCGACTTGATAGCGTCTCGCAACATTTTGACCCGCTGGTCGTCTAATTCCAGCCACTTGACTGTCACGGATACTCGCACTTGTCCGGCAGTGCCAAGGTCAACCACAACAGTCTCACCGGCGCTTGGCGGGACCGTGGCTGGTTCCTCGGTGGCACTGTCATTGTTCTTGTTCTGCAATTGCTGGCTCTTGCGACGAGTCGAGTTGCCAGCGGGGACCGCGGGCGGAGTTTTCCATAGCGCTCCAACCTTCACGCCAGCGTACGCACACGCTTTCATGAAGAAAGCAATCGCCTTACGTCGGGTATCACCTTTAAGGCCCGCTGCGGTGAACACTTCCAGGAACTGCGACTGGGTTGAGTTGAGCCCCAAGGAAAATACGTCGGTGTAGAAGTCGTTGATGAACTCGCCGATCAGGCGTTGACGGTCTACTTCACTGGCGTAGACCAGATTTTCCAGTCGCTTGGTTGGCTCGCCCGCTTTGTTGAGCAGCCCCATCGTCTGTAGATTCGTGATCACCGTTGAGCGGTAACCCCCGGCGTATGTATCGAGGTAGCTGGGATCCACACGCGTGGGAATGTCCTCGCTCTCCATGCGCTCTATGACGTCAGTCAGAGTCTTAAACGCTATGTAGGGTGGCAATGGCTTCTTTAACTCTCCCTCGCTCTCGGCCATGGCATTACCTCCAGTTCGCTGGCGTCAACCAACGATGGCATAAGCCATGGCTTAACACAAGCCATACGAGAGAGATTTTTCTGGATTCTGTCGGACGATCCCGTTTGATTAGTTGCGCAAGCCCTAACCTGTCGCCATGAACACCTCAGTGACGGCACGGGCAACAGGGGTTCGCCCGGGTGACTTGGTGCGTGTGCGCACGGCTTTTCGCGGATGGGTCGAGAAGCGCGCAATAACCCCGATAATTGCGGGGGATTCGTTCCCGGTCGTGCGCGTCTGCTCTGTGCAGGCTTGGGAGGAAGCGCGGCGTACGGGAGAAACCCCTTCATCGACTCCGTTTCCGGCTGAAGACGTGAAGCTGATCGAGCATCCCTGATAGGACGGCTTTTGCCCGCGTAGCGTCAGGGTGCCGCGCACCTCGCCGCGCACCTCGCTGGTCCGTAGATCAAGCTTTCCACCGGGCCCCAGCGGCTTTATTCGCGATCTCTGACGGCTGCAGGGGTGAGCCTTCGCCGCCCCGCGCCGCCCACCTTCAAGCCACCTCTGGGCCGAGGGTTACTGCGCCGGGTCCTAACGGCCTCTGGTTCGGGGTCGCCTCGCTCACGGCGGTGACCGCCAGCGAGTTCAAGTCGAGTGCACGCGTACCTGACCTGTCAGGCCTAAACCAGTCCCCCACCCATGACCGGTCGCTCGCTTCTACCGAGAACTTTCGATTGGCCCGCGACGCGCGCCCGTGTCGTTACCGAAGGCCGGGACGTGGGCTTTTGTCGACCCGAAGCGGTCAGTCCACGTGGATCGGCGGGCCCGCCGGCCGGCCCGCCGCGCGCCGTCGGCGCGGGCGTTCGAAGGCCGGCGCGGTATCGATCACCATCCTGGCGTCCGCGTCGTCGTCGGATTCGTCCTCAAGGTCGAGGTCGTCGTCGTCGTCCAGGTCGAGATCCTCGTCGTCGTCGTCGAGCTCCTCGTCATCGTCGACCTCGTCGACCTCGTCGACCTCGTCGACCTCCTCGTCGTCGAGCTCGTCCTCGTCGTCGGAGTCGTCGGAGTCGTCGAGTTCGTCGGTGTCCTCGTCGGTGTCTTCGTAGTCGTCCTGGTCGATGTCCTCCAGGTCAGCGGAGACCTGAGCCGCCGTCGGTTCTTCGGTTTCGATGGCGGCTTCCTCGACCGGTGCCCCGGATGCGGCGGTGCCGTCCTCATCAGCGTCGGCCGCCTCCGAAGCCCCAGCTGAGCCCGCGGCCATCGCCTTGAACATCGGATGCTCGCCGGGAGCGTGAGCGGGCACCTTGGCCACTTGGAGCTGGCCCGAACCCTGCTCGGTGGACTCCTCGGATTTCTTCTTCGACCGCCTGCCCCGCCGGCCGCCGGACTCGGACTTGCGCCCGCTCGCCGCCGCGGTCGAATCGACCGGGTCCCCGTGCATCAGGATTCCGCGGCCGCTGCAATGGGGGCATTGCGTCGAGAACGCCTCGATCAGCCCGGTCCCCAGCCGCTTGCGGGTCAGCTGCACCAGGCCCAGCGACGTCACCTCGGACACCTGGTGGCGGGTGCGGTCGCGGGCCAGCGCCTCGGTCAGCCGCCGCAGCACCAGATCGCGGTTGGATTCCAGCACCATGTCGATGAAGTCGATGACCACGATGCCGCCGATGTCGCGCAGCCGCAGCTGACGCACGATCTCCTCGGCCGCCTCCAGGTTGTTCTTGGTGACGGTCTGCTCGAGGTTGCCGCCGGAACCGGTGAACTTGCCGGTGTTGACGTCGACCACCGTCATCGCCTCGGTGCGGTCGATCACCAGCGTGCCGCCCGACGGCAGCCACACCTTGCGCTCCAGCGCCTTGGCCAACTGCTCGTCGATGCGATGCACGGCGAAGACGTCCGGCCCGTTCTGGTGGTCGTCCGGCCCTTGGGCGGGCTCGTACTTCGTCATCTTCGAAACCAGTTCGGGCGCAACGGAGTTCACGTACTCGTTGATCGTGTTCCAGGCCTCGTCACCGGAAACGACAAGGCCGGCGAAGTCCTCGTTGAACAGGTCACGGATGACCTTCACCAACACGTCGGGCTCTTCGTAGAGCGGCACCGCGGCGCCCGCGGCCTTCTCCTTGGTCTCGGTCGCCTTGGCCTCGATCTGTTCCCAACGCTCCTGCAGGCGGGTGACGTCGGAGCGGATGTCCTCCTCTTTGACGCCCTCCGACGCGGTGCGGATGATCACACCGGCGTCGGACGGCACCACCTCGCGCAGGATCTCCTTGAGCCGCTGGCGTTCGGTGTCGGGCAGCTTGCGGCTGATCCCGGTCGACGACGCCCCCGGCACGTAGACCAAATAGCGGCCGGCCAGCGACACCTGCGTGGTCAGCCGCGCGCCCTTGTGGCCGACCGGGTCCTTGCTGACCTGGACCACGACGTAGTCGCCGGGCTTGAGGGCCTGTTCGATCTTGCGGTCGGACCCGCCCAGCCCCGCGGCCTCCCAGTTGACCTCACCGGCATAGAGCACACCGTTGCGGCCGCGACCGATGTCGACGAACGCCGCCTCCATCGACGGCAGCACGTTCTGCACGATGCCCAGGTAGATGTTGCCGACCAGGGACGCAGACGCCGCCGACGTCACGAAGTGCTCGACGACGATCCCGTCCTCGAGCACCGCGATCTGGGTGTATCGCGCACCCGGGTGGGGCGGCTCGGTGCGGACCCGGTCGCGCACCACCATGACGCGCTCGACCGCTTCGCGGCGGGCCAGGAATTCGGCCTCGGTCAATATCGGGGGGCGCCGCCGTCCGGCGTCGCGCCCGTCCCGGCGGCGCTGGCGCTTGGCCTCCAGCCGAGTCGAGCCATCGATGCCCTTGATCTCGCCGCCGGAGCCGCCATCGCCGGATTTCCCGGAGCGCGGCGCCCGCTCATGAACCACGGTGTTGGGGGGATCGTCGGGCGACGGACCCTCGTCGTTGTCATCGCCCGAACCGGACTTGCGGCGCCGACGACGGCGGCGGCGCTTGGTAGCGGCCTCCCCCGAGCCGTTCTCGTCGTCGCCTTCGGCGTCCGTCTCGGAATCGCTGTCCTCGGCATCGGAATCCGACTCGTCGCCATCGTCGGATACGTCGGATTCGCCGGTCTTCCGCTCGCCCTCGTCGGTGTCAGCGCCGTCGGATCCGGCCTGCTCGCCACGGCCCCTGCCGCGGCCCCGCCGGCCGCGACGCCGCCGGCTCTTGGCCGGCCGATCGGCCTGCTCGTCGTCGTCCTCGGCATCCGAGTCGTCGACATCGTCGCCGGCGTCGTCGTCGGTGTCCTCCTCTAACCGCCGCGGTTGCGGGGAAACGAACAGCGGCATGTAGGCCGGCCGCTCGGTCGCGGTCTCCGTCGGCGCCGATTCGGGTTCGTCGTCCGCCACGTCCGCCTCTGCGCTGGCCGCAGGGCTGTAGAACGTCGGAAACACCATGGGCGTCCGGGCGAACAGCATGTCGCGCACCCGCAGGGCATCCTCGCGGTCCACGCCGGAATGCACGTTGCGGGTCTGCCCGTCGAGCTGGAACAGCGCATCGAGCACCTCTTTGTTGGTGTTACCCAACGATCGGGCCAGCTGGTGGACCCTTAACCGGTCCGGCAGATCCTCATGCTGTGTCGGCTCGTCTGATGAGTCTGAAGTTGGGGCACCGTCTACCACGTATTCTCCTCAAGCCCCCGGGCGCGTCCATTCGACGCGGCCACGCGAGGGCTTCGCTATGTGCTCGGGTCACTTCTCCCGGGCTTGTGATGGTCTCACCCCGGGCAGCTCGCTGAAATCCAGCGAACGCACCCGGCGCCGTGCTGAATGAGGGCTTGACATGCCGCGCCAGACCGCACGATGAGCGATTGTCGCGCTTGTCAAAGTCGTTCATTCGGGTGTCCGTCACCAGCCCTGAGCCGGTCCGACGACGTTCACCTTGAGTCAGTATCCCATACCACAGGCCGCGTCCACGCGCCCGCGATGCTGACGCCCTACTACCCGCCCTGTGCCGGTCCTATTCGTGCGGAAACCAGAGCGCGATCTCGCGCTGGGCCGACTCGGCCGAGTCGGAGCCGTGCACCAGGTTGAACTGGGTTTCCAGCCCGAAATCGCCGCGGATCGTGCCGGGTGTGGCCTTTTCCACGGGGTCCGTGCCGCCGGCCAGTTGACGCACCGCCGCGACGGCCCGCGGTCCCTCCACGATCGCCGCCACCACCGATCCTGAGGTGATGAACTCCAGCAGCGAACCAAAGAAGGGTTTGCCTTCGTGCTCGGCGTAATGCCGGCTGGCCAGCTCCTCGCTCACCTGCCTGAGCTCGAGGGCCGAGATGGTGAGGCCCTTGCGCTCGATACGGCCGATGATCTCGCCGATCAGCCGTCGCTCGACGCCGTCCGGCTTGATCAACACCAGGGTCCGTTCTGTCACGGCGCACAGCGTACAGAACCGCTCACTCGGGCGGCGAAAGCCCGTCTTCTTGCTGCCTGTGCCGCACTTCGGATCTCAGATAGGCGATCAGCGCCCATACCCCGGTGAACAGCAAACCGATGAATCCCACGCCCGGGTACACGGCGAATCCGGCGAGCGCCGCCGCTTGTGCCGCCAGGTTCGCCCAGATCGCCCAGGGCCGGCGTTGCAGCCCGGTGAGCAGGATCAACAGCACGGCCAGCCCGATCAGATACCCCAGCGACACCGCGGTGAGCCCACCGCCGACCGCGCCAACCACCGGTATCGCGAGCAGCACCACGATCGCCTCGAGCAGCAGCGTCGCCGCCATCACCCCGCCGAAGCTCTTCCACGGGTCGGGTGTCGGGGGCGGGCCCTGGGTCACGCCGGGTCCCGCCCGAACAGCGTGCGGGCGGCCCCGGCCGTGACGACCGAGCCCGTGATGACGATCCCGGCGCCGGAAAGCACGGGACCCTCCCCCATGTCCTCCCCGAAGCCCTCCCCATCCGGCGTGTCGAGGGCGACATCGGCAGCTTCCTGGTCGACCAGCGCGGTGGCGGCGTCGATGGCGTCGGCCATGTTGTCGGCGGTGACCACCCGGTCCGGACCGAACAGCTGCTCTGCCGCCAACGCCAGCGACGCGACATCCAACGCCCGCGACGACCCGTTGTGCGTCACGACGACGAAATCGAACACCGGCTCCAACGCGGCCAGGATGCCATCGATGTCCTTGTCCGCCATCACGCTGACCACCCCGACCAGGGTGCGGAAGTCGAATTCGTCGGCCAGCGTCTGCGCCAGCGCGGCCGCGCCGGCCGGGTTGTGCGCGGCGTCGATGAACACGGTGGGCGCGCTGCGCAGGCGCTCCAGTCGGCCGGGGCTGACGACGGCGGCGAAGCCGGCCCGAACGGCGTCCACGTCGAGCTGTCGCTGGGCTCCGGCGCCAAAGAACGCCTCGACGGCGGCCAACGCCACCACCGCGTTGTGCGCCTGGTGTTCGCCGTGCAGCGGCAGGTAGACGTCGGAATACACCCCGCCCAGGCCCTGCAGCTGCAGCACCTGGCCACCGATCGCAACCTGCCGGCCCAGCACCGCGAACTCGGAATCCTCGCGGGCGACCGCGGCGTCGGCGCGCACGGTCTCGGCCAACAGCACCTCCATCGCCGCGGGCACCTGACGTGCGATGACCACGACGGTGTCCGGGGAACCCTCGACCGCGCGATGGATGATTCCGGCCTTCTCCCCCGCGATCCCGGCGATATCGGCGCCGAGGTATTCGACATGGTCGACGCTGATCGGGGTGATGACGGCCACCGGGGCGTTGATCACATTGGTGGCGTCCCAGCGCCCGCCCAGGCCCACCTCGACCACGGCGACGTCGACGGGCGCATCCGCGAACGCGGCGAACGCCATCGCGGTGAGGACCTCGAACTTGCTCATCGCCGGACCTCCGTCGGCCTGCGATTGCGCGTCGACCATCTGCACGAACGGCTCGATCTCGCGGTATGTCTCGACGTATCGCGCCGGGCTGATCGGGTGTCCGTCGATCGCGATGCGTTCCACGGCCGACTGCAGGTGCGGGCTGGTGGTCCGGCCGGTGCGCTGCTGCAGCGCGGTCACCAGCGCGTCGATCATCCGCGCCACCGAGGTTTTGCCGTTGGTGCCCGCGACGTGGATCGACGGGTAGGCCAGCTGCGGCGAGCCGAGCAGGTCCAGCAATGCGCTGATCCGGGTCAGGCTCGGCTCGATCTTGGTTTCCGGCCAGCGTTGGTCCAGCAGATGCTCGACCTGCAGCAGGGACGCGATCTCGTCCGGGGTGGGAACGTCCTCAGCCGGACTCGCCTCATAGGGATCGAAACTCACTGCAGCGCAGCCAGCCTGGCGGTGATCCGCTCGATTTCCTCCTGGGCCACCCGGTGGCGGTCGCGGATCTTGCCGACGACGGCGTCCGGCGCCTTGGCCAGAAACTCCGCGTTGTCCAGCTTCGCCGCGGTCGACGACAACTCCTTTTGCGCTGCGGCCAAGTCCTTTTCGAGGCGGCGACGCTCGGCGGCCACGTCGATGGTGCCCGAGGTGTCGAGTTCGACGACGTCGGTGCGGTCCGAGTTGGGACCGAGCCGGATCTCCAGGGACGCCGACGCGCGGAACTCGGGTCCCGGTGCGGTCAGCGAGGTCAGGGCCATCACCAGGGCGCTGAGCTGCCCGCCGCCGGCCAACTGGGCCGGAACCTTCTGCCGATCGGCCAAACCCTGGTCACTGCGGAAACGGCGGATCTCGGTGACCAGCTTCTGCGTTTCGCTGATCCGTTGCGCGGCAGCGGCATCCAGCGCGATACCCGATGGTTGGGGCCAATCGGCGATCACCAGCGACTCCTGCGCGGTCAGCGCCTGCCATAGCGCCTCGGTGACGAATGGGATCACCGGATGCAGCAGTCGCAACAGCGTGTCGAGTACCGCGGCCAGCACGGCGGTGGTGTGTGCGACCCCCTCGGCGAGTTGCACCTTCGCGAGTTCGACATACCAGTCGCAGAATTCGTCCCAGGTGAAGTGATACAGCGCCTCGCAGGCTCGGCTGAACTCGTAAACGTCGAAGGCCGAATCCACTTCGGCGCGAACTTCTTCCAGTCGTCCCAGGATCCAGCGGTCAGCGTCGGTCAGGTCGGCGACATCGGGCAGCGGTGCCGGGCTCGCGCCGTTGAGCAGCGCGAACCGGGTGGCATTGAACAGCTTGGTGACGAAATTGCGCGACGCCCGCACGGCGTCCTCGCCGACGGCCAGATCGCCGCCGGGGCTGGCACCGCGGGCCAGCGTGAATCGCAGCGCGTCGGCGCCGAACGTCTCAACCCAGTCCAGCGGGTCGATGACGTTTCCCTTGGACTTGCTCATCTTTCGACCGGACTCGTCGCGGATCAGCCCGTGCAGGAACACGTCGGTGAACGGCACCTGCGGTCCGCGGCGGCCGTCGAGCGTGATCGCGTCGTCGCCGCCGATGAAGGTGCCGAACATCATCATCCGCGCCACCCAGAAGAACAGGATGTCGTAGCCGGTCACCAAAACGCTTGTCGGATAGAACTTCTCCAGCTCCGGCGTCTTTTCCGGCCAGCCGAGCGTGGAGAACGGCCACAGCGCAGACGAAAACCAGGTGTCCAGCACGTCGGGGTCCTGTTCCCAGCCGTCCGGCGGCGTCTCATCCGGGCCCACGCAGACCCGCTCACCGTTGGGCCCGTACCAGATCGGGATGCGGTGGCCCCACCACAGCTGCCGCGAGATACACCAGTCGTGCATGTCGTCGACCCAGGCGAACCAACGCGGTTCCAGGCTGGCGGGGTGAATCACGGTGTCCCCGTTGCGCACCGCGTCGCCGGCGGCCTTGGCGAGCGATTCCACCCGCACCCACCATTGCAGCGACAGCCGTGGCTCGATCGGTTCGCCGCTGCGCTCGGAGTGTCCGACGCTGTGCTGGTAGGGGCGTTCCTCCTTGACGACGCGGCCCTGCGCGGCAAGGGCCTCGCGCACCGCGACCCGGGCATCGAATCGGTCCATGCCGTCGAATGGCGTTCCGGTCTCGACGATTCGGCCCTTGGTGTCCATGATCGAGATCATCGGCAACTGATGACGCAGCCCGATCTCGAAGTCATTCGGGTCGTGAGCGGGCGTGACTTTGACTGCGCCGGTGCCGAATTCGGGGTCGACGTGTTCGTCGGCGACGACGAGGAGCTGCCGGTCGATGAACGGGTGCGGCAGCGTGGTGCCGACCAGGTGGCGGTAGCGGTCGTCGTCGGGATGCACCGCGACCGCGGTGTCGCCCAGCATCGTCTCGACCCGGGTGGTGGCCACCACGATGTGCGGTTGCGAATCGTCGAGCGAGCCGTACCGAAACGACACCAGTTCGCCGTCGACGTCTTGGTAGCTGACCTCGAGGTCGGAGATCGCCGTCTCGAGCACCGGTGACCAGTTGACCAGTCGCTCGGCCTGATAGATCAGTCCGGCATCATAGAGCCTTTTGAAGATCGTTCGCACCGCTTGCGACAGGCCCTCGTCCATGGTGAACCGGTCGCGGCTCCAGTCCACGCCGTCGCCCAGCCGGCGCATCTGGCCGCCGATGGCGCCGCCGGACTCGTGCTTCCAGTCCCACACCTTTTCGACGAACAGCTCACGGCCGAAGTCCTCTTTGGTCTTGCCGTCGACGGCGAGCTGCTTTTCCACCACGCTCTGCGTCGCGATACCCGCATGGTCCATGCCCGGCTGCCACAGCACCTCGTAACCCTGCATCCGCTTGCGGCGGGTCAGGGCGTCCATCATGGTGTGCTCCAGCGCGTGGCCCATGTGCAGGCTGCCGGTGACGTTCGGCGGGGGCAGCACGATCGAATACGCCGGCTTGGCGCTGGACGCATCCGCGGCGAAATACCCAGCTTCCAGCCACCGCCGATAAATCTCGCTCTCCTGCGCCGCCGGGTCCCACGATTTGGGCAGGTCGGCGGCGGGGCGGTGGCTGGCGGCGGTCACCGGTCAATTCTAGGAACCGCCGCCGACGGGCGCGTAGCCGCCCGAAGCTCGGGCCGGGATCAGGGAATGGTGAGAACCTGCCCCGGGTAGATCAGGTCCGGGTTGGCGACGCCGCTGGCGTCGGCGATCACCTGGTACTTGTGGCCGTCGCCGTAGAAGTGCTCCGCGATGGACCACAACATATCGCCGGAGATGACGGTGTACGTCCGTGCGGGCTCGGGCGCCTCCTCGGTGGAACCGGTGGCTTCGGTGCCGTCCACGGCGGGCGCGTCGGCGGTGCCCGATTCAGATTCGGGCGACGGCGGGGAGTCGGTCTCGGTGTGCGTCGACCAGGCCGGTCCGTCGGCGGCATAGAGCACCAGGTTGCGGTCGTCCTGAAGCACCAGCCTGACGCCCTTTTTGCCCCTGGTGTCGGTGTGCCAGACGGGTTTGTCGGCCGCGTAGAGGACGAAGTTGCCGTCGTTCTGCACTTCGGCGCGGACCACGTCCTGGCCATTGGTCGACGTGTCCCACAGGGCCTGACCGCGGGACGCCAGCACCAGGTTGCCGTCGTCTTGCAGGGTGAGCGTGTAGGCCCCGTTGTTCGAGGCGATCGACTCGCCCCGGACTAGCTTTTGTCCTTCGGTAAGCGTGTCCGACATGGTTTGTCCTCTCGATCCCTTCTCGATCCCTGTCACTACTGCTTATTCGTGCCGGCGTGACCCTCTCGATGCGTATGGGCACTCCAAATAGGTTGCAGTGCAGGCTAATTCCTGCCTCCCCAACGGGGCGGCAGGATGCCGCCCAGACCGCCAATGGTCTCCTCGTTCTCTGCGCGGTTGTGGTCTGCTCGCCGCCGGGGCTGAGCCGCTTCGCCGATATACGCCAACACCATTGCGGCGGCAATTGCTTGGGCAGGTCGCGCCTGCTGTCCGTCGCTCTCGCCGGCGGCGGATTCGTCGGCTCCGAGCCTGTTGGCGATGTCGATATCTTCAAGACCGGCCATCGGTGTCCACCCTTGCCGCTGGATTGTTGGCCGCTTACGACACTAGACCCCCGGGGTCGCCTCCGAAAGGCGCAATTGCATTGAGGGTCAATCCAATTGCTCGGTCTGCAGTGACACACCGGCGGCTGGGAAACGGGCCAGCAGCGCGTCGCCCATTGCGGAGGCGGGAGTGAGTACGCCACGGAGCTCGGAGAGCTTGTCGCGGTCGAGCGCCAGCGCAAGACCACACTCGCCCAGCAGGACCGAGGTCGCCTTGTACCCGGGATCGCCGTCCTGCGCCATCCGTGCGACGTACCGGGCGCCGCTGGTCGTGGTGGTGTAGGTCTCGGTGCGGTAGTAGCCGCGCTCTCGGGCCGCCGCACTCGGGCCCGTCCCGGGTTTGGGAACGACACGCTCCACCAGCCCGCGCGGGAGTAGCCGGAAATAGCGGCTGCCGAGCCCAGACATCGCGTTGCCGACACCGGAGACGACCGCCGACGCCACCGGCGCCGCGATCGAGGACCCCAGGCTCATGCTTTCGCTATAGCGGAACCGTTGGCCGTACGCCCAGTCCAGTAGCGCGTTGCTGCGGCGCACGATTCGGGTGTTGGTCGGCGCCATCATGAATCCCGCCGTCCACACACCGGACAGCTCCGGCGCGATCTGACGACCACGCCGCCACGGCAGGTCGGGCTGGGCACCCAGTTCGGGTTCGGCGCCCCGGTCGGGGGTCAGCGTGTAGGGGTCGGCGAACTGCCGACGCATGTCGGGATCGCTGGATACGGTGCGCAGCACTTCCAGCAGCGAAGCGATGGTGCCCCCGGACAGTCCGCCCGACATGGAGCGCACCACGAAGTCAGTGTCGAGAAGCTCGCCGGCGCCGGATTCACGGGCCGCGCGGTAGAGCGCGTAGACACTCAGATCCGAAGGGATGGAGTCGAATCCGCACGCGTGCACGATGCGGGCCCCGGTGTCGACGGCCTGCTTGTGGTGGAGGTCGATGCTGCGGCGGATGAACGGCGGTTCGCCGGTCAGGTCGGCGTAGTCGGTGCCCGCACCCGCGCACGCCGCCACCAGCTGCAGCCCGTAGCGCGTGTAGGGCCCCACGGTGGTGACGACGACCCGCGTCCGCGCGGCCATCTCGTCCAGCGTGGACGGCGATGCGGCATCCGCGGCTATCAGCGACCAGGACCGCGCCGATTCACCGAGGGTGTCGCGAACGGCGCTCAGGCGTTCGGTGGAGCGACCGGCCAGGGCGATCCGCGCATCGCCGCCGGCCTGGGCAAGGTAATCAGCGGTCAGCTTCCCGACGAAACCCGTTGCCCCGTACAAGACGATGTCGAACTCACGCGGTGGTGCGGTCACCGGGCCGACGCTACTCCCCAGGGGGCCCCTAGGGTCACAGTCGAACCGGCCCCACAGACGGAAAAGTGCCGGGCCGAATGGCCCGGCACTTTCCGTATCGCGGTTGATCAGCCGCGGCGGCCGCAGACCGGCCAGGCGCCGATGCCCTGCGAATGCAGGACGTTCTCGGCCACCCGGATCTGCTCCTCACGGCTGGCGCCGGCCGGCGACCCGGAGCCGCCGTTGGCCCGCCAGGTGCTGGGCGTGAACTGCAGGCCACCGGAGTAGCCGTTGCCGGTGCTGATGCCCCAGTTACCGCCGGACTCGCACTGCGCGATCGCGTCCCAGTTGACGCTGTACGCGTGGTGAACCGGCGGAGGCGGAGGAACGTTCGGGTCGCCCGGCGGAGGAACGTTCGGGTCGCCCGGAGGCGGCGGCGCGTCCGGCGGCGGGGGAACGTTCGGGTCGAAGCCGACCGGCGCCGCCGGCGGCGGCGGCGGAGGCGGAGCGTCCGGCGGCGGGGGCGGCAGGTTCGGGTCGAAGCCGGCCGGCGCGGCAGGTGGCGGCGCGGCGTCCGGGGCCGGAGGCGGCGGGGGCTGATTCGGGTCGAAACCCATCGGGGCCGGCGGCGCGGCGTTGGGGTCAACGCCGGGCGCATCCGCGTGGGCGGTTGCGATGCCGGGCACAGTCACCAGCGTGCCGGTGACCGCGGCGACGATGAGCGTCTTTCGGACGTTCTTCAACAGTGTTCCTTTCGCGGTGCGCGCGCGCCTAAGCCAGCCCACGAGGTGTGGGTTGGTTGCTTTGTCCGTGCGGGATTGCTGCTGTAGGGGCGTGCCATCTCGTTCTGGCACGACAGCGGGGGTCAGAACTGCCCGGCGATCTGCCATCGCCGGCCGCGGCGGCTCGTCACGCGTTAGCCGTCCGCGCCCCCGCTCACACGCGGGTCCGTGGATTCAATTTTTTTGCCCGGGTTGGCCGGGCTATGTACGGACGCTACGAGACCGGAATCAATTCGTCACATTGAACGAAGGGGCGTTTCGCTTCTATAACGGTCCGATCACGGCGCGGTCGCGGAATGGTCATTGCAGGTCAGCAGCGCATTCTCAGGGCGAGATAATGTTTCGGCTATACGACATAATCGTGACTCGAATCACGGCCATTTTGTGACGTGAGCCACGGATTTTTGCCGGGCGTTTTCATGCCCATCGGCGCTGGGAGGGTCCGCGAGCGGCTTCGGGGCCCGCGTCGCCGCGCGTCGAGCAGACGCGGCCGCACCCGCTCGGTCATCCAAATGCCGGGCTTGACAAGATATTTGATCGACAGCCAGAACGAGGCAGCAGCAAACATCGCCACGGGCACGGCGACCGCCGTCGACCCGGCGGCACGCATCAATATCGTTTGCCACAAACAATTATTGGCAGAGGACAGGCGTCAAATCACCACTGCCGCAACACAATACGGCTCCGCACGATCCGAGAGCTCGCAGCCATTCTTAAAGCGGGCATCTAAAACTCCAGGACGCCGTAATCCCGGAATCAAATCACGCAAATACTGCTCGGCAAATTACGCCGTATTACACTGCCCGTCGAAAAAGCCGGACTACGCCAGGGTCTGTAGATCGGCGACCGTGTTGACGTTGGTCAGGGGCCGGGAATCCGACAACACGATCTGTTGAGCATCCGAAGCATCGATCAAGGCGCTCATTCGGCGCTCCCCGGCCGCGACCAGCCGATCAACCCGGTCGGCCAGATCGGTGCGGTACACCGCCGCCAGGAAGTGGCTGCGACCGTCCCACGGCGAAACCACCTCGGCGTTGGTCGCCACGGCCAGGCGCACCAGCTCGTCGATCAAATCCGGTGTCACCAGCGGCATGTCGACGGCGCAGACGAATGCGAGCCGGGCACCGGCTTCGGCGGCGGCGCGCAACCCGCGCCCGGTCGCCGGCAGCGGCCCCTGGGACCGTGACTCGTCGCGGATGATGCGGGCGGCCTCGAGTGCGGGCAGCGGCTGGCCTTGAGCCGCCATCACGAAGACCGGCTCGCAGCGCTGGCCGATGATCCCGACCACGTGTTCCACCATGGTGGTGCTGCCGCCGGGCACCCGCAGGGTGGCCTTGTCGCGGCCCATGCGCCGCGATTCGCCTCCGGCCACCACGACACCGGCAAGTGAGTCAGACATGTCGGCTATGTTAGTCGACGGTCCAGGTGTCACGCCCACGCAAAAGCGATTGCAGCGCAGCGGAATCCGACGCGGTCGAGGACTGCGCGGTGTGCACCTGAGAACGGGCCGCGTCGTCGTAGGTGGGCCGGCTGATGTGCCGGAAGATGCCCATCACCGTGTGGTCGAGGTTCTGGTCGGACAGCCGCGACAGCGCGAATGCGTAGGCCGCGTCGTCGCTGTGCGCGTCGTGCACGACGATCTCCTCGACCGCGACGTCGGCGGTCTTGGCCACCTCCAGGCTGAAGCCGGACCGCACCACGCAGTAGTCGCCGTTGGTGCCGAACACGATCGGCTCGCCGTGGCGGACTTTGATCACCCGCTCCTCGGCGCCCTCCTTGCGCAGCGCGTCGAACGAGCCGTCGTTGAAAATCGGGCAGTCCTGCAGGATTTCGACCACCGCGGCACCACGATGCTCGGCCGCGGCGCGCAGCACCTCGGTCAGCCCGGCGCGGTCGGAGTCCAGCGCGCGGCCGACGAAGGTCGCCTCGGCGCCCAGCGCCAGCGACACCGGGTTGAACGGGTGGTCCAGCGAGCCCATCGGTGTGGACTTGGTGATCTTGCCGACCTCTGAGGTCGGCGAGTACTGGCCCTTGGTGAGCCCGTAGATCCGGTTGTTGAACAGCAGGATCGTGATGTTGACGTTGCGGCGCAGCGCGTGGATCAGGTGATTGCCGCCGATGGACAGCGAATCGCCGTCGCCGGTGACCACCCATACCGACAGGTCGTCGCGGGCCAGCGCCAAACCGGTGGCGATGGCCGGCGCGCGGCCGTGAATCGAGTGGAAGCCGTAGGTCTCCAGGTAGTACGGGAAGCGGCTGGAGCAGCCGATGCCGCTGACGAACACGATGTTCTCGCGACGTAGCCCGAGTTCGGGCAGGAAGTTGCGGATCGTGTTGAGGATGACGTAGTCACCGCAGCCGGGGCACCAGCGGACCTCTTGGTCACTGGTGAAGTCTTTGCCCTTGAGTTGCTCGTCGGTCGTCGGCACGCCGTCGTGCTTGGTCAACCCCGGTGTCAATCCCAGGTCCTTGCCCGCCAGATCGCCTATCCGGCCCGTCATGCGTTCGCTCCCACCGTCGCTGCCGCCATTCTGGCAACCATCGCCTTGTCTCGCTCGATTTCGGCCAGCGTGCCGCCCAGCGCGGCGCGTATGACGCGCCCGATCTCGTCCGCCAGGAACGAGACGCCTTGGACCTTGCTGACCGACTGGACGTCGACCAGGTACTTGCCGCGCAGGACCAGGGCCAGCTGGCCCAGGTTCATCTCGGGGCACACCACCTGCGGGTATCGCCGCAGCACGTCGCCCAGGTTCTTGGGGAAGGGGCTGAGGTGCCGCAGATGGGCGTGCGCGACCTTGATGCCCTTGCGCCGCGCGCGCCGGCAGGCCTCACCGATCGGGCCGTAGGTGCTGCCCCAGCCGATCAGCAGCAGCTCGGCGTCTCCGGTCGGGTCGTCGACCTCGAGATCGGGCACGCTGATCCCGTCGATCTTGGCCTGACGTATCCGAACCATCAGGTCGTGGTTGATGGGGTCGTAGGAGATGTCGCCGGAGCCGTTGGCCGCCTCCAACCCGCCGATGCGGTGTTCCAGGCCGGGGGTGCCCGGGACGGCGAATTGGCGAGCCAGCGTCTCGGGGTCACGCGCGTAGGGCTCGAAGGGCTCGTCCGGTGTGGCGATCTTGTGCGTGATCGGCGGCAGGTCGCTGACGTCGGGGATGCGCCACGGCTCCGAGCCGTTGGCGATCGAGCCGTCGGACAGCACGATCACCGGGGTCTGGTACGACAGCGCGATGCGCACCGCCTCGAGCGCGGTCTGGAAGCAGTCGGACGGCGACCGCGGCGCCAGCACGGACACCGGCGACTCGCCGTTGCGCCCGTAAAGCACCTGCAGCAGGTCGGCCTGCTCGGTCTTGGTGGGCAGGCCGGTCGACGGCCCGCCCCGCTGCACGTCGATGACGATCAGCGGCAACTCGGTCATCACCGCGAGCCCGAGCGCCTCGGACTTCAGCGAGATGCCCGGGCCCGACGTGCTGGTGACGCCCAGCGCGCCGCCGTAGGAGGCGCCGATGGCGGCGCAGATGCCGCCGATCTCGTCCTCCGCCTGGAAGGTGATCACGTTGAAGTTCTTGTGCTTGGACAGTTCGTGCAGGATGTCCGACGCCGGCGTGATCGGGTAGCTGCCGAGCACTACCGGAATGTTGGCCAGCTGGCCGGCCGCGACGATGCCGTAGGCCAGCGCGGTGTTGCCGGAGATCTGGCGGTATTCGCCGGCCGGCAAGGAGGCCTTGGACACCTCGTAGGTGGTGCCGAACGCCTCGGTGGTTTCGCCGTAGTTCCAGCCCGCCTTGAGGGCGAGGACGTTGGCCTCGGCGACGTCGGGCTTGCGGACGAACTTCTCCCGGATGAAGTTCTCGCTGGCCTGGATTGGTCGTCCGTACATCCAGGACAGCAGGCCCAGCGCGAACATGTTCTTGGCGCGCTGGCCGTCTTTCTTGGATGCGCCGATGGCCTCCACGGCGCCCAGGGTGAGGGTGGTCATCGGGACCGAGTGCACGACGTATTCCTCGAGCTCGTCGGTCTCCAGCGGGTTGGTTACATAACCCACCTTCGTCAGGTTGCGCTTGGTGAACTCATCGGCGTTCGCGATCACCATGCCGCCGCGCGGCAGGTCGCGGATGTTGGCCTTCAGCGCCGCCGGGTTCATGGCGACCAGCACGTCCGGCCGGTCACCGGCGGTCAGGATGTCATAGTCGGCGATCTGAATCTGGAAAGACGAGACGCCCGGCAGGGTGCCTGCAGGGGCCCGGATCTCGGCGGGGTAATTCGGCTGGGTGGCCAGGTCGTTGCCGAAAAGCGCTGCCTCCGAGGTGAATCGGTCGCCGGTCAGCTGCATCCCGTCGCCGGAGTCTCCGGCGAATCGGATGACGACATTTTCCAGGCGCTGCCGCTCTGACCCGGCACTTGGCACACCGGTATGAGACTCTGACCCGGCTTCGCTGCCATTCGGATCCACGTCTTTGCCTTCTATCTGTCTTAAGGACACGCACGCCGCGCTGCAAATTCAGGTTAACGCGCCGTCGGAGTAAGTCCCCCGCCTTCAGGTTTCATGTCACTGGCGGTACCGATTATGGCACTTTTCGGCGGGGTGCATGGCCCTGCCCGAGCCCCGCCGACACCTCTATTTAGCTGGTAAAACAACTCCCGTCCGAGGGGTGGGATCGACCGCCGACCAAAACTGTGGTATTGGTCACTTTCGCCGAAACGCGATGCGGCTAGGCGCTCTTGTCGCGGCGCTCGCTGCGGGACGGCTTGCGCGGCACGATCGTCGGCAGCACGTTGTCCTGCACGGTCTCCTTGGTGACCACCACTTTGGCGACGTCGTCGCGGCTCGGGATGTCATACATCACGGGCAGCAAGACCTCTTCCATGATGGCGCGCAAGCCCCGGGCACCGGTGCCGCGGTGGATCGCCTGATCGGCGATGGCTTCCAGCGCGTCGTCGGTGAACTCCAGCTCGACGCCGTCCATCTCGAACAGCCGGGTGTACTGCTTGACCAAAGCGTTCTTCGGCTCGGACAGGATCTTGACCAACGACTCCATGTCCAAGTTGGTGACCGAAGCCACCACCGGAAGGCGCCCGATGAATTCGGGGATCAAGCCGAACTTGATCAGGTCCTCGGGCATCACGTCGGCGAAGTGGTCGGTGGTGTCGATCTCGGCCTTGGAGCGCACCTCGGCTCCAAAACCCAAGCCGCGCTTGCCAACCCGCTCGTAGATGATCTTCTCCAAGCCGGCGAAGGCACCCGCGACGATGAACAGCACATTGGTGGTGTCGATCTGGATGAACTCCTGGTGCGGGTGCTTGCGGCCGCCCTGCGGGGGAACCGACGCCTGGGTTCCCTCCAGGATCTTCAGCAGCGCCTGCTGCACGCCCTCGCCGGACACGTCGCGGGTGATCGACGGGTTCTCGCTCTTGCGCGCGATCTTGTCGACCTCGTCGATGTAGATGATGCCGGTCTCGGCGCGCTTGACGTCGTAGTCGGCGGCCTGGATGAGTTTGAGCAGGATGTTCTCGACGTCTTCGCCGACGTACCCGGCCTCGGTCAGCGCGGTGGCGTCGGCGATGGCGAACGGCACGTTGAGCATCTTGGCCAGCGTCTGGGCCAGGTAGGTCTTGCCGCAGCCGGTGGGCCCGAGCATCAAGATGTTGGACTTGGTCAGCTCCACCGGCTCGCAGCGCGAGTCGCGGCCCTTCTCGCCGGCCTGAATCCGCTTGTAGTGGTTGTAGACCGCGACGGCCAGCGTCCGCTTGGCGGTGTCCTGCCCGATGACATACCCCTCGAGGAATTCGCGGATCTCGGCGGGCTTGGGCAGTTCGTCGAGCTTGACGTCGTCGGCGTCGGCGAGTTCCTCTTCGATGATCTCGTTACACAGGTCGATGCACTCATCGCAGATGTACACACCGGGTCCGGCAATGAGCTTCTTGACCTGCTTCTGGCTCTTCCCGCAGAACGAGCACTTCAGCAGATCACCTCCGTCTCCAATGCGCGCCATGATGCTTCAGGGCCTACTTCCCTAGTCGTTCCTGCTTCGCCGTATATCGCGGTAAGTCTTGCCGTGCCACGTGTAATCTCCGACGCTACCCGCTTTCTCGGGCCCGATGCGACCGTTCGCGCCGAATCGCGTCGTTGGTATTCGTGGGTGAGCAGTGCCTGCCTGTGTGAAAGAACATATAGCCAGACGGGGCCCGGCACTGGTTGAGACGCGCAATCCGTGTCTTTGGCGTGTCGCGGCTGTGACGCGACCGAGGCACATGGGCCGGTATCGCGCGCGCAATCACCCTAGATTGGTTCTGTGGGATCGGCGTTCACTTGCGAATCCCCGCTGATCAGCGATGGCGGCCTGGCCACCGAGCTCGAAGCGCGCGGGCACGACCTGTCCGACCCGCTGTGGTCGGCGCGACTGCTGGCCGATGCGCCCCAGGAGATCACCGCGGTGCATGCCGCGTACTTTCGCGCCGGTGCCTCGATCGCGACAACCGCCAGCTATCAGGCCTCGTTCGACGGATTCGCGGCCCGCGGCGTCGGCCGCGACGAGGTCGTCGTGCTGTTGCGCCGCAGCGTCGAACTGGCCAAGGCGGCACGCGACGAGGTCGGCGCGCGCGACGCGTGGGTGGCGGCCTCGGTCGGTCCGTACGGTGCGGCGCTGGCCGACGGGTCCGAATACCGTGGCCGCTACGGCCTTTCGGTGGCGGAGTTGGCCCGCTGGCACCGACCCCGGCTGGAGGCACTGGCCGCGGCCGGAGCCGACGTGCTCGCGCTGGAAACCGTGCCGGATGTCGACGAGGCCGAGGCCCTGGTCGAGCTCGTCCAAGCCGTCGGCGTACCCGCTTGGCTCAGCTACACCATCGAGGGCGAGCGCACCCGCGCCGGCCAGCCGCTAAAAGACGCGTTCGCGGTGGCCGCCGGGGTCGACGAGATCGTCGCGGTCGGCGTCAATTGCTGCGCGCCCGACGACGTGCTGCCCGCGATTGGCTTGGCTCGTGCTTCAGACAAACCGGTGATCGTCTACCCCAACAGCGGCGAGACGTGGGCCGGCGGCGCCTGGACCGGTGACCGCCGATTTTCGGCCGGGCTCGCCCGACAATGGCTGGCCGCGGGGGCGCGCATCATCGGCGGATGCTGCCGCGTGGGGCCCGCGGACATTGCCCGCATTGCCGAACTAGCGGCCTAGGGCCCGCGAGCGTAACCGGGCTGCGATTCCCGGTTCGAATTTTCGCAGTGTGGTTACGCTCGCGAACAGCAACCGCTAGGCGGTCTGGGCGGACAGCTTGCGGTACTCGAGCACCGTGTCGATGATCCCGTAATCCTTGGCCTCTTCGGCGGTCAGGATCTTGTCCCGGTCGGTGTCCTTGCGGATTACCGAGGCGTCCTTGCCGGTGTGGCGGGCCAGCGTCGTCTCCATCAGCGTGCGCATCCGCTCGATCTCGGCGGCCTGGATCTCCAGATCGGAGAACTGGCCCTGGATCACGCCGGACAGCGACGGCTGGTGGATCAGCACCCGCGCGTTGGGCAGCGCCATCCGCTTGCCCGGTGTTCCGGCGGCCAGCAGCACGGCGGCGGCCGAGGCGGCCTGACCCAGGCACACCGTCTGGATGTCGGCCCGCACGTACTGCATCGTGTCGTAGATGGCCATCAGCGAGGTGAACCCGCCGCCGGGTGAGTTGATGTACATCGTGATGTCACGGTCGGGGTCCAACGACTCCAGCACCAGCAGCTGCGCCATGATGTCGTTCGCCGACGCGTCATCGACCTGGACACCGAGGAAGATGATGCGTTCCTCGAACAGCTTGTTGTAGGGGTTGGACTCCTTGACGCCGAAGCTCGAGTGCTCGATGAACGACGGCAGGATGTAGCGCGCCTGGGGCTGGGTTTCGGGGTTCACTGGGCTTCTCCATTACTGATGTGGGCGGCGCGGGTGATGATGTGGTCGACGAAGCCGTACTCGAGGGCTTCCTGGGCGGTGAACCAGCGGTCGCGGTCGGAATCCGCCTCGATGCGTTCGATCGGCTGGCCGGTGAATTCGGCGTTGAGGCGGAACATCTCCTTCTTGATGACGGCGAATTGCTCGGCCTGGATGGCGATGTCGGCCGCGCTGCCCGTCACCCCGCCCAGCGGCTGGTGCATCAGGATGCGCGCGTGCGGCAGCGCGAAGCGCTTGCCCTTGGTGCCCGCCGCCAACAGGAACTCGCCCATCGAGGCGGCCATGCCCATCGCGTAGGTGGCGATGTCGCACGGCGCCAGCACCATGGTGTCGTAGATCGCCATGCCGGCGCTGATCGATCCGCCCGGGGAGTTGATGTAGAGGTTGATGTCCTTGTCGGAGTCCTCGGCGGCGAGCAGCAGAATCTGCGCGCACAACCGGTTGGCGACCTCGTCGTTCACCTCCGAGCCCAGGAAGATGATGCGCTCGGACAGCAAGCGCTCATAGACCGAGTCGGTGAGGTTGAGACCCAACGAGTTCGAACGCATGTCACTCACGACAGGATTACCTGCTTTCTTTCAGTTCTGTATGCACGACACTAACCAACCGAGCCCACTGTGTGCTCCCCGCGCACGCCGGAATTGGGCGCGTTCGCTCACAGCGTCATGCCTGGGGTGTCTGCGCCTCGACCTCTGCGGCTTCTTCGCCCTCGTCGGCGTCAGTGGCGTCGGTGTCGTCGGCGTCGGCTTCGGTTGATCCACCGCGCCGGCCGAAGAACTCACTGGTGTCGATCGTGTTGCCGTCCGTGTCGCTCACGGTGGCCGCCTCGACGACCGCGGCCACGGTCAACCCCCGCCGGACGTCAGCGAACATCGCCGGCAGCTGGTTGTTCTCCTGCAGATAGGTGAACAGCTGCTGCGGCTCGATGCCGTATTGCCGCGACGTCATCAACAGCCGTTCGGTCAGGTCCTCCTGACCGACCTGGATATCCAGGTCGTCGGCCAACGCGTCGAGCACCAACTGCCGCTTGACGTCCTTTTCCGCGGCGCTGCGCGCCTCGGCCTCGAACTCCTCGCGCGACGAACCTCGCGCGGCCAGCACCTCGGAGAACCTGGCCTCGTCGTGGTCCAGGCCGTGCAGGGCGTTGTGAATCGCGCCGTCGAACTGGGCCTGCACGATCGCTTCCGGCAGCGGCACCTCGACCTGCTCGAGCAACGCGTCCAGCGTGGCGCTTTGAATCTCCTCGGCCTGCCGGGCCCGCTTGAGCGTGCCCACCCGCTCGCGCAGGCTGTCCCGCAGCTCGTCGATGGTGTCGAACTCGCTGGCCAACTGCGCGAACTCGTCGTCGGCCTCGGGCAGTTCGCGCTCCTTGATCGAGCGGACGGTGACGGTGACCTCGGCGTCCTGGCCGGCGTGTGCGCCGGTCGCCAGCTGCGCGGTGAAGACCTTGGACTCGTCGATGGACAACCCGAGGAGCGCGTCGTCGAGACCTTCGATGAGCCGGCCGGAGCCCACCTCGTGGGACATGCCCTCGGCGCGGGCGCCGGGCACATCCTCGCCGTCGGCGGTGGCGGACAAATCGATCGTGACGACGTCCCCGTCAGCCACCGGCCGATCCACCTCGCTCAGGCTGCCGAACCGGGCGCGCAGGGACTGCAGTTCGGCCTCGACGTCGTCGTCGGTGACCTCGATCGGATCCACGGAGACGGTCAGCGCGTGCAGATCCGGCAGGGTCATCTTCGGCCGCACGTCGACCTCGGCGGTGAACGCCAGGTCCTGCCCGTACTCCTTCTTGGTCACGTCGATCTCGGGCTGGCCCAGCGGGTGCACCTCGGTCTCGGCCACCGCCTGCCCGTAGCGGCTGGGAAGCGCCGCGTTGATGACTTCCTCGATGATCGCCGCCCGGCCGACGCGGGCCTCCAGCAGCTTCGCGGGCGCCTTGCCGGGCCGGAACCCGGGCACCCGTACCTGCTTGGCCAGCTCTTTGTACGCCTGCTGAAAGTCGGGCTCGAGCTCGGAGAACGGCACCTCCACATTGAGGCGCACCCGGGTGGGGCTCAACTGCTCGACACTGGTCTTCACGGCGTGTGCTCCTTGTTACTTGTTGCTAGGTCGGTGCCCCGGAGGGCGGTTGTGCGGCGTGTGCTGGTCGGGGTGACAGGATTTGAACCTGCGGCCTTCCGCTCCCAAAGCGGATGCGCTACCAAGCTGCGCTACACCCCGCGCTGACCTCGCGATCCTACGGCCAGGCGGCATTTACCTTCGCAGCGACCTCAGACCTCACGGAGCGGTCACCAAACAGACTCGATTAGATTTGATCTCCCCCGCCACGTACAGTCTGGCTCGACGAATAGTTTGCGGGCGTAGCTCAATGGTAGAGCCCTAGTCTTCCAAACTAGCTACGCGGGTTCGATTCCCGTCGCCCGCTCGGGCTAGCCTCGGGCTTGGACCCGGGCTAGGACAGTGTGCTCGGCAGAAAGGCGCCGTGACCGACGCATGACCGCCATCGACATGAGTGCCAGCAGTGCCATTCGTGGCACGTGCGCGTCTGATTTCGCGGGAGTGCACGAAGCTTTCGAGCGGAACTTCGAGCTCGGCAAAGAGGTCGGCGCCGCCGTCGCGGTGTGGGTGGACGGGAAGCTCGTCGTCAACCTGTGGGGCGGCTCGGCTGACGCCGCCGGTACCCGACCCTGGCAACAGGACACCCTGACCACCGTGCTGTCCGGCACCAAGGGCCTGTCCGCCACCTGCGTGCACCAACTGGCCGACCTCGGCGAGCTGGACCTGCACGCCCCCGTGGAGCGCTATTGGCCGGAGTTCGGGCAGGCGGGCAAGCAGGACATCACCCTGGCCATGGTGATGAGCCACCGCTCGGGCGTGATCGGGCCACGCACCCGGATGAGCTGGGAGAGGGTCGCCGACTGGGATTTCGTCTGCGAGCAGCTCGCGGCCGCCGAGCCGTGGTGGGAGCCAGGCACCGCGCAGGGCTATCACATGACCACGTTTGGCTTCATCGTCGGCGAGGTGTTCCGCCGGGTGACGGGGCGCACCATCGGTCAGTACCTGCGCAGCGAGATCGCCGAACCGCTCGGCGCCGACGTCCACATCGGCTTGTCGCCGGCCGAACAGCGCCGCTGCGCGGAGCGGGTGAACAAGCCGCACGCCCGCGACCTGCTGGCCGACGTGCACGCCCCCGGCTACCCGACCAGCCTGGCCGAACACCCGAAGGCCGCGCTGTCGATCTCGATGGGATTCGCCCCCGACGACGAACTGGGCTCCCACGACCTGACGCTGTGGCGCCAACTGGAGTTCCCCGGCACCAACGGACAGGTGTCGGCGCTGGGATTGGCGACGTTCTACAACGCGCTGGCCCAGGAGAAGCTGCTCAGCCGCCGCCACATGGACTTGGTCCGGGTGCCCCAGGGCGGCTTGGAGCCCGACCTGGTGCTGGGGCCCAGGGTGGCCGACCACGGCTGGGGACTGGGCTACATGCTCAACCAGCGTTGCGTCAACGGACCGAACCCGCGGATCTTCGGACATGGCGGCCTGGGCGGCTCGTTCGGGTTTGTCGACCTGGAACATCGCATCGGCTATGCGTATGTCGCGAACCACTTCGACGCCACCAAGGCCAACGCGGACCCTCGCAGCCTCGCCCTCAGCAACGAGGTCTACCGGGCGCTGGGCGTACCGACGAAATAACAGGCACCACAACTCACCTCTGGCAATTACTGCACCAGAACACATTTCGGCCCTCGAGCACGGACGTGCTGATCGTTGTCGAGCACACCCGGCATGGTTCGCCGGCGCGCCGATACACATACGTGCGTGGCCGGTCCGGCAGATATGACGGCGGACCATGATCGTGCTCGGGGCGCACCACAACGATCTTGCCCCGGCGCAAGCCCACCTTCATCAGCGCGACCAAATCGGCCCACGCCGCGTCGAATTCGGCTGCACCGATCCCCCGGCCCGGCCGGAACGGATCGATGCGGTGCCGAAACAGCAACTCGCTGCGGTAGACGTTGCCCACGCCGGCCATCACGGTCTGATCCATGACGAGGGCACCAATGGGCCTGCGGGACTTGGCGATCCGTGCCCAGGCCCACGACGGATCCGCGTCGTTGCGCAACGGGTCGGGTCCGAGCTTGGCCACGACGTCGCTCACGCGGGCTTCGTCGATCACCTCGCACACCGTCGGGCCGCGCAGATCGGTGCCGTAATCCGCGCCGACCATCCGCATGCGCACCTGGCCGACCGCGTCCGGCAGCGGCGGGTGGGGCCATTCGGTGAAGGCGCCGTAGAGGCCGAGATGGACGTGCACGATCGGGCCGCCGGCGTAGTGGTGGAACAGGTGCTTGCCCCAGACGCTGGTGCGTCGCAGCACCCGGCC
The DNA here is from genome assembly GCF_010730195.1 of Mycobacterium conspicuum. NCBI lineage: Bacteria > Bacillati > Actinomycetota > Actinomycetes > Mycobacteriales > Mycobacteriaceae > Mycobacterium > Mycobacterium conspicuum. The sequence continues at coordinate 3,934,087 of NZ_AP022613.1, forward strand.
GTCGACCATGGCTGCCTCGGGCCCGAATCGGCCCTGCGGGCTGGATACCGCGACGGGTGCGCCGGCGAAGCGACGCTGGTGCAGCCGGGCCAGCCGATGCAGCGTGTGCCCTTCGGGCAAGAGAGTCCTTAGGCCTGCGCGCCGGGGACCGGCGGCGCGTCGTGGGTGCGTTCGTACTCGGCGAGAATGTCGATACGCCGTTGGTGGCGTTCGGCTTTCGAGAACGGCGTGTTGACGAAGGCATCGACGAAGGTCAGCGCCTCGGCGACGGTGTGCATGCGCCCGCCGATCCCGATCAGCTGGGCGTTGTTGTGTTCGCGGGCCAGCGTCGCGGTCTCCACGCTCCAGGCCAGCGCGCAGCGCGCCCCGGGCACCTTGTTGGCGGCGATCTGCTCGCCGTTGCCCGATCCTCCGATCACGATGCCGAGGCTGTCGGTGTCGGCGACCGTGCGGGTCGCCGCGTCGATGCAGAACGCCGGATAGTCGTCCTCGGCGTCGTAGGTGAATGCGCCGCAGTCGACCGGCTCGTGGCCCGACTTCTTCAGGTGCTCAATGATCTGTTGCTTGAGTTCGAAGCCGGCGTGGTCAGACCCCAGGTAGACGCGCACGCCAGACATCTTTACAGCCGCGCGCCGTCCGGGCTAGTCGAATTCGGGCTTTTCGTGGCGGGTCCGCTTGAGCTCGAAGAAGTGCGGGTAGGACGCGAAGGTCACCGAGGCGTCCCAGAGTTTGCCGGCCTCTTCGCCGCGCGGGATCCGGGAGAGCACCGGACCGAAGAAGGCCACCCCGTTGACGTGGATGGTGGGAGTGCCGACGTCCTCCCCGACCGGGTCCATCCCGGCGTGGTGGCTCTTGCGCAGCGCGTCGTCGTAGGCCTCGCTGGTGGCGGCCTCGGCCAGCTCGGCCGGCAGTCCCGCCTCCTCGAGCGACAGCTTGATGACGTCGTCGAGTTCCTTGTTGCCCTTGTTGTGGATCTGGGTGCCCATCGCGGTGTAGAGCGGCGCCAGCACGCCCGCGCCGTGTGCCTGCTCGGCGGCGATCGCCACCCGCACCGGGCCGTAGGCCTTCTTCAGGTTTTCCCGGTAGTTCTCGAGCAGGTCTTCGCGGTTCTCGTTGAGTACCGCCAGGCTCATCACGTGGAAATGCACGTCGATGTCGCGGACCTTTTCGACCTCGAGGATCCAGCGTGAGGTGATCCAGGCCCACGGGCACAGCGGATCGAACCAGAAATCGGCGACAGACTTCTCAGCCATGCGGAGTCCTCTCAAAAGTCAGTAGCGGTTGCAACACCGCTAGAACAACCGTAGTAGCCGCGCGCCTGTTCCCGTTCTGCAGGGCCAGGACAACATCGAGACTGCGGCCAGAGCGAAAATCCGGCGATTTCGACGCCCTGGACGCAGACTCGATGGCCGGTCAGCGCTGCAGGGCCGGCCCGGCACGCTCTAAGTTGGACGGGTGGCTCTTCCTAATCTCACCCGGGACCAGGCCGTCGAACGCGCCGCCCTGATCACCGTCGACAGCTACCAGATCAACCTCGACATCACCGACGGTAACGGTGCACCCGGTGAGCGAACGTTCCGCTCCATCACCACCGTGGAGTTCGACGCCCTGGCCGGCGCCGACACGGTGATCGACATCGCCGCCGAAACGGTGCGCAGCGCCAGCCTCAACGGCCGCGAGCTCGACGTCTCCGCATACGACGAATCGATCGGGATTCCGCTGCGGGGACTGGCCGACCACAATGTGGTCGTCGTCGATGCCGACTGCCGCTACTCCAACACCGGCGAGGGCCTGCATCGCTTCGTCGACCCGGTGGACGACGAGACCTACCTGTATTCGCAATTCGAAACCGCCGACGCCAAGCGGATGTTCGCCTGCTTCGACCAACCCGACCTGAAGGCCACGTTCGACATCCGGGTGACCGCCCCCAAGCATTGGCGGGTGGTGTCCAACGCCGCCGCCACCAGCGTCGAGGACGGTGTGCACACCTTCGCCACCACCCCGCGGATGAGCACCTACCTGGTGGCGTTGATCGCCGGACCCTACGCCGTCTGGGAGGACGTCTACACCGACGAGCACGGCGAGATCCCGCTGGGCATCTACTGCCGGGCCTCGCTGGCGCAACACATGGACGCCGAGCGGCTGTTCACCCAGACAAAGCAGGGATTTGGCTTCTACCACAAGCACTTTGGTCTGCCGTACGCTTTCGGCAAGTACGACCAGCTGTTCGTTCCCGAGTTCAACGCCGGCGCAATGGAAAACGCGGGCGCAGTGACGTTTCTCGAGGACTACGTGTTCCGCAGCAAGGTGACCCGGGCGTCCTACGAGCGGCGCGCCGAGACGGTGCTGCACGAGATGGCGCACATGTGGTTCGGCGATTTGGTCACCATGACCTGGTGGGACGACCTGTGGCTGAACGAATCGTTCGCCACCTTCGCGTCGGTGCTGTGCCAAAGCGAGGCAACCGAATTCAGCGAGGCGTGGACGACGTTCGCCACGGTCGAAAAGTCGTGGGCGTACCGGCAGGACCAGCTGCCGTCGACGCACCCCATCGCCGCCGATATCCCCGACCTGGCCGCCGTCGAGGTGAACTTCGACGGCATCACCTACGCCAAGGGCGCGTCGGTGCTCAAGCAGCTCGTCGCCTACGTCGGGCTGGAGCACTTCCTCGCCGGGTTGCGCGATTACTTCCGCACCCACGCGTTCGGCAATGCCACGTTCGACGATCTCGTCGGCGCACTGGAGAAAGCGTCGGGACGCGACCTGTCCGATTGGGGGCGGCAGTGGCTGAAAACCACCGGGCTGAACACATTGCGGCCGGATTTCGATGTCGACGGCGACGGGAACTTCACCCGGTTCGTGGTGACGCAGAGCGGTGCAGCGCCGGGGGCCGGCGAGACGCGCGTGCACCGGCTGGCGGTGGGCATCTATGACGATGACGGCTCGGGCAAACTGGCGCGCGTACACCGCGAGGAACTCGACGTCGAGGGCCCGGAAACGGAAGTGCCTGCGCTGGTTGGTATTTCACGCGGCAAGCTGATCCTGGTCAACGACGACGACCTGACCTACTGCTCGTTGCGGCTGGACGCCGAGTCGCTGCAAACGGCGTTGGATCGGATCGCCGACATCGCCGAGCCGCTGCCGCGGACCCTGGTCTGGTCCGCGGCGTGGGAGATGACCCGCGAGGCCGAGCTGCGCGCCCGCGACTTCGTTGCCCTGGTTTCGGGCGGGATCCACGCCGAGACCGAGGTCGGTGTGGCGCAGCGGCTGCTGTTGCAGGCACAGACCGCACTGACCTCCTACGCCGAACCGGGCTGGGCCCGCGAACAGGGCTGGCCGCAGTTCGCGGACCGGATGCTGGAACTGGCGCGCGCGGCCGTGCCGGCGTCGGACCATCAGCTGGCCTTCGTCAACACGCTGTGCTCGTCGGTGCTGTCTTCCCGGCACGTCGAGTTGTTGACGGCACTGCTCGACACGGACCCGGCCGAGCTCGGATTGGCCGGCGTGAATGTCGATACCGACCTGCGCTGGCGCATCGTGAGCGCGCTCGCGGCCGCCGGTGCCATCGACGCCGACGGGCCGTCGACGCCCCAAATCGACGCCGAGGCGCAACGTGATCCGACCGCGGCCGGCAAACGCCACGCCGCCCAGGCCGCCGCGGCACGGCCGCAACTCGAGGTCAAGGAGAAGGCGTTCACCACGGTGGTCGAGGACGACACCCTGGCCAACATCACGGCCCGCTCGATCATCGCGGGCATCGCCGCACCCGGACAAGGTGAGTTGCTCAAGCCCTTCACGGCGCGGTACTTCGAGACGATCGCCAAGGTGTGGGCGCGCCGATCCAGCGAGGTCGCGCAGACCGTGGTGATCGGCCTGTATCCCTATTGGGACATCAGCGACGAAGCCATCTCCGCCGCCGACGAATTCCTGAGCGCGCCAGAGTCGGAGGTACCGCCGGCGCTACGCCGGCTGGTGTCGGAGGGGCAGGCCGCGGTCAAGCGGTCGCTGCGGGCACGCCATTTCGATGCCGGTCAGGCGTAGCCACCGTCGGACAGGCCGGCGTCGACTTCGAGCCTGTTCGGCTTGCCGAAAGCCCGCTCGCGCACCAGTTCCCAGCCGTAGTCGGTGAGCATGCGCAGGTAGCCCTTCGCCGCCCACTGCGCGGAGTGCCGCTCCTCATGGTGCAGCACGCGGTCCAGATTCAGATGGCTCGGTACGGGCACACCCCGGCGGTCGGTGTACCAGGCCCGCCCGGATCGCACGATTTGGCGCAGCCGCTCGCAGGGGTCGCCGCAACGATCGATGTTCACCATGAAGATGTCGCCCCAGGCGGTTCCGCCCTGCTGGCTGAACAGGCCCTGAATCCAGTTGCCGCCCAAGCCCATCAGCATGCCGTTGGGGGTGCTGACGAGCCGCGCGCCGTTGCGGTGGACGAACCGCACGTCGCGGTCGTAGCTCCAGCTGTTGGCGCGCTGCCGGTCGATGATCCGTTGCACCTCGGCGGCCGAATAGGGCGGGTCCGGGAAGTCGTTGGTGGCGCCGGGCCGCGCGCCCGCCGTCGCGTAGCCGGTGTCCGCGTTGAAGATGTAGGTCATCAGCACCGCCCTGCGCGCGTCGCTGCCGCGGGCATCTCGCGGGATGAGGAAGAAGGACTTGCCGTCGGGATCGGTGATCTCCTCCATCTCGCGGAGGACGTCGAAACTGTCGGGCGTGATGCGGTGCCGACGTTCGATCTCACCGATGACGGCTGCGGGCACGCCGCTCCGCGCGGCGTTTTCCAACCACCGCCGGTAGAGCAAGCCCGGCTTGCTAGGCCGGGGAGATCCCGGCACTCAGCACGCGGATCGCGCTGACCAATCCGTCGACCAGGTCGCCCTGCTCGAACGCCGACGAAGCCGCGGCGACGCCCAGCGGCGCGGCAGACTCGGCGCCGCGGCCCCGCACGGCGGTACCGTAGACCACCTCGATGGCGCACTGGTCCGGCGAGACGGCGAGCAACACCGCGTCGTCCGGCGTCGGCACCTTGGCCAGGATCTCGCGAGCCCGTGCGGCGGTGTCGCTGCCCAAATCGCCGATGTAGATGGCGAAGCGCGCCCTGGACGCCCGCGAACCGTACTTCAGCGCGTCATCGATGGCGACGAGGTCGTTGATCGAGAACGGGTAGTGCACGGACAGCTCGCCGGGCTCGGTGACCCCGGAGAGGCGACCGCTGGTGGTGACCACCGTGCCCTTGGGGAGCTCGGCGGGCTCGACCGTCGCAACTTCACCACGTGCCACTAGCGCCACCTCCGACCGTGAACTCCGATGTGTCATGCCCACCATGTCCATGGGCGGATCCGACGGCCTCGTCGGTCGCAGCCCACAGGATCGGCGGATGCGTCCAGGGCTCCGACAATTTGTAGCTCTGGGGGTGAGGTCCCTTGCGCGACCAGATCATCGCCGCCAGCGCCGCGACCAGCAGCAGCGGGATTCCCACAACCAACAGGTGGATCTCCATAGCGTTCACGACGCAAACCGTATCCCACCGAGTCGGCTACCGGCGCACCTAGGGCGCGAGAAACTCACCGTGCTTAAGGCTGTGCTCGCCTTTTGCGGTTCGCCTCGTGACTGTCCGACGAAAGCCACGTCGCAGGTGCGCGCCACCCGGGTGTCGCACTAGGCGTGATTTACGCGGCGCCCTCGCCGAGGTAGCGCGCCCACGCCGGATCCATCTCCTTGACCGTGGACAACAGCCGCCAATGCTGCCCCGTCGGCGGTACTGGCGCGCGGCGCAGGGTCCAGCCGAGCTCGCTCAGCAGCCGGTCGCCCTTGCGGTGGTTGCAGGTCGAGCAGCATGCGACGCAGTTCTCCCACGAGTGGTCACCGCCGCGGCTGCGCGGCACCACGTGGTCGACGGTGTCGGCCCGCGCGCCGCAGTAGGCGCAGCAGAACCGGTCGCGGTGCATGAGCGCGGCGCGGGTCATCGGCACGCGCGCGCGGTAGGGCACCCGCACGTAGGTCCGCAGCTGAATCACCGATGGCACCACGATCGAATGCGTCGCGGAATGGATCACCGGCCCGGCCGGATCGTGGTGCACGACGTCGGCCTTTCCGCAGATCACCATGACGATCGCCCGCCGCATGGGCAGCGCGGTCAGCGGCTCGTAGGTGGAATTCAGCAGGAGCACCCGCCGGCGACTCCAGATCGACGCGCTTTCGTGGCGGTTAGGGGGATGGGTATCGGCGCCCGGGGTGGAGCGGTGGGAATGGACAGCGTGCAGGCATGATGCGGTCGCGGGTCCGGTTAGCCCCGCCGCGGCACCCGAATTGTGGTGGCTGCGGCGTTTCTTGCCATGCGCCATAGATCCTCCGCGGATAGTCCACCATGATTTGCCGCCAATAGCACGCGTATTGCTGGTGCGCGCCATGTCAAACCGGTGAACAGCCGGAGGCGGCAGGGCCCGTCCGGGCACCACCGCGCCGCATGGACCACAATGGCGGGGATGGATCAGGAGCCACAGTCCTTCTACGACGCCGTCGGCGGAGCCGAGACTTTCAACGCGATCGTGTCCCGGTTTTATGCGCAGGTGCCCGAGGACGAGATACTGCGCGAGCTGTACCCGGCCGATGACCTGCAAGGCGCCGAGGAGCGGCTGCGGATGTTCCTCGAGCAGTACTGGGGCGGCCCGCGGACCTACTCCGACCAGCGCGGACACCCGCGACTGCGGATGCGCCACGCCCCGTTCCGGATCACGCCCATCGAACGCGACGCGTGGCTGCGGTGCATGCGCACGGCCGTGGCGTCGATCGATTCGCAAACCCTCGACGACGACCGCCGCCGCGAGCTGCTCGACTATCTGGAAATGGCCGCCCACTCGCTGGTCAACTCCACCTGGAGCTAGCTGCCGCGCGCCGCCGGCGAGCCGTGCGGGATCGCGACGAGCGGCTACGGTGGTAGGCACTTCAGCGTCGAGATCAAACCGAACGGAGCGACATGGGCCCCGGCTCTGCGTGGTGGTCGAACGCGGTGTTCTACCAGGTGTATCCGCGGTCGTTCGCCGACAGCAACGGCGACGGGGTCGGCGACCTGGACGGCGTGACCGCCCGGTTGGACTATCTGCAGCAACTCGGCATCGACGCGATCTGGCTCAGCCCGGTCACTGTCTCGCCGATGGCCGACCACGGCTACGACGTCGCCGATCCGCGTGACATCGACCCGCTCTTCGGCGGCATGCCCGCGATTGACCGGCTGATCGCGGCGGCACACGAGCGCGGCATCAAGATCACCATGGATGTGGTGCCCAACCACACCAGTTCGGCGCATCCGTGGTTCGCCGAGGCGCTGGCCGCCGGGCCGGGCACCGACGCCCGAGAGCGCTACATCTTCCGCGACGGTCGCGGGCCGGACGGTGCGCTGCCGCCGAACAATTGGACCTCGGTGTTCGGCGGGTCGGCCTGGCAGCGGGTGGCGGAACCGGACGGCAGTCCGGGCCAGTACTACCTGCACCTGTTCGACGTTGCGCAGCCGGACCTGAACTGGGACAACCCGGAGGTCTTCGACGACTTCCAGAGGTCCCTGCGGTTTTGGCTGGACCGCGGGGTGGACGGCTTCCGCATCGACGTGGCGCACGGGATGGCGAAGCCGCCCGGGCTGCCCGACGCGGCGGACGACGTCAAGGTGTTGAGCCACAGCGACGACGATCCGCGCTTCAACCATCCGAGCGTGCATGACATCCACCGCAAGATCCGCAAGATCGTCGACGAGTATCCAGGCGCGGTGACCATCGGCGAGGTGTGGGTGATGGACAACCTGCTCTGGGCCGAATATTTGCGACCCGACGAACTGCACCTCGGCTTCAACTTCCGGCTGACCAAGATCGGGTTCGACGCCGCCCAAATCCGCGACGCGATCGAGAATTCGCTCGCGGCCACTGCGATCTACGACGCCGTTCCGACCTGGACGCTGTCCAACCACGATGTCGACCGCGAAGTCACCCGCTACGGCGGCGGCGAGCTCGGGCTGCGGCGCGCGCGGGCGATGGTGATGTTGATGCTCGCGCTGCCGGGCACGGTGTTCATCTACAACGGCGAGGAGCTCGGTTTGCCCGACGTGCTGGACCTGCCCGAGGAGGTGCTGCAGGACCCGACGTGGGAACGGTCCGGGCACACCGAACGCGGCCGCGACAAGTGCCGGGTTCCCATTCCGTGGTCGGGTGAGGCTCCCCCATTCGGGTTTTCCGCGTCGGCTGACACCTGGTTGCCGATGCCGGCGGAGTGGGCGGCGCTGACCGTGGAGAAGCAGCTGGCGGACGCCGAATCGACGCTGTCGTTCTTCCGGCGTGCGCTCGAATTGCGCAGGGAGCGTACCGAATTCGAGGGCACCGACGTCGAGTGGCTGTCTGCGCCGCGCGATGCGGTGAAGTTTCGGGGCCGCGCCGGCCTGGTCTGCGTGCTGAACGCCGGCAAGCGCGCGATCGCATTGCCGGACGGCGAGCTCATTCTGGCCAGTGCGCCGTTGGTGCAGGGCAAGTTACCGCCGGACAGTGCGGCCTGGTTGGTGTAGCCGTTTACGCGTGGACAGTCATCGGGGCGGGCGCCGCGGGAATTGCCGCGGTGGGAAGGCTGCTGGACCAGGGCATCCCGCCGGAAAAGATCGCCTGGATTGATCCCGCGTTCGCCGCCGGGGACCTCGGCCAAAAGTGGCGGGCGGTGTCGAGCAACACCATTGCCGGGACATTTCTGAGCTTTATGAACGGCTCTGCGGCATTTCGGTTCTCCGAGGCGCCCCCGATGCCATTGCAGGAAGTCGATCCCGACGAAACGTGCGCGCTGATGCTGGTTGCCGATCCGTTGGTGTGGATCACCGGGCAACTGCGCGAGCGGGTCGACACCTTCGAAGCGACCGCGACCACCCTGCGTCTGACCAAGAGACGCTGGGAGATTCAAACCACACGGCAGCCGCTCGCCTCCCAAAACGTCGTCCTGGCCGTCGGGGCCGTTCCGAAGAAGCTGTCCTACCCGCATCTGGACGCGATCCCGGTGGAGGTCGCGCTCGATCCCGAGAAGCTTGCTCAGGTTCCGCTCGAAGGGGCGACGGTTGCCGTCTTCGGCTCGTCCCACTCGTCGATGATCGCCCTGCCGCACCTGCTGCGTCATCCGGTCGCCAAGGTGATCAACTTTTACCGCAGCCCGCTCAAATACGCCGTATACCTTAATGATTGGATCTTGTTCGACGATACCGGGCTCAAGGGGCGCGCGGCCCAGTGGGCCCGGGACAACATCGACGGGACCCTGCCGGACCGGCTGGAGAGGTGCTGGGTTTGCAGCCCGGAATTCGACGAGAAACTTGCCGAGTGCGACCGCGCGGTCTACACGGTCGGCTTCGAACGGCGAAAGCTGCCGCGGACACCGCAGTGGGGCGAGCTGGAGTACAACCAGCAGAACGGAATACTCGCGCCCGGCTTGTTTGGGCTGGGCATCGCGTATCCCGAATACGCGGAAGATCCGTACGGGTTTGGACAGTACCGCGTGGGACTGCAGAAATTCATGGATTACCTGGACGCCGTGCTGCCGTTGTGGCTGGTGTACGGGCCCTGAGAGGGCGCGGGCTCAGCGCAGCACCAGCGCGGGGTGGCCGCGGCGCCGGTAGACCGACCCGAACCGGGCGTCGATGCGCAACCACGCCGGCGTGATCCGGACCCGGATGATCTCGTCGGCGTCCTCGGGCGATTGCGGCAGGAAACCCATTGCGGTCAAGGCGAATACGCAGCGCATGGGCAGCCCGACGCTGACCTCGTTCGAGCTGACCTGAATGACCTCCTGGTCGAGCAGGGATACCGGCGGGCCGTGAGAACTGCTGTGTTCCTTGGCAAGTCGCGCGCCTTGCTGCGCCAGGTCGAGCAGCACGGGAGCCGGCACGTCGTCGAGGTGGGTGAAGCCCGATTCCGGGGGAAGCGCGCCCCGCCAGGCCGAGTCCATGGCGAAGCCCGGGTCGACGTAGCCGGAGGCGTCCATCGCCGACAACCCGCGGGCCAATTCATTCGCACCGACCGACAGATCGTCGGGCCGCAACTTGCCGGCCACCACCCGGCTGGCCAGCACCTCGAAACCGGTTGCCACCCACGCCGTCAGCAGGCCGGCCGATCGAGCGCGCAGCCGGATGACCGCGGCGTCGTCGAGCCGAATCGCATTATCGACGAACGTGGCCAGATCCGCGCGGTGGGCAGCCCGAGATTCCGGACCCAGCCATAATCCCCGCTCGGCCGTGCCCCCCGCCTGCCCTGCTAATCCCTGAGCCACCGTTGCAGGTACTCCCGGTGTTGCGGCGAAAGGCGGACCAGCTGTTGCTTTTTGATGTCGAACGCGACCAGCTGGGTCTCTCCGATGACGGCCGGCCTCGACTCGGGTGCCGCATTGACCGAACGCACCTCGTAGCCGAGCGTGAAGTCGACGGCCCGCAGCCGCTGAACCCAAATGGTGACTTGCAGCGGCGAATCCAGCAGCGTCAGCTGGCTCTTGTAGGTGACCCGCACATCGGCGACCAGCAGGCCGGTGTCGATAATTTCGCCGCCAAACGCGGGCTGCAGGAACGGGACTCGCGACTCTTCGAGAATCGTCACCATGATGGCGTGATTGACGTGCTGGTACATGTCGATGTCCGACCAACGCACCGGCACGGGCGCGACATATCCGACGCTCACCCTGATGATCCCCTTCCGCTGGTTCGTGTCATGCGCCGAATCTGTCGGGCCGCCACCGATAGGGTCGCGAGATCCTTCTGACCGCTTTCGCGCAACTCATCCAGCGTCCGGCTGGCCCGCTCGATCCGGGATGCGCTGGTGTGTTCCCACTCGGCGATCTTTTCCTCGCCGCTCTCGTCAGGCTCCCCCGCGGCGAGCACGTCGAAACACAACGACCGCAGGGAGGCGTAGATGTCGTCGCGAATTGCCAAGCGCGCCAGCGCATGCCAGCGGTCGTTTCGCGGCAGCTGAGACACCGCGGTGAGCAGTCCGTCGGTGCCGAGCCGATCCATCAGGGCGAAGTACGTGTCCGCGACTTCGGCGGTATCGATTTCGGTGATGTCGGCGATATCGATGATGTCGAGCAGGCTGTAGCGGTACAGGCCGGTGGCCACGCGGTAGGCCAGGTCGTGCGGCGCGCCCTGCGCCGTGAATTCGGCGGCTTCCTGTTCGACGATGGCTTTGTCGTCGCCGCGCAGCCACTCCCCCATCCGCGGCGTCAGCGCCTTGACCTTGGCGGCGAAGCGGTTGATTTCGGCGCCCACCGCCAACGGCTGCGGACGATAGTTGAGCAGCCAGCGGCCGGCGCGATCGGTGAGCCGGCAGGTATCCAACGTCAAGCGGTCCGACAGGGCGACCGGCAGGTTTGCCGCGCGGATCCGGCGCCAGATGTGGCCGATCCCGAAGATGGCGTCGGTGGCGACGTAGGTGCGCACCGCGTCGATGGGCCGCACCCCGACGTCCTCGGCTATCCGGAACGCATAGGTGATGCCGGCGGTGTCCACCATGTCGTTGACCAGCATGGTGGTGACGATCTCGCGACGCAGTTGGTGCGTGCGGATCTCCGGGGTGAACCGTTCGCGCAGTGGCTTCGGGAAGTACAGCGGCAACCTGGACGCGAACACATCCTGATCGGGAAGTTCGGTGGCCAGCAGCTCCTCCTTGAGCCCCAGCTTGACGTGGGCCATCAACGTGGCCAGCTCGGGCGAGGTGAGCCCGATGCCGGCGTCGGTGCGGCGCTGCACCTCCTTTTCCGACGGCAACGCCTCCAGTTCCCGGTTGAGGCCGCGTTCGGCCATGTGCCTGATTTGGTCGGCGTGCACCGGGAACATGCTGGCCGCGTTGGCGCGGCTGGTTCCCATCAAGTCGTTTTGGCTCTCGTTGTCGTCGAGCACCAGTCGGGCGACCTCGTCGGTCATCGACTCCAGCAGTTGCTTGCGCTCGTCGGCGCTGACCTTGCCCGCGGTGACCAGCGAGTCGATCAGGATCTTGATGTTGACCTCGTGGTCCGAGCAGTCAACGCCGGCCGAGTTGTCCAGGGCGTCGGTGTTGATCCGCCCACCCGACAGGTCGAATTCGACACGGCCGCGCGCGGTCACCCCGAGGTTGCCGCCTTCACCAATGACCTTGGCGCGCACCTGGTTTGCGTTGACCCGCACCGGATCGTTGGCGCGGTCGCCGACGTCGGCGTCGGACTCGGATTCGGCCTTGATGTAGGTGCCGATGCCGCCGTTGAACAACAGGTCCACCGGCGCCTGCAGGATCGCCTTGATCAGATCGGGCGGGGACATTTCGATGGTGTCGGCCTCGGCGGCTTCGATACCCAATGCGGCGCGGACCTGCGCGCTGACGGGAATCGCCTTCTGCTCACGGCTGAACACCCCGCCGCCCGCGCTGATCAAGGACTTGTCGTAGTCGTCCCAGCTGGAGCGGGGCAGGTCGAACATCCGGCGGCGTTCGGTCCAGGTGGCCGCGGCGTCCGGGTTGGGGTCGAGGAAGATGTGCCGGTGATCGAAGGCGGCGATCAGCCGGATGTGCTTGGAGAGCAGCATGCCGTTGCCGAAGACGTCGCCGCTCATGTCGCCGATGCCGACCACGGTGAAGTCCTCGGTCTGGGTGTCGACGCCGATCTCGCGGAAGTGCCGCTTGACGGCCTCCCATGCGCCTTTGGCGGTGATGCCCATGTCCTTGTGGTCGTAGCCCACCGATCCGCCGGACGCGAACGCGTCGCCCAGCCAGAAGCCGTAGGACTTGGCGACATCGTTGGCGATGTCGGAGAACGTGGCGGTGCCTTTGTCGGCGGCCACCACCAGGTAGGCGTCGTCGCCGTCGCGCCGCACCACCTCCGGTGGCGCGCTGACCTCCCCGGTCTTGTGGTCGACGTTGTCGGTCACGTCCAACAACCCGGAAATGAACAACTGATAGCAGGCGACGCCCTCGTCGCGAAGCGCGTCACGGTCGGCGGCCGGGTCGCCGGTGGGCAGTGGCGGCCGCTTGAGGACGAAGCCACCCTTGGCCCCCACCGGCACGATGACGGCGTTCTTGACCGCCTGCGCCTTGACCAGACCGAGGATTTCGGTGCGAAAGTCGTCGCGGCGGTCCGACCAGCGCAGCCCGCCCCGCGCCACCGGACCGAACCTCAGGTGCACGCCCTCGACGCGGGGTGAATACACGAAGATCTCGAACTTGGGGCGCGGCAGCGGCAGCTCGTCGATCAGCTGGGCATTGAGCTTGAGCGACAACACATTTCGGCTGCGGGCCGAACCCTCCCAGGTGACGAAGTAGTTGGTGCGCAAGGTGGCCTGCACCAGCGACGCGAACGCGCGCAGGATGCGGTCGGTGTCCAGGCTGACCAGCGCGTCGATGTCGGCGGCCACCGCCGCGGCCGCCGCCTGCGCGTCTCGGCTGGCCGGCGAACCCGACTCCGGGTTGAAAAGCGCCTCGAACAATGTGACCAGTGACCGCGCGGTCGAGGGGTGCTCGTTGAGCACCGATTCGATGTAGGACTGGCTGTACGGAAAGTTGGCCTGCCGCAAGTATTTCGCGTAGGCGCGCAGCAGTACGACCTGCTGCCAGGTCAGGTTGGCGCGCATCACTAGCTCGTTGAACCGGTCGATCTCGACGCGGCCCTGCCAGATCGCGGTGACCGCGTCGGCGAATCGTTCGGCGGTGGCGTCGCGTTCGGCTTCCGTGGCGGCCATCGGGATGGTGGGGTGCGGCGAGATCCGGAACTGGTAGATCCACACCGGCAGCCCGTCGGGTCGGGTGACGGTGAACGGTCGCTCCTCGAGCACCACCACGCCCATGCTTTGCAACATCGGCAGGAGCTGGCTCAGCGAGGCGGCGCGCCCACCCAGGTACCAGGTCAGCCGGGCCTCGCCCTGCTCGTCGTCGCGTTCGGTGAACACCAGCTTGACCGAATCATCGGTCAGCTGTTCGATGATCGCGATGTCGTCGGTGGCCGCGGCCGGGGTAACGACCTGCTTGTACGCCTCGGAGAAGGCGCCGGCGTAATGCTCGGCTGCGGCCTGGCTGACGGAGCCGGTCGCCGCGGAGCCGAGCAGCCGGTCGCCCCAGGTTTGCGCCGCGTCGCTCAGCAGGCCCTGGATTCGGATCCGGTTTTCTTCGGAGACGTCGATCGCGGCCTGGCGTTGTCCTTCGGGCAGCCGCACCATGAAATGCATGAGCGCCCAGGGTGATTCGCTGACGCGAGCGGTGAATTCTAGTCGCGCGCCGCCGAATTCACGGACCAGGATGTCCTCCATCTGCAGCCGCACCGGCGTGGTGTAGCGGTCGCGGGTGACATAGACCAGGCACGAGACGAAGTACTGCAGCCGGTCGGCGCGCAAGAACAGCAACGCGCGGCGTTGCGATCCCAGGTCCACCACGGCCTTGGCCATCAGCAAAAGCCGTTCGGCGCTCAGCGCGAACAGTTCCGGGCGCGGGATGGTCTGGATGACGTCGAGCAGCAGCTGGCCCGGGTGGACCGGATCGCTGTCGGCCAGCGTGAGCGCTTCGCGGACCCGGTGCGAAATCGTCGGGATCTCCAGGACGTCGGCGTTCATGGCGGCGACCGTGAATAGCCCGACGAAGCGGTGCTCTATCACGCCGTCGTCGACGTATTCGCGCACGGCGATGGCGTACGGGTAGGCGCCATAACGCAGGTAGCTGCCGACGGCGGCCTGCGCCAAGACCAGCAGATGATCGTCGTCGGTCAAGCGGGGGCGCGCCGTCACCCGGATGCGCAGGACGCCGAGACCGGTCTCGCCCTCGGCGGCGGTGACCATGGCGCCATCGACGCGGCAGCGCTGATAGCCGAGCAGCAGAAAATTCCCGCGACCCAGCCAGCGCAGCAGCGCCGAGACTTCGTCGCGGTCCGGCGCCGTGAAATGCCCTTCGACGTTGGCTTCGACGGCGGCGGCCACCCCGCTGAGGGTGGTGATCAGCTCGTTGGCGTCGGTGGCCACGAGTTGCACGTCGGCCAGGACCCTGGGCAACAGCCGCTCGACCTCGGCCAGCGTCTTGGCGTCGACGGAGGGCGACAGCCGCATGTACATCCACGCTTCGCCGAGGTATTGCGGCGCGCCGGGCGGCTTCGGTTCGATGCCGAGCAGGTCGCCCGCCGGGCTGCGCTGCACCTCGAACACCGGGGTCATCAGGGCCGTGTAGTCGACACCCAGCCGGTGCAGCAGCAGGGTCACCGAATCCATCAGCATGCCGCCGTGGTCAGTGACGACCTGCAGCGCCGGGCCGAACCCGGCCGGATCGTCGGCCGGGTAGACGCAGACGCGGCTATCGCCCGCCGGACGGTGTTGGCCGAGCCGATAGTGCGCAGCCAGCATGCCGGGGGTCACCAACGCCTCGGGCCCGGCCGAATCGGCGGGGCCGGTTTCGGTCTCGTCGGTGTGCGGACCGCGATAGCTCTCGACGTAGGCCTTCGTGATCCAGTCGGGGATGTCCCCGCGGTCGGCGAACGTGGTCCACGGTGCGGCGACCTGCTTAGCTCCGGGATCGATCGCCATACCGATTGCTCCCATCACACGCTGGGTTGACTGACGTCGCTCCTCAGCGGCCGTGGCGGCCGCATCGTCGCGGTGGCAGAGCCGACATTAGTCCCGCGTGAGCTTGCGGTGGGTGACCCGGTGCGGTCGCGCCGCGTCGGCGCCGAGCCGCTCTACCTTGTTCTCCTCGTAGGCGCCGAAGTTGCCCTCGAACCAGAACCACTTTGCCTCGTTGTCCTCGTCGCCCTCCCAGGCCAGGATGTGCGTGCAGGTGCGGTCCAGGAACCAGCGGTCGTGCGAGATCACCACCGCGCAGCCGGGGAACTTCTCCAGCGCGTTCTCCAGCGAGCTCAGGGTCTCCACGTCGAGGTCGTTGGTCGGCTCGTCGAGCAAAATCAGGTTCCCGCCAACCTTCAGCGTCAGCGCCAGATTCAGCCGGTTGCGCTCGCCGCCGGACAGCACACCCGCGGGTTTCTGCTGATCGGGACCCTTGAACCCGAACGCCGAGACGTAGGCGCGGGACGGTATCTCGTTCTGGCCGACCTCGATGTAGTCCAGGCCGTCGGACACCACTTGCCACACCGTCTTTTTCGGGTCGATCCCGGCGCGGGACTGGTCGACGTAGCTGAGCTTCACGGTTTCGCCGACCTTGACCGTGCCGCTGTCCGGCTGCTCGAGGCCGACGATCGTCTTGAACAGCGTGGTCTTGCCCACGCCGTTGGGGCCGATGACGCCGACGATGCCGTTGCGCGGCAGCGTGAAGGACAGATCCTTGATCAGGGTGCGTCCGTCGTACCCCTTGTCGAGGTGGTCGACCTCGACGACCACGTTGCCCAGCCGAGGACCGGTGGGGATCTGGATCTCCTCGAAGTCCAGCTTGCGGGTCTTCTCCGCCTCGATGGCCATTTCCTCGTAGCGCTGCAGGCGCGCCTTGCTTTTGGCCTGACGGGCTTTGGCGCCGGAGCGCACCCAGGCCAGCTCCTCCTGCAGCCGCTTCTGCAGCTTGGCGTCCTTGCGGCCCTGCACGGCGATCCGTTCGGCCTTTTTCTCCAGATACGTCGAGTAGTTGCCTTCGTAGGGATAGGCGCGGCCGCGATCGAGCTCGAGGATCCATTCGGCGACGTTGTCGAGGAAGTAGCGGTCGTGTGTGACCGCCAAGATCGCGCCGGCGTAGCTGGCCAGGTGCTGTTCGAGCCACTGCACGCTTTCGGCGTCCAGGTGGTTGGTGGGCTCGTCGAGCAGCAGCAGGTCGGGTTTGGACAGCAACAGCTTGCACAACGCCACGCGGCGACGCTCACCGCCGGACAGGTTGGTCACCGGGTCGTCGGGCGGCGGGCAGCGCAGCGCGTCCATGGCCTGCTCCAGCTGCGAGTCGAGGTCCCACGCGTCGGCGTGGTCGAGCTCCTCCTGCAGCCGGCCCATCTCCTCCATCAACTCGTCGGAGTAGTCGGTGGCCATCAACTCGGCGACCTCGTTGAAGCGGTCAAGCTTCACCTTGATGTCGCCCATGCCCTCTTCCACGTTGCCGCGGACGGTCTTCTCCTCGTTCAGCGGCGGCTCCTGCTGCAGGATGCCGACGCTGGCGCCGGTGGCCAGGAAGGCGTCGCCGTTGTTCGGCTTGTCCAGACCGGCCATGATCCGCAAGACGCTCGACTTGCCGGCGCCGTTCGGGCCGACGACACCGATCTTGGCTCCCGGAAAGAAGCTCAAAGTGACGTCGTCCAAAATCACCTTGTCGCCGTGCGCCTTGCGGACCTTCTTCATCGTGTAGATGAACTCAGCCATGCCGCGGTATTGCCTTTCTGGTCTTTTGAGGGGGACTCGCCGACCATCCTAGGCACCGCTCATGTCCGCTAAGCCGACAGAGGCAGCGCCGCGGGATCGTCGGGCTGCAGGGGCGCGTCGCCGGAGGCATCGGTCGTCGCCGCCGGCGCCGGGTTTTCCTGCGTCGCCGGGCCGGTGTAGCGCGGGTTCTCGATGCGCACGAACACCCGCGACAGGTCCGGTCCCACCGCCGTGGCGCGCATCTCCGTCGACGACCGCTTGTTGCCGTCGCGGTCCTCGTACTCGCTGGTGTAGATGTAACCGGTCGCGATCACCGGCGCGCCCTTGCCCAGGGCGGCGCAGACACCGCCGACCAATCGTCCCCAGCAGTTGACCGTGACGAACAGCGAATTGCCCGGTTCCCAACCGCCGTCGGCCGTGCGGCGGCGGGAGTTGCTGGCCACCCGGAACTTGACGAGGTCCTGATCGCCGACCTTGCGGCGCTGAAGGTCGTTGACGATGTGACCGACGATGGTAAACGGTGTTTCAAACATTGACTCAATTCCTTTCGCGAGTGTTCTCAGCAGCGTTCGTGCTCTGGCGCCCATTCAGCGCTCGGCCACCGTCACGACGCACGGCTGGCTGGCGCGGCGATCGGCAACTGGGGACAAAGCGGCGACTGTGGACAACTCGCGAGCCGAACCACACTGCGAAAATGAAGGCAGAAAATCGCAGTGACGTTCGGCTCGCAAATCCCGAGCTAGCGGCCGGCGGCTCGCCCCGCGCCAGCTGGGCCAGCATCGCGTTGTAGGCGGCCAGGTCGGCGTCGTCGTCACGCTCGGCCGCGCGGTCCAACCGCCGGGCGGTGCGCTGATCGCTGCGCGCCCACTGCACCAGCAGCGCGATCATGACGATCACCAGGGGCAATTCGCCTGCCGCCCAAGCGATTCCACCGCCCAACCGCTGATCGCCCAGCAGGTCGGTGTGCCAGCTGAGGCCCAGGGACCGGTAGTAGGCGCCACCGAGCACGGTCCGCGTGCTCATCAGCTCCACGCCGAAGAAGGCATGCAACGGCAGCGAGCCGAACACCACCGCCACCTTGGCCAGCGGCGGAATCGGGCGCGGCGTGGGATCCACCCCGATCACCACCCAGTAGAAGAGGTAGCCGCTGAGCAGAAAATGCACGTTCATCGCCAGGTGCCCGGCGTGGCTGCCGACCGCGGTGTCGAACAAGCTCGACAGGTACAGCCCGTAGAAGCCGGCGACGAACAGCACGGTGGCCACGATCGGGTTGGTGAGGATCCGCGAGGCCCGGCTGTGCAGCGCGGCCAGCAGCCATTCCCGCATACCCGGGGGGTCCTCGCGTCGCGCGGCGGGCAGCGCCCGCAACGCCAAACTGACCGGGGCACCCAGCACCAGCAGGATCGGAACCAGCATCGAGAGCCCCATGTGCGCCACCATGTGCACGCTGAACATCGCCGGCATGTAGCGGCCGACGCCCGACGACGTCACGAACAGCAGCGCCAGACACCCGAGCAGCCAGGCCAGCACCCGGCCCGGCGGCCAGTGGTCGCCGCGGCGGCGCAGCCGCAGCACCCCCGCCACATACAGCCCCGCGAGCACGATGGCCGCCGTGCCGAAGATCAGGTCGAAGCGCCAGTCGAACAGGATGCGCGCCACCGTGGGAGGTCCGGCGAAGTCGTAGCCGATCTCGGCTTCGGGAATCGACGGCAGCCGAAGCGGTGGCGGCGGCGGGGGGGTGCGTCCCAGCCCGACGGCGATGCCGAAAGTCACTCCGAAGATGGCCGCCTCGACGAGCGCCAGCCGGATCAGGACGCGGCGGTTATTCGGATCCGCTTGCAGCGCAACGACTCCCGCGCGGCGTTGGCGCCAGCCCAGGACGCCCAGCGCGCAGAGCGCGACGAACTTGGCGATCACCAGGCGGCCGTAGCCGGTGGCCAGCAGGTCGGCGGGCGGAACCCGGACCGCGGCGTTGACGAAACCACTGAGCCCCATCGCGATCCAGCACCACAGCGCCAGCGCCGAGAACCGCCGCGCCGCCAAGTCGGTGTGGTCGCCGCGCCGCAATCCGTGGGCCAGCAGGGCCAGCAGTCCGCCGGCCCACAGGCTGGCCGCGGTGAGGTGAATCAGCAGGCTGTTGGTGGCCAGGTCGTGCGAGCCGCCGGCTGACGAGTGTCCGGTCAGCCCGAGCGGGATCAGGGTCACCAGCGAACCGGCCACCAGCGGCGGCGTCCATGACCAGCGCAGCACCGCGAGGCTGGCCAGGGTCACCGTCGCGGCCAGCACCGCGGTCCAGCGCCACGCGGAGGCGGTGTTCACCAGGTCGGCCAGCGACCAGAGCGCCACCGGGTTGAGGTGGTCGGCCACCGGATGGCCGGACACGTCGGAGATGGTCAGCGGCACCAGCAGGGCGGCGCACACCGCCCACGCCCCCGATGCCACGGTCCCCAACCGCAGCGCGCGATACCCGCCGGCGTCGAGCACTCCGCTGGGCTGTGGCGGCACCAAAAACGCCGCGAACAGGAACGATCCGACGGCCAGCACCGCGGCGATCTCGCCGGCGGCGCGGACGAACGGCAGCCCCAGCGTGGTGGCCGGGCCCGGATCGGGCAGACCGGTGGCGGTCAGCGCGTCCGCCAGCGACAACGCCCCGATGCCGGCCGCCGTGCAGCCGGCCAGCACCGCGACGCCGGTCAGTAGCAGCCAGACCAGCCCAGGCTTGCCGGCTGGTCGTGGGAGCGTCATGCCGTCCAGAGTATGGGCGCGCGGCCCGACTACTGAGCTCGGCTGGCCCGCCCCTTCTGCAGGGCCTCGGCCTCACGCGAGACGAACTGGGTGCGCGCGATCCGCCCGACGTAGTCGCAATCGCGGACGATGTCGCGCAGCTCGCTCCGAAACGCCGCGCGCCGCTCGGCGAGATCGGGGCCCGGCCCGATCAGGTCCTGGTCGGCGACGACCTGGCGCGCGGTGGCGAACAGCAGCGTGGAGACCGACTCGTTGCTGCGGACCCGGGTCTGCGCCACGTACTGGCGGCCGACGCCGAGCGCGAGGTCGGTCAGTTCCTTGTCACCGATGCCGGCCGGGGCATCGCGCAACACGTCGGCGACGATCTCATACGACTCGAAGATGACCCGCAACATCGCGTCCGACATCAGGGGGCGTTTGGCGAACAACAGGGCGTCGATCTCGTCGCCCCCGGCGGCGACGTGCGACTCCCAATCTTGGTGCCACGCCATCTCTTCGGCGATGTTTTCCCGAAACGCCGCCGAATCGGCAAAGTAGAAATCGAATTTCAGCAGATCCCGCAGCCGCATCGCTTGGGACCAGAACGCTTCCATCCGGTCGCCTTCCGCGCGCTGGGCGTACGCGAGTGCCAGCTCGACGATCGAGGTCTCCAAAAAGGCGTGTATCACCGAGTTGCGGTAGAACGCGGCCGCGTGTTCGTCGTCGGGCGCGATGCGCCACACCGGTTCTCGCCCGCCGTCGACACGGGTGATCGGATGTCCGTTGGACAGCGCGTCGACCGCCGCGCGCACACCGTCGGGCGTGCGCAGCCGCAACGCGCTGGTCGACATCGGGGTGAGCTTGCGCTCGAGGTAGTCCAGTGAATCCTGCAGGGTGTGGTGCAACTGAGCGAGCGTGAGCGCCGCTCCGCGAGTGGTCAGCAGCAGCGCACACACCAGACCGGTCGCCGTCACCGGTGTCGCCTGCAAGATCCGCCAGGCGACTTCGAACGACATTTTTTGCAACGCAAGGCGTTTGGCGTCCTTGTCCTGCGCCAGCTCACCGTGCGGCGGACCCAGGTATTGCCGCATCGAGACGGCTTCGGGGAAGCGGACGTAAATCTTGCCGTAATTGCGTTCGCCCTGCGCCTTGATGAAGTTGTACAACCAGCCGATGCCCTCGGGGGTCTTCTCGCCGCCGCGCGCGTATTCGGCGTATTCGGCGGTCTCATGCAACTGGTCGAAGCTGATCGAAACCGGCTGCAGCAGAATGTCTTCGCTGCGGCCGTCCAAGTAGGCATCGGCCACATAGGCCATCAGACCGAGCTTGGGCGGCAGCATCTTGCCGGTACGCGAGCGGGTTCCCTCGATGGACCAGCTCAGGTTGAACCGCTTCTCCACGATGTAGCCCACGTACTCACGCAAGACGTACTTGTACAGCGGGTTATCGCCGATGTTGCGACGGATGAAGATGACCCCGGAGCGTCGCAGCAACGGCCCCATCACCCCGAATGACAGGTTGATGCCGGCGAATACGTGAACCGGGGGCAGCCGATTTTCCTGCATCGCCACCGGGACCACCGCGCCGTCGATGTAGGACCGGTGCGAGAACAGCAGCACGGCGGGATGCGCCTCTAACGCGGTGCGCATCGCCGCGACCTGATACTCGTCGTAGTCGATCTCCGGTTCGAATCCGCGGCTGATGGCCCTGCCGAGGACGGAGACGAGGTCGACGGACACCCTGCTCCACCCGGTCGCGAGTTCGTCGAGCATCTTGCCCGCCTCTTCGACCGTTGCGCCCGGGATCTTCTTCAGGCCGGCGCGAAACCGGGCGGACGCCAAGATCTCCGGCTTGAGCAGCCGCGGAGATTTGTACTGCGGACCGAGGATCCGGTACTCGGCTCGTTCCATCGCCAAATACGCTCGGCGCGTGACGAACTGGGCGAAGTCGCGCTCGTCCTGTCCGACGGTGGTGTCGCGCCACTGCTGACGAAGCTCGGAGACCTTGGCCGGGTCACCGGCTATCACCCGCGCGCAGCGGGGGTCCTTGTCCAGGACGCGGCGTTGCAGACGTTCGTTGGGCTGGTAGGGATCCCGGCCCGGGAGCAGCCCGGCGAGCTTGGCGAGCCTGCCGCGATCCGGCGCCGGTCGCCAGAACACCCGCACCGGCACGACGGAACGGTCCTCACCGGACTCGAGCTGCCCCACGAGCGCAGTCAGCGCAGCCGGTGGCGCGTCGCTGGACGGCAGCTTCAATACCTCGTACTTCGCGTCTGGATTTCGGGCCCGCTGACGGCCCAGCCAATCCATCACCAACTGCATTTCGACCGGAGTCTCCATGGATGCCAGCACGAGCGAATCCTGGTCGGTGAGAACAGCGCTGATGTCTGCGGTCGGTTCGGTCACGGCCGTGCCACCGGGGACTGGTGTGCCTCACCGTCTTTGAGGGCAACCTCGGATTCGTTCGGATTCGTCTTCTTGGCGGCGCCCTTTTTCGTCGACGGCTTGGGCTTCTTGGCCGCCGTCTTGTTCGCGGACTTCTTGTTCGCGGACTTCCTGGGCGCGGCTTTCTTGGCCAGCT
Organism: Mycobacterium conspicuum; assembly: GCF_010730195.1. Taxonomy (NCBI): domain Bacteria; kingdom Bacillati; phylum Actinomycetota; class Actinomycetes; order Mycobacteriales; family Mycobacteriaceae; genus Mycobacterium; species Mycobacterium conspicuum. The sequence goes on from NZ_AP022613.1 coordinate 3,956,675, forward strand.
TGTGCAGGTCGACCTTCGGCAACTCGTGCACGGGCCAGTCCGCGAGAGTATCGAGGTAGAGCTGGCGCACCGCGGCGATGTGTTCGGGCAGCGTGTCAAGGGTCCAATCGTCGACCGGAATCGGCGGAAAGACGGCGACATCGACCGTGCCGGGATTGATCGTGGTGGAGTTTCGCGAGGCGACGATCTCCGCGTTGCGGATCACCACCGGCACGAGAGGGATGCCGGCCGCCATCGCCATGCGGAAGGGCCCCTTCTTGAACGGCCCGACTTCGGTGGTGTCCATCCGGGTGCCCTCGGGGGCGATCACGATCGAAAGCCCTTTCTTGGCACGCTCTTCCACCGTGTGCAGTGTCTCGACCGCGGAGACCCGGTTGTCGCGGTCGATGAACGCGGTGTCCACCAGCTTGCCGAGCGTGCCCATGATGGGGTCGCTCTCCAGTTCCTTCTTTCCCACGCCGACCCAGTTGTCGCGGACCAGGGCCCCGGTGATCACCGGGTCAACCTGGTTGCGATGGTTGAAGATAAAGACGGCCGGACGCTGGGCGGTCAGATTCTCTCTACCGATGACGTTCAGCTGCACCCCGCTGATCGCGAGCAACAGCTGAGAGAAGTTGGTAGTAAAGAAGTTAACGCCCCGGCGTCGGCTACCGGTCAGCAGACCGATGCCCACCGCGCCGGCGGCGACCGGGAACAGCGTGCTGAAGCCGGCGAGGGTGCGCACCTGCCGCCGCAGGCCGACGGGGCCGCGGCTGTTGAATTTCAAGATCGGCCAGCCACGGCGCTTGGCGACGGCCGCCATCTTGCCTTCGGGGTTCGTCGGCCGCGGATTGCCGACCAGATACATCAACGCGACGTCCTCGTCACCGTCGGCGTAGAAGTAGCTGTCCTTCAGGTCGATGTCGTGCTCGCTGGCGAACTTCTGCACCGCGGCGGCTTTGCCCGGCCCCCACAAAATCGGTTTGACCACGCGGCCGGTGAGCAGTCCGTCCTCGTTGGTTTCGAACTTGTTGGTGAGCGTGTTGGTGATCCCGAGGAAGCGGGCCACCGGATTGACCTGGATGGTCAGCGCCGACGAGCTGAGCACCACGGTGTGGCCGCGCGCCACGTGGGCCCGCACCAGCTCGCGCATTTCCGGGTAGATCCGGCCCTCGATCCGCTGGTTGAACAGCCGCTCGCCGATCTCCTCCAAGTCGTCGATCAGGCGCCCGGCCAGCGCCGACGAGGCCTTGAGGATGAGGTCTTCGAACTCGATGCGCCCCAGGGTGTGGTTCAGGCCCGCCTGAACCATGCTGAGCAGCTCCCCCACCCCCATGTCGCGGCGCCGCAGCCGCTCCTGGGTGAGGATGACGGCGGTGAAACCGGCCACCAGCGTCCCGTCGAGGTCGAAAAACGCGCCGATCTGCGGGCCGGGAGGACTGGCCAGGATCTCGGCGACCGAGCCGGGCAGCTGCAGATCCCGAACTGGCTTGTTGCGCTCTGCCCCTTGCTCTTTGGCGGTGCTCATGAGCCGGACACCGATCGAGGCGCCGAGTCGGCCGGTTCGGCGAACGAGGCGGGCACCGCCCGCGGCGCCGGATCACCGGCCAGCGCGAGGATCTCGTCGAATCCTTCCAGCAGGCACCGGGCGAACAACGCCTCTTTGCGCACCGATGCCCTGTCGTAGCGCACGGTGATGGTGCACCAGCCACCGCGGGAAATCAGCACCACCATCATCGCCACGCCCGGCAGCGGCCCAATGCCGTACTGCCGCAATACTTTTGCGCCGGCGATGTACGTGTCACCCGGGTAGACCGGGACGTTGCTTGCCTGCACGTCCGAGCCGACCACCGACCCGGTGAGTCCCTCCAGTACGGCCGTGGGCAAGACGCTGAGCACCGGGGCGATGGAGCCGATGATGTTCATCGCCGGCTCGTCGCGACGCTGGGTCATCTGCGCACGGATCTTCTTCATCCGCGCGACCGGATCGCTGGTACCCAGCGGTGCCGCCAGGTTGACGCCGGTGAAGCGGTTGCCGCCGGCCGTATCGGCGTCGGCCCGCAGGCTCACCGGAACCGCCATCGGCAGGGTGCTGACCGGCACGCCGAGCGCGTCGTGGTAGCGACGCAGGGCGCCACACAGGCCCGCGAGATAGGCGTCGTTGATCGATCCGCCGCCCGCTTTGGCCGCCTTGTGCAGGTCGGAGAGCGGGATGTCGATCGCCTCGGTGCGCGAGGCCAGGCTGCGGCGGCGCAGCAGCGGCGACGGCTCGGCGGCCCGATTGAGCACCCGCATGCCCGAGAGCGCGTAGCCCACCAGCCCCGAAACCGTCGACGCGGGTTCCAGTACGGCCCGCCCGGCCGCCGACACCACGCCGGAGACCGCGCCCAACGCGCCGCCGATCACGGCCATGGGCAGGCGGTTGATGCCTTGGCGCATCAGGTCGTTGGGCGACAGGTCCTGCGGGATGGGCAGGGGCGGCGTCGGCCGCGCTGGCGGATCGCGCTCGAGGTCATAGATTTCGGCGAACATCTCGACTCCGCCGACGCCGTCGGTTACCGCATGACTGACGTGCAGCAGCGTCGCGGCCCTGCCGTCGGCCAGCCCCTCGACCAGCGTGGCCGTCCACAGCGGCCGCGAAATGTCCAGCGGTGATTGCAGGATCAGTTCGGCGAGATCGAACACCTCGCGCAGCGTGCCGGCGCTTGAGACCCGCACCCGGCGCACGTGGAAGTCCAGGTTGAAGTCGGCGTCGACCACCCAGCGCGGCGCGGCCGTCGGCAGCGTCGGCACGACGACCTTCTGCCGCAGCCGCAATACCCGCCGGGAGGCGTTCTCGAAGCGGTTCCGGAACCGGTCCCAGTCCGGCGTGGTGTCGAGAAGTTCGAGTGCCATGATTCCCGAACGGGTCCGGGGATTCGCCTCGCCGCGGTGTAACAGATAGTCGACCGCACCCAGTTCGTCAGGCAGTCCAACACGATCGACGGACTCAGACACCGATCAAGCCCTCCTGCCTTCGACGTGGCAACCCAGCTGCGCACACAACGCTAGTCGGCTTGACGCGCTGGTGAAAGCAAGTCGGCTGGCGGATAGCCGGCTTGCGGATTCGCGCGGAGGTTCGGCTCGCCGCTTTAGCTGGCTGAGCTCGCCGACAGCGGCGACGTGCCCCGTACCGAGCTCGCGCGCCGCCCGTAGACGACGCCCAGGAAGTCGGCGACGGCGCCGGCGGCCAGCCGTGACCGGACCGTCGGGGTGATGTCGAAAGCGTGATGCGCATTGGCGAGTTCTGCATAGGCCACCGAGGCGGCTCCGGCCTGCCGCAGCGCCGCGGTGAAGGCCCGGGCCTGGCCGCTGGGCACCAACTCATCCTTCTCGCCGTGCAGCACAAAGAAGGGCGGGGCCGCGCTGTGCACATGGGAGATCGGCGACGCCGCCTTGAACCGTTCGGGCTCTTCGGCGTAGCGGGCCTTCATCACGAAATGCTCGAGGAACGGCAGCATCAGCTCGTGCATGTTGTCGAAGTCGGTGAAGTCGTACACGCCGTAGTACGGTGCCACCGCCTGCACGCTGGTGTCCGCGCTCTCGAAGCCCGGCTGAAACGCGGGGTCGTTGGGCGTCAGCGCCGCCAGCGACGCCAGATGGCCGCCCGCCGAGCCGCCCGTGATGGCGATGAAATCGGGGTCGCCACCGTAGTCGGCGATGTTCTCGCGGACCCACGCGATCGCCCGCTTGACGTCGATGACGTGCCGGGGAAACGCGCAGCGCGGGCTCTTGCTGTAGTTGATCGACACGCAAATCCAGCCGAGTTCGGCCATGTGGCTCATCAGCGTGTAGCCCTGTACCCGCTGGTCGCCGACGGCCCACGCCCCGCCGGGGACCTGGATCAGCACCGGCGCCCGCGATCCGGGCGCCAGGTCATGGCGCCGCCAGATGTCGAGCAGATGGTCGCGCCCGCCCGGGCCGTAGGAGATGTCTGAGGTCTGTCCGGCGTACCGGTTGTGGGGCCCGAGCCTGGGAAGCAGGCCGCCGCGAGGCGCACACGTGCGTTGGGCGGGGGTCGGATGACACACCCGTTCGCGGAAGTCTGGCCCGAGGGACTCCTCGAGCGCGGCGGTGAGGGTTTGATCCGCCCGCTGCGCGGCCCACGTAGTGCCGACGCGACCGATCGACGGCCGCGATGACCGAGACAACGCATGCCCGGTCACCACGTGCGGGGGAAACTCGGTGGAAAGCCAGCCCGCGACCCAGCCCAGGGCGAACGGCGAAGCGCGCAGCAGCAAAGTGCCAGCCCGAACCGTATCCTTGGCGTCCGCCGCCAGCGCAACTCCCTGTCGCAGCGCTTCGGCACCAGCCCGCGAGCACCGCGAAGTCACGTTCATGACCATCGTCAACGCCACCCCTCGACGTCAGGCACACGCTCCGTTGCGGTTAACAGTTGTTTACCAACTGATGTTGTACGTGTGTCGAGACCCACACGATAACCGATAAGCCCGGCGCGGGAAGGGTTTTCGCGCGCGTGGCGTCCGACTGAAACGAGCCGCGGTCGCCATTGGATAGACTGACCTGCGCATTGCCTCCGTAGCTCAGGTGGATAGAGCAAGGGCCTTCTAATCCCTAGGTCGCACGTTCGAGTCGTGCCGGGGGCACTGGTCAGAGGTGGTTTTCGGAACCTCTGAAAATTCGAGTCATCGTTTATTCATCGTTTATGTCCGTCACAGCGCGGTCCAGGAGCTCGGCGACCTGAGTGTGGACCCGTCCGCGGGACATGTAGCGGTCCTGGGTCATCGACACCTTGGCGTGCCCGAGGTGGTCGGCGCCGACCCGCGCCGACAGGCAGGCATCGTCGATGAGCGTTGCCACGGTCTTGCGAAAGCTGTGCGAGGTCACGTCGGCCATTCCGAGTTCGTCGCGGACGGCGCGCCAGGCGGTGTTGAAGTTTTCCGGGTCACGGAGCGTTCCGCTGCTGGACGCGAAAATTGTTTGCTGTTGGCCAACGTACGGGCGCCGGCGCCGGTCGTTGAGAGCTGTGACGGCGAACGACGGCAGCGGAATGGTGCGGCGTCCGGCGGCGGTCTTGGTCTCGTCGACGCGCGTCAGGCCGGTCCCGCTTTGGCGTACCACCTTGCCGGTGACCGCGATGGTGCCCGCGTCGGCGTCGAAGTCGCTCCACCGCAACGCCAGGAGTTCCGAGCGCCGCAGTCCGGTCGCGATCAGGACCGTGACCGGGTCGACCAAGTCGCGCCGTTGGCATTCTTCGGATGCTCGCATCTTGGCGAGCAATTCCCGAACTTGTTCGGCCGTGAGCGCTGAGGCACCTTTGGGAGCCGCCTTGGATCTGATCGACTGCACATCGCGCACCGGGTTGGTGCCGAGGACGTTGTTCAACACCGCAAGCTGAAGGGCGCCACGTAGCAGGGTGCGTGCGCGGCGCGCCATCGTGGGGCCGTGGGTGTTGCGCATCGATCTGAGGGCGGCGTCGATGCGTGCTGGGGTTGCCTCCCCAACGCGCACGCCGGCGATGAACTTGGCCAGCTTGGTGGCGTCGTATCGGTAGGTGTCGAGAGTCCGCACCGACCGACCGTCCTCGGCGAGGCGCGTGATGTGCTGATCGATCAAGGCCAAGATTCGCGTCTCGAGCCCAATCGCGTCCGGGCCGCTCGGCGGGCGCCGTTCGGCGATGGCCTCGATTAGGGCGTCCTCGGCGAGCTTTCCGTGTTTGTCGAATTCATCGACAGGGCCGACCCTTTGGACGATCCGCGTCACGCCGTCGGTGTCGCGGTAGCGACACCGCGCCAGCCACACTCCCCCGCCGACATAGATGCGTTTTACCTTGCCGTGCTGCCCAATTCGAAGCGCGGGCCTGCCGGCTATCAGCGTGGGCCGAGCCAGTTGATAGCGGCCGCATCCGACCGCTTGGATAAGTCGAACATCAATCTATGGTAGTTATGCTGAGGGACGCTCGTTCTCATTGAATCGCGTTCTTTCCCAATCAATTACGTCGCTCAGTCGGTAGCGCACGTGTCGGCCGATCTTGGCGAAACGTGGCCCCGTGCCTTTCGTCGCCCATTCGGCCGGGGTCTTGACCGGTAGCCCGTAACGGTCTGCGAGTTCCTGGCGACTGAGCCACTTGTCCTCGTCAATTTCCTCCATGGCGGTTACTTCCCTTCGATCCTCAGCGAGGCTGGACTACATAACTGTAAGTCGATGGAGGGACGCCGATTTGCGGCATTTTTCCGCGTGGGTCGGTCAGGGTCGCGAAGCCGTCGTGGCGTAGCGCTCACCGACGGCTTGAAGGCTTGAACTGACCGAGAATCAGTCTGTGCCCCCTAGGTTATGTTCTACGAACGGAGGGTTTCGGATATTCGTCGACTCTGAAAGTGCAGGTCAACTAAGGGGCACGATCTCACTGGTCGCGCCTAGTCCCACCGACTTGGGCCAGTTTCACGGAGTTTGTTCCCAAACCTGCGCTGCGGATCGCTCGGTGGCCAGGCGATCTCTTGCGAGCGCAAGCTCGGTGTTGGTCATGCTAGAGGGGAAGTCATCACCACACAGGAAGGAAGCACAGAGTGCATATCAATGCCTTCGTGCCCACCGAGAGCGCGCTGATGGTTGGGAATGCCGTCAATGCCACTCAAGTCCCGTTTACGTCGCTCCGCTTGCCACCGCTGCAAGATCAACAAGTGCACCAGCTCAGCGCTCCAATCCTACTGTGCCTCTGGGCAGAGAACGGTACCGATCACGATCCCCATCTCTACGTCCAAGCGCGCGATCCTAACGGGGAAACAAGGGGGAATGCTGAGTTGGTGTGGGCCTGGGACGATGTACCAGACGCCCCATGCAAGTGGCGCGTGTTCGATCTCCAGTTGCCGTTCCTGATGTTCAGCGACGGCGTCTACACGTTCGGAGTGTATGCCAATGGAGGCGACCCGACCGAAGACGCGTTGGCATCGTATCCCTTCGCCATTATCTTCGATCCGGACTGTCCGCCTCTTCCTTCCGGCCAAGAACTTCCGCCTGGAGCCGAGTACCGCTAGCTCATGCCAGTTGTCGGTGTCGTCGTTTGCCCATTGGCTGCTGTCCGCTTAGAAGGCCAACTCCTTTCTGAGGAGGACACCTTGCCGGTGCCACATTGATCGGCAGCATGTGGGTTAGGCACCGGATTCTCCTGGTCGTTAGTGACCGAAACCCGTCTGACCTGACACGGTCTGGACATGCAACCACTTGGCCCCCAGTCGGACATGGGCTGAATTACGTTGTTTTGCAATGACTCAATCATCCTGACCAGCCGAAGCCTGGACGCGCAGGCAACTCACCGGTTGGCACGTCGTCGACGCTCGTCACCATCTCCACAAAATTCGAAACTCGTCCGTAGCCTGCCTGTTGGCCTTAGGCTTCGGAGTCCGCATGCACTGCGCTGACACGGATTTGGAGGCTCGAATGTTTCTGCTGACAGAACCACAAATGTTCGCGTCGGTGACAGCAGATGCCGCGCGGATCGGTTCGTCATTGGGCGCCGCCAACGCGGCCGCAACCACCCCAACCACCTCACTGGTTGCCGCCGCCAGCGACGAAGTGTCGGTGGCGATCGCGTCGCTGTTTTCCGGCCACGGCCAGCACTTTCAGGCGCTCAGCTCTCAGGCGGCGGCGTTTCATGCCGAGTTTGTGCAGGCTTTGACCAGCGCGCAGAGCGCCTACGCGGCAGCCGAGGCGACGAATGCCTCGCCGCTGGCGGCGGTCGTGGCCGGCGCCCAGAACCTAGCTGTGTTTTCACCCGTCACCGCCGCGACCGGGCGTCCGATTATCGGCCACGGCACCAACGGAGCGGCCGGAACTGGACAGGCTGGTGGCAACGGCGGCTGGCTGCTCGGCAGCGGCGGCAACGGCGGCTCGGGTGCGCCCGGGCAAAACGGCGGTAACGGTGGTTCGGCAGGTTTGTTCGGCCGTGGCGGTAACGGCGGAGCTGGCGGTGCCGGCACGGCCGGGAACAACGGCGTCACAGGCAACGACGGGAATGGCACCAACGGCACAGCAGGCGGAACCGCGGGCAACGGCGGCTCTGGCGGCTCGGGCGGTTCAATACTCGGCAGAGGCGGCAGCGGCGGGGTCGGGGGTGCGGGCGGGGCCGGCGGCAATGGCGGCAACGGAGCTGACGGCGCCGCGGGCACCAACGCCACCATCAACAGCGGTAATGCTGGCGGCAACGGCGGTGCGGGCGGCAACGGCGGCAACGGCGCCGCAGGCGGCGACGGCGGAAACGGCGGTGCAGGCGGTACCTCTGCCTTCGGCAGCGCAGGCGTAGACGGTGCCGGCGGTCACGGGGGCAACGGCGGCAACGCTGGTGACGGCGGAAACGGCGGAAACGGCGGAAGCGGCGCCGGCGGCGGCAGCGGCGCTACGGCGGGCGCCGGCGGTAATGGTGCTCGCGGAGGGGACCACGGTATCGCTGGGGAAGGTGGCAACGGCGGAGTCGGCGGCGGGGGCACCCACGCCGCGGACGGCACTGCCGGTTCTACTGCCACAAGTGGTGGCGGCGGAGGAGCAGGCGGCAACGGCGGCAACGGCGTTCAGCTCGCCAGCGGGGCGGGCCAGGCTGGCGGGGTCGGCGGCGACGGAGGCAACAGCGGGTCGAGTGGCAACGCCGGCGCAGGCGGCGACGGAGGCACGGGGGGCCCTGGCGGTAGCGACGTCCGCGTCGGCGCTGACGGCGGCGCCGGCGGCAACGGCGGTGACGCAGAGGGCCACGGCAACGGCGGCAACGGCGGGAACGGCGGCAGCGGCGGCTCGGGCCTCTCCACTGATACCGGTGGCGATGGCGGAGCAGGGGGCAACGGCGGCACCGGGAGCGGAGACGGCGAGAAAGGCGGCATTGGTGGTGTCGGCGGCGACGGCGGTGCCGCCGATGGCACCAGCCGTAGCTCCGGCGGCAACGGCGGTAACGGCGGCAGCGGCGGTAACGGTGTCAACGGCGCCGACGCGAGTCACGGCGGGCATGGCGGTCAAGGCGGCCGAGCAGGCTTCGACGGAACCGCAGGCAACGGCGGCAACGGCGGGGACGGCGGCACCAGTGACGGTGGCACCGCGGGCCAAGGGGGCGCTGGCGGGGCTGGCTACGCCGGCCGCGACGCCTTCGGCGGTGGTGGCGGCGGCGGCGCGGGAGGCGGCGCCGGAGACGGTGGCGTCGGCGGCGACGGCGGAGCAGGCGGCAAGGGCGGCAGTGGGTTCGTCAGCACAGGCGGCGCCGGTGGAACCGGCGGAGATGCGAACGGCGGCGTCGGCGGCTTCGGTGGGGCCGGCGGCAACGGTGGAACCGGTCAACAAAGCGCCGGCGGCACGGGCGGCACGGGCGGTGCCGGCGGGTCAGGTGACCTCAACAACGGCGGCGCCGGCGGAGCCGGCGGCAACGGCGGTACGGGCGCACTAAGCGTTGGGGGCGACGGCGGCGCAGGCGGAAACGCCAACGGCGGCGTCGGCGGCAACGGCGGCGCTGGCGGCAACGGCAACAACACGCCCGGCGCTGGCGGCAGCGGCGGTGACGGCGGCAACGGCGGCGACGGCAACGGCGGCACTGGCGGCGCCGGCGGCGCCGGCGGCCTCGGAGGAGCAGGCGGCCCCCACGGCATCGGCGGTAACGGCGGAACAGGAGGCAACGGCGGTAACGGCGCCGCCGGAAAAACCGGCGGAGCTGGCGGGGACGGCGGGGCCGGCGGCGACGGCACGATCGGCGGCAACCCGAACACCGACGGCGGCTACGGCGGCGTCGGGGGCAACGGGGGCAACGGGGGCCAAATCGGAGCCCAAGGCAACGGTCGAGGCGGCGACGGCGGAGACGGAGGCGACGGCGACAACCTCCAGCACGGTGGCACCGGCGGCAACGGCGGTCCAGGCAGTACCAACGGTTTGCCCGGTGCAGCCGGCAACCCCGGCAAAGACAACGGCTAACCCGCAGAGCAGATTCACGACCCAAATGCGTAAATCGACTACCGCCTTTGCCGCCGCCACAGGCCTGCTGATTGCCGCCTGTGCTGCACAGCAGACCGCCCCCCGCCCCGCGACACCGCCGACTACGACTACGACCATCACCTCAGTGGCGCCGACCACCACGAGGCCAGCAGCGCCGACGACGACCACTACGCAACCCATTTCGACCACCCCGGCCGCACCGCGCGGCTACGTGTCGCAGGCCACTTGGACAGACGGCCCGTGGCCGCTGACCGTCCCCGACGGCACCCTGCGGTGCGAGCCGCCGGGCCGCGTCACGATCACCAACGGTGGAGTCACCTACTGGATCAACGGCAGCGCCAAAGCAGCGCACAAATACGCGGACCTACACGACGTTTGGCGCGACAACCCGGATATCCCCGGCACGAAAATCGACATCGGGCCGCTACTCGACCGCGGCCGCGCGCTCTGCTAGTTGCGCTTTCACACCGCGAATCGGAAGGTAATCAATTGCCGACATCGGGCGACGAGGAGGGAGGCGGGAACATCACTCTGGTGCAGGTCATCGTGACTGCGATCGTTGCTCTCATAGTTGGTCTCATATCGTTCCTGGGCGGCGTCAAAACCAACCAAATATCGACCAAAAACAACCAAGATACAATCAACGCGCAGAAGGCAGAAAACCTCAAACAGTTCCGCCGCGAGCCGCCGCAATACGATCGCTACGCCGCAGTGCTCAAGCAAGCAGCCGCACTGCGGAATCTGGGCGGCTTCTCGCTGGCAGCAATCAGCGATCCAAACGACCCGAACTACTTGAACTACACGCAGGTTGTCCGACCGGGACCGATTTTGAGCCAAGAGGCGTTTGGTAACCCAAGTGTCAGTGTCGGGGCTCCGCAATCCACGCCGCCACCTGCTGCACCCTCAACACCAGCACCCACGCCGACGCCCTCGCCGCCTGGACCTGGCCCCACCACTCTTGAGAACGTTCGCGGGAGGTGGCAGGACGCGTATGGCGCACTGGCCCAAGCCGTTTCCGAGGCAGAGATTGCCGCATCAGACCGCGCAATCGACTGCGCCCGCGCGCTGCGGGACAAATACCGCTACGACTACCGGCAGTCAGTCCTCAGCCAGATCGCCGATGTGCGTGCCCGGCTGCACAACAAGTACGACATGACCGACGACATGCTCGCCGACGCCCTCGTCGCTGTACCTGGCAATCCGTCGCCACCACCCAACCAAGCTGAATTGATGAAAAAGTCCGTCAACGATTTGACGACGGAGTACCGCGACGCCGTAAGGAATGACCTCGGTCTATGACCAGGCTGCTCGTCGTGCTCGCAACCAGGGTGCTCGCCGCCGCCTGCGGCCAGACCGCGACGCCGCCGACGAGTCCTTACGCCGGCGGCTACCCGTCGCAACCGTCCCAAACATTGCGGTCAGCGCGTCTCTTGACACGCAGCCGGGTCCTCGCCACCGTTGGCCTGTGAAGCCTATCCGGATCTCCGCGAGCCGCCTCGGGGAAGTCGTCATGAACGACCTCTGCGAACGCTGCTATTGGGTCAAGCTGCATCTCAACCACCACTTGCCGTTTCAGCTTTTTCCAAGCATCTTGAGTTCGATTGACTCCTACACAAAGGACATCGTTCAGTCATGGTTTGAAGCCCACGGTGTGCCGCCCGGCTGGCTCTCACCGTTAGGAAGTGTCGTCGGATACCGGAAGCCTCCACACTGGTCGCATTTCCAGACCGTCGATACCGAGTACGGCATCCACCTGACAGGCGAAGCGGACGCGATCTTTGAATACGCCGACGGTTCACACCTGATCGCCGACTATAAGACCGCGCGGTTCAACGACGCCGAGAACACCAAGCTGATGCCGCGTTACCACGTGCAACTCAACGCTTATGCCCGGATCGCCGCTGACCGCGGCCCGATGCCGATATCCCGTTTAGCGCTCATCTTCATGGAGCCTGCAACGAAGGGCCACGCCGTCAACTTGTGCGGAAATTGCCGCGAAGACGGTTTCGTCATGGGTTTTCAAGCACGCGTAAAAGAGATTCCGATCGACGACGATCCATTGGAGCGCGCGATGGCTAAGACAAGGGAGATCTTCGAACTCTCCGATGCACCCAACAGCGCTCCCGGATGCAAAGACTGCATTCTTGTTCTCGACTTGGCCGAGAACCTTTGGCCTGGAATCAATGACGTCGACCTGGCGGACAAGCTGCAACGCATGCTAGCGGACCCACAGCTAAGAAAGCCGCGACACCGGACCAAGGTTCCCAACCAAAAGGCCAGCAATCCGTGATCGGCACGGCACAGTGACTGCCAGCGACATAATGACGCTGGTTGTCCCTCACCGCCGCCGGGCTAGCGCCATATGCACCTGCGACCACTTGACCCCCAGTCGGACGTAGGCCGAATTACGTTGTACTGCATTGAGCCTCGAAGTCGCCTGACCAGCCAAAGCCGTCGCGCGCTGTCCCCTGTCGACTCTCCGTATTCGCACCTAGTTGTGACAACGTCGTGACAACATTTGCGTTCGCGCGCTCCACTTTGAGTGATTCAGCGGTGTTTGCTGCAGTACTAAACCGCCGACCGATGGTGTGAAGTCGGACCCGACCGATAGCCTGAAAAGCTCTCCGCCGCATCCGATATTGGCGGCTGCGAATGGTTGACCGCGCTCACTGAAATTCCCCACTGACGCTCATCGAAATTCCCCACCCGTGTGGCTCCGCCGAGAAGGGCGGGCCTCCCTCGAAGCTGCTGGTGTCTGACGCCAGTAGCTCCACCGAAGGAGGCCCGCTTTCTCATGCTCACATGGGAGGACGATGTGGAAGTACATGCCCTACGCAAACGTGGTTGGTCGATCTCGGCGATCGCCCGCCACACCGGCTTCGACCGCAAGACGGTCCGGAAGTATCTGGCCGGTGACGGCGCGCCCGGGTCCGCGCCCGGCCCGACCCGGACCCGTTCGATCCGTTCATCGACTACGTCACCGCCAGGCTGACCGAGGACCCGCACCTGTGGGCCCGCACCCTGTTCGACGAACTCGAGGACCTCGGGTTCGGGCTGTCGTATCAGAGCCTGACCCGCAACATCCGGACCCGGAACCTGCGGCCCGTCTGTGAGGCGTGCCGGACGGCCACGCAGCGCCCGAACGCGGTGATCCCCCATGCACCGGGTGATGAAACTCAATGGGACTGGCTGGAATTGCCCGATCCGCCGGAATCGTGGGGCTGGGGCAAGACCGCACACCTGCTGGTCGGCTCGTTGGCCCATTCGGGCAAGTGGCGCGGCTATCTGTCGCCGAGCGAGGACCAACCCCACCTGGTCGCCGGCCTGGACCGCGTCACCCGCGGTCTGGGCGGCGTCTCGCGGGTGTGGCGGTTCGACCGGATGGCCACGGTCTGCGATCCCGGTAGCGGCCGGGTGAGCGCCTCGTTCGCCGGGGTGGCCAAGCACTACGGCGTATCGGTGGCGATCTGCCCGCCGCGGCGCGGCAACCGCAAGGGCGTGGTGGAGAAGGTCAATCACACCGCCGCGCAACGCTGGTGGCGCACCCTGGCCGACGACGTCACCGTCGAGGCGGCCCAGGCGAACCTGGATCGCTTCGCCCGGGTGCGTGGTGACACGAGGCTGCGGGCCACCGCTGATGGCCGCTCCTCGGTCGCCGTGGTGGCCGAAACGGAGCCACTACAACCAATACCGGCGCAGGCGTATCCGGTGATCGTTTCCGAGGCCCGCACCGCATCGCGCCAAGCGATGGTGTCCTACCGCGGTAACCGCTACTCGGTGCCCCCGGAGCTGGCCGCCGCCAACGTGGTGGTGTCGCATCCGGTCGGCGGTCAGTTCTGCGACATCGCCACCGCCAGTGGGATCGTGGTTGCCAGGCACCGGATGGCCGCCGACGGGCTCGGCGTCATGGTGCGCGACAACGGCCACGTCATCGCGCTGGATGCCGCGGCGATCGCCACCGCGACCACCGGACGGGCGCACCGCCGCAAGGAACGCATCCCACCCGGCCCGGCGGCCAAAGCCGCTGCCGCGCAACTGCTTGCGATCAATCAGCCATCCGTCACCGCAATTGAAACATCCACTCCGTCAACCAATTCCACCGTCATCGATCTGTCCGCTTACGAGCGGGCCGCCCAGAACAGGACCATCCAATGACCCCCACACCGCGCACCGGTAAGACCACCACCACAACCGAGGAATCGCTGTCGGCGGCGGCGAGCCGCTATCAGCAGCTACGCTCGCATCTGGCCGAACTCAAACTGGCCGCGGCCGCTGAAGCCCTACCTGCCGTGCTCGACCAGGCCACCGCCGACGGGCTGTCGCTGACCGTTGCCTTGGAGCGGCTGCTGGCCGTCGAGGTCGAAGCCTCCACCGCCCGCCGACTGGCCGGACGGCTTCGGTTCGCCTGCTTGCCCACCCCAGCCACCCTGGCCGACTTCGACGTCGATGCTGCCGCCGGGATCGACCGCAAGCTCATCGACGAGCTGGGCACCTGCCGCTATCTGGAATCAGCGACCAACATCCTGCTCATCGGCCCACCGGGTACTGGAAAACACACCTGTCGGTCGGATTGGCCAGGGCCGCAGCACATGCCGGCTACCGGACGTACTTCACCACCGCCGCCGATCTGGCCGCCCGCTGCCACCGCGCCGCCATCGAGGGACGCTGGGCCACCACCATGCGCTTCTTCGCCGGCCCGACGCTGCTGGTGATCGATGAACTCGGCTACCTTCCACTGCCCGCCGAGGCCGCTTCGGCGTTGTTTCAGGTTGTCTCCCAACGGTATTTAAAGACCAGCATCGTCATCACCACCAACCGCGGCGTGGGAGCCTGGGGAGAGATCCTCGGCGACACCACCGTGGCCGCTGCCATGCTCGACCGCCTGCTGCACCGCTCCGTGGTCATCAACCTCGACGGAGAGTCCTACCGGCTACGTGACCACCACGCCGCCGCAGAAACCCTGCGCCGAACCACCACCGGCACCCGCCAACAACTACACTGACCGCTGCTCACAGGTGAGGAATTTCGGCGAGCACAGCCGGGGATTTTCGATGAGCGCCGTCATGGTCGACTGTTAGTCGCCAATCTACGTTCGAAGCGCGAACGCTGTTACGTGGACTCGCTTTCAGTGGCGGACTGGGAGCGATTCCACAGCCGTTGCAAAAATCTCGATGAGGCCGGCGACCAAACATAACTTTTCGAGCGACTACTGGCGCCGGCGCTGATCCACCGTAGCCAGTGCACTGACGCACATTCCGCTGCGCGACCCGATCCCGACCACGAGGGGTGGGTTAGAAGGTGTTGAGTGCCAGAGAGACGCGTTCACGCTCAACGTCGACTGAGACGACCATGACTGAGACCTCCTCGCCGACGGTGAAGACTTCGGAGGGGTGGTCGTTGCGCCGTCTGCCCATGCGTGTCTTGTGGATCAGGCCGTCGCAGTCGCCGAGGTCGACGAATGCACCGAAGTCGGTGACGTTCTTGACCGACCCCGACATCGTTTGTCCTATAGCGAGGTTGCGTAGCGCAGCTTTTTTACGCGACTCGGGCCGCGCGGCTTGTTTACGCGGTCCGCGGTCGCGGCTGGCGGATTTCGCTGGCGCTTTGGCCGCGGGCCGGGTAGCCTTCTTCTGCGCTGGCGGCGGCGCGGCCGCGCCGGTGGCGACATCCGGGCCGACGAGGGCGCGGTACGGCGCGGGCAGGGTACCGATCACCTCGACAGCGTGGCCGAGATTGTCGGTCATGTACCGGTCGTAGGCGCCGTCGGCGAGCACCTGGTCCTGGACGAGGTCGCCCTCTTCTTGCCGGTATTTGCGGGACGGGTCGCCGCGAAACGACAGCCAGTTGAATGATGTCTTTATGTAGAAGTCGTCGCCCACAAGGACTTTCGCGTGCGTGTCGTCCACTTTTACGATCGCTAGCCGGTGCGATCGCTGCGCTGCGGCGTGCAGCTCTGCGATGGCGGTGGGGTCGGTCTTCTCGTTGTTGCCGAAGCCCCAGAAGATGGTGACGTCGACATTGCGTGCGAGCGCCTCGACACGGGAGACCCATTGCGCGTCGACGACTGATCGGGTGATCCATGGGCTGATGATCAGCAAGCGGCGCTTGGAATTGGACAGTGCGTCATCCAGCCGTATCGGGTGCTCGTAGACACCGAGCCAGCGGATCGCCGAGCGGTTGAGCACATCGGTGTCCTCGGCCTGGCTGGTGCCGGTCATCGCGGTCTGCAACGCGATCACTTCGTCTCGGGACAGCCGCTGGCCTGGATCGCTGACCGGTTCGTGAGGGTCTTCGACCGGGGCAGCTGAAATGCCGAGGCGTTCGACGGCGCCGATCGCTTCGAGTGCTGCCGCGTGCGGCTCGCTCCACACCCCGTCGATCTCTACGCCGAGCCGCAGCGTGTTGGAGTCAATGTCCTTGAACACCAGCAGGATTGCATCGTGGTAGTAGTTGCGGTTTTCGGTGACACCGCTGACACCCAGGATGCGCACGCTGTCGCCGCGCGCGTCCAGTGCCGATGACACCGCATCGATGCTGAGGTCTTCTAGGCCCACCGGCCTGCTGCTCGACGGCGGCAGCAGGATGCGTCCGGGATCTGACTTGGCTTGCATCGCGCGGCGAAGCGAGTTCTTCCGCCAGTCGGTGACGGTGTCGGTGAGCCGGTCGTAGACCACCTGGATCGCTGTCGATCGGGGTCGGCGGATGTGGGCGTTGCGGGCGGCTTCCTGTCCGGTGGGGAGCAGTGAAAGACGGCGGGTTCCGCCTTCGGGCGGGGGCCGGTAGTCGATGAATTCAGCGACCAGCAGCGCGGCGACGACCCGCGCAGTGTCGCCGTCATCGAGGCCAAGGAAGAGTTGAAGGTCTTCGACGGTGTCGATGCCGTTGAGCATGGCGCGCAGCGCGTACTTCGATGACGCCTCGAGCTCCTCGGCCTGCTCGGCCAGCACGTCAACGGTCAAGGTGGACACCGGGATCGCTGACGGCTCGGCGGCCAGCAGAACGTGCCCGGGTAGCATGTAGGCGTTGCGGCGCGCGGCGTCGGCGTAGATGTCGCGGCTCACAGGTACTCCACCCTTCCCGCGTCGCTGGACGCGATGTGGCCGAGCACCCGCCGCAGGGGGCCTTCCTTGCCGGCGCTGAAATCGGAATCGCCGACGATCCATAACACTTCACGGGCGCGCGAGAGCGCCACGTTCATTCGGCCTTGGAATCGTTCGCCCAGAAAGCCCAGTTCGCCGGCCAGGTTGCTGCGAGTGACTGAGAAGATGACGACGTCTGCTTCGCGGCCCTGGACCGCGTCGACGGTCTTGATCTGGGGCTCGATGTTGGTCAGCGTCAACCGCCGCAAAGCGCGTTCGATTTCGGTGCATTGGCGCCGATATCCTGACAGGACAAGCACTTCCAGCGGGCGGCTGTCGCGGCGGCGATAGGCCCCGGCGCTGATTTCGTCGTCGAGATGCGCGACGAGTTTGGCGACCTGTTCGGCTTCGAGCTTGTTTGAAGAGCTGGAGCTGCCGGCGTGGCGGCTCTCCTCATGGCGGTTGCTTCGTCGGCTGGTGGAAAACCACACCAGCCGCTGCGCGGGATCGACGGTGTCGGGATCGACGACTGGTACTGGGTCGTGAATCAGTGTGTCACGGTAGAAGGTATGGGAGATCAGTTCGCCGATGGGCGCGGCCATGCGGTGCTGGGTGACCAGGCTGGTCCGGCATTGCTCGGGCGCCTCCCCGAGGAGGGTGTCAAACAGCGAGGATGTCAGGAATGTTTGGTCGAGGTCGAAAGTCTCGACGAGGTCGGGGTGTTCGAACACCTCCTCCACCATCGGAGGGAGCTGTTTGGTGTCGCCCACCATCACCCATCGTTTGGAGCGGGTCATCGGCACCAACAGCTCGGGTGCAGTCGCCCGCGACGCCTCGTCGATGATGCACAGGTCAAACTGCATCTCCTGGATATGGCTGTTAGCCAAGAACCCCATACACGTTCCGGCAACGACACTTTGGGTGGGCAGGAACATCGGCTCAGCGCTGGCGGGGTCGTTGAGGCTGGCCAACCAATCACCCTGGGCGCGCATCAATTCACGCAGACGATGATCAGCGCGGCGCCCGCCGAGCAGATCGGCGACCAAACTCTGCAGGTCGGCCTCGTCCACCTGGGCGGCCAGGGGAATACCCAATTCGGTTGCCGCAGAACGCACTGTGGTGATCGCATCCTCGGCCCGGTCTGTTGCTCGTAGGTAGTCGGCCAGCAGCTCGGCGCGCTCTTCAGGCAGGTCTTCGTTATCAAGCCGATCGTCGTCATCAAGCGGGCCAAGGGCCTCGGCGCTCTGCGCTTGCTGGCGCAGCGTCGAAGACGCCTCCTCAGCGGTCAGCGCGAGCGAAAGGTGTTCGACGGCGATGCCTTCGCGTTCGGCCAGCGCCGACATTCCCGCGCGTGCACGGTCGGCAACCTGAGCTGCCCAGTCGCGTAGCTTGTTGGACAACAGCATGTGTACCGCTTCGGGGTCGACGTTGTCGTCGCGGCTGGACAACCGCACGACCGAGGTGACCCCGGAGTCGTGGAGGCGGGTGATGGCGTTGTCGATCGCCACGTGCATCTGGCTGACCAGCAGCACTTTGTCATGGGGGCGTAAGGCCAGGTACTGGTTGATCAGTTCACAGATGAACGATGTCTTGCCGGTGCCGGGCGGACCCTCAACCAGGAACAGGTCGCTAGACCCGAGCGCTTTGGCCACGGCGGCCTTCTTATCGTCGTCGAGATCCGGGAGGGTCGGCTCGAAGGAGACGGGCTGCGGATGGGCGGCCAAGGACGGATCCAACACCAGTTCCCGCAGATGCGGGCGGGCCGCGCTTCCCTCACGCAGCGCCGCCAGAGCGCTCTTCTGGCGGCGGATCGCGGCATGGGATGGGGTGCGGTCACGGACCAGGACGCCGTGGACGGGCAGATCGGCGCCGGGGCGGATGACGTGCACGGTGAGGCTTTGGTCGTCGACGTCGACGATCCGCGTGGGGACGCCGCGGCTGTTGGGTTCATCCAGCGGCCGAGCGATGCGTTCCTGATCGAGGATCGCCCCGGTTTGCGCTGTGCTGGCTTCGATTTCGAACTCCGCACCCGAACGTCCGACCCGCCGGTAGCGGATCGGTTCTTCGAGGCGCTTTTCCAGTTGCTCCTTGGCGTCGATCAACTTCGACCAGTTGGTCAGCCGCATCTGCTTGAACCGGTCGCTGACTCTGTCGCCGGCGTCTTGCACTGCTTTGGCCAGTATCGTGTGCAGTTCGTCGGTGGCCAGCGCGGATTGGTGCGGGTTAGCCGGCCGTGACGCGGTCCAGGCGAAGTCGCGGCCGTCAAGGGTGACGGCGTGCTCATGGCGGCGCCAAACTTCCAGGTGCTCAAAGTCTTTGACCGTACCGCGGATGCACAAAAGCTTCTGCGAGGTCTTGAACGCCAGCACCAGCTCGAGCTGATCACCCACGAGGCGAAACTCCTCGGCGGTCAGCTCAGCACCGCCGGTAGCGGTGCTCTTCAGGCGAGGAACCGCATAGGCGGCCGTACCCAGGCGCGCGGCGATCAGCGCCTCAGCGCTGCGCCCCTCGCCGCCCTCTTCGAGCGCCCGCCGGGCCGAACCCGATAGATCGAACGCGATCTCTTTCTGCTTGTGCCAACGGGTGCTTCGCTTGGTTTGGATGGTCTGCAGCGCGAGATGAAACACCTGACCGTCAGCCGGGCGCCGGTCAGGGTCGGAGCTAAGCGCGTCGCGCAACAGTTCCAGCACGTCCGGGGGAACATTGGCATCGTCGAGAGCGCGGCTGATGTCGGGATAGTCGCGCAGTTGGACCCCGCTGACACACTGCAGCAGCGTCGCCGCCAACCCGTAGACGTCGAAGCGGGCCGACCCACGCGAGGCCTGATCGGGCGGCGCCCACGGCGGCGTGGTCATCCCGACCACGGTCGCGTCTCCGGCGGCGGCGACCTGGTCTTTGATCTTGCTCAACGCGAAGTCGGCCAGCAGCGGCATGGCCCCGGTCCATAACACATTGCCAGGCTTGATATCGCGATGCAGCACCGACATCGAATGCGAATGGGCCAGCGCCGAGGCCAGCGGAAGTGCGACGGCCTCGGCGATGTCGTCCCAGCCCGGCGGCTCCAGAAACGCGGCCAGCCAGTCCTTGATCGTTTCATCGACCCAGTCCAGCACCACGTAATACACACCTTGTGAGGCGTCTGTGCCGCTGTCGATGAGCGAGGCGATATTGGGGTGGCTGAGCTTGCGCAACGCAGCGGTCTCGCGTTCGAAGTAGATCCGGTTGATGTCATCGGAGGTAGCCGGCACGATCTTGACCGCGACCTGGCGGCCGCCCTGATGGAGGTCGGCAGCCTGGAACACCTCGGACTGGCCACCGAGCCGACGGGTGTTCTCGATTTCGGCATATCGGTCAGCAACTACACGCCCCATCGACCGTCTCCTTCCGCATCGGCTGGCTTCGTGACGATAACCAACGCTGCGGACAAGTCACCAACATGCGCACGCCCGGCACGCCGCCGTACCCGGTCGCGCGCGGTCACTGGCTTGTTTTCATTGTGTCGCCCCAGTCAGCCCCAGCACTCGGCAGTTCTGCTTTCCAACCCCGCTGCCGACGCCAAGCTGCTGGCCGATCTGGTCCGCACCGACCGGCACAACCACCGCTCGATGGCCAGCGACAGCTCCGAAGCCGAGGCGATCAAGGTCCTCGCCCGCGGGCACCAGAACCTGATCTGGGCCCGCACCCGGCACACCAACGCACTGCGCTCAGCACCTGCCAGGAGTCGTTGTCATCCTCGGTGATCTCGGGGACGTTGGAGCCGGTTTCCGACGCTGGTAGCGAATTGGGAGCGTGCTGGCCATGCCCTGGCTGTCCTGGGTCGCGTTCCCACTCCTGCCGAGGCAACTCGTCTGAGAGGTTAATGCCGGTATTGAGCTCAGCCAGGTGTGCCGCAGCAATTCCGTTGTCGGCTGGTACTAGTAGACGTTGCTGCACTATTTAATTGCGCTGGGCAACAATGTTATTGGCGTCATGGTTACCGATATATCGCGTCCGGCCCCCCAAGCCGTGCCATTGTCGCTGGCGAAGGTGCTCTCGCGGCCATCGAGACTTTCTCCGGGGACACACCTACGCTCGACACATCGCTATCGCGCGCCCATCCATCGGTGGCCGCGCGGGTTAGCCCGCTCTTCGGCAACAATTTCGAGTTCTCAGGCACCACAAGGAGATTGCGGTCGCGCCTGCTGCGCGGGAGTGCAGAAGAAAAAACCCCGACTCGGATCGTCGACTGATTCGGTGGACTTGACGAAGTGCAAGAGCTGTTCCCCAAGAGGCGATGTCTGGAGCGCCGCAATGTATTGCTCCCCTTCATTCAGCCCCACTCCACCGCCGCGGGACGAGGTCCTGTTGGCAAGAGTGATCAGCACCCGACCGGCGCCCTGGGCGTTCCACGTGACCGTCCATACCTCGTCGGTAGAGGCCCCAGAAGCAAGCGTCAGTGTGCCTGAGCCGCCCGGGGCGAGTTGCAGCGACCGACCATGCCCGACCCACCGCGATAGTAGGGGGTCGGACGCTGATGGTGTCGGCGGCTGACTCGTCTTGGGTGCGTTACTTATCGAGGGAGTAATCGTAGGAGTGCAATCGTTTTGGTTGTCAATCTCTGCGGCTGCCCCAGTGAGGACTGTCTGCGACTTGATCGCCGCGTGGCCGCTAGCATCCCAGCCGGCGTGGTAGTCGGTGGTGTTATTCGCCAGACCGAAGGACAAGTAAGGACCGACCGGAAAGCTCTGGACACCCGAACGGCCCGTTTCGGTGTATTCGACGTCCAAGCGCCACTGGTAGTTTCCTCGGCACGCGTACGTGTCGACCCGGATTCGCGCATGATCCTTCCCAGACAATACGAAATCCGGCCCAAAAGCCGCCGTTGGCGCGGTACCGTTGCTCGGGCCGGCGGCGCCGGCCGCGACACCTTCGTCGCGGAAATCGTCGAAGGCGCTATCTAGCTTCCACACGATGTGGCGGTCTGCCGAGTTAGGACCGCAGCCGAAATTGGGGCTGTAGATCCACGCCGGTGCGGCAAGATCGCGGCGGTCGATGTGCGGAATGATCCGCTGAATCGCGACAGATTTGCCAGGTGCCGCGGATAGATCAATCGCCAGCATCCCGGAAATCCAGACACCACCACCGTGGGCAATCAACTCTTTGACGGTGTCGGAACCGGCGTGGAAATCGTTAATGCTTCCCGTTCCAACCGGCATAGCGACCTGTTGGTTTGCGCAGCCATTCGACGTCGGCCACACGGTCGACACCGCAAGCGCTTTCGTCTCCGGTGTGCCGGCCTCGGTTACCCGCGACGGTGACGCAGTGTGTGGCCAGATATAGGCAATCGCCGGAGTAATCAGCCCGATCGCCGCGACAACCACCCCGGCTAGGGTGATGCGTTCGCCTTTAGATGGCTTAACCCACAATTCCCAGCCTTGTGGCGGCGGTCCCCAGCGAGGGTCGGGCTGCCAGCCCGGCGGCGGTCGCCAACGCTTCCACGGCTTCCAACGATTCTTCGGTGGACGAGGCCAATTCGGTGGGACGTTGAAACGCATTGTGCAACCCTATGCTCCTAGTTGCTCGTCCAGTGTTTATGATCGCCCGTGGCAAAAGTGCAGAATAGCTGCCACCGACTCTCACCGGTTCGTTTTGAACGTCATGGCCTAAACGCGCGCGGGCCCCACAGCTGATCGACACGACGAAAGTGACGCCAGGCCCGCAGCCAAGGGGACCGGGCCGGGCGTACGCTGTGTGAGCAACGACCACCCGGAACTACTTGTGCTGCAGAATATTTCACCCAATCGGCTGACATGGGATCGCCAGCCGAACCAGTTGCTTAGTCGGGCGGGTCCGGCGACGGCGATCGGGATCGCGGTCGCCACCACCTCCTCCAGCGAGACGGCCTGGTCGGCGCTGGGTTGGCCTCCTGTGCTAGCCGGTGCGGGCTTCCTGGTGTGCGCGGATCCTTTCGTATCGCTGGCGCAGAACCCCGCCGTCTTTGGTGTACACCGTGGCCAGGTGTTCCGCGGGAATGGTTTCGAACCACCCCAACAGGCACGGCTCGGGATGGTAGTGACGCTCGTAACCCCAGCGGACGTGGTCAGGGTGCCTGCGGCGCAGCACTTCCCCGAAATACCAGGCGGCACCTTCGAGGAAGTCGGCGTTAGCCTTGTCTTCGAGCAACTCTTCAGGTCCCGCCGCAACCTGCCGGATCACCGCCTCGAGCTTGTCGAGGCTGTCGATGCTGACGTCCCAGTCCGCCGCGGATCCGAACTGGTGCTGCCACTCCGCGAATGCCTTGGTGCGCGCGTCGAGCCAGCGCGCCAGCGTTTCTCGTCGGACCTTTTGCCGCCACTGCGGCGCTTGGCCTGTTCGCGGCGCTTCTGAGATTGCGAGATACGTTCGCGGATCGTTGCGGTGATCCAACTTTCGAGAGTGTCGCTCAGCCGACCGGGATTGGTTTCAGGTTGGTCGGGGCCGGTGATCCTCCTCGGCCGCACGACCAGGTTGAGCTCCTGGACCAGATACACCCCCATCGGGTAGCCGATGTCGTAGGCGTCGTACTGCAGATTGGCCAAGATTTCAAACCCGGCACGCGGACTGCCGCCGATGTTGGCCACGTTGGCGCTGAACGACCACCGCGACGGCTTGGCGCGGTGCAGGGTTTCGCCGAGTTACCACAGCGCACCGTCGAGGAAATCCTCGCCGGTCATCACGCTAATGGGCGAGATTCTTGACGAGGTGTACCAGTCGCCGGCGAGGCTGGCCGCGATCGAGGACGCCTATCAGGCGCGCAGTGAGACCGTCGAGGCCCCAGAAGACGCGTAGCGCCGTGTTTGCTGTGTCCGATATATTTCGCGCTACAGAGCTTCTTAACGACCTGGTTTTCCCTGGTCAGGCCACAATGCTAAGTCTGGGCTACGGAAAGAAAATTGGGACTTGGATCGCCGAGTGAGCTTCTACATCGTGGCCTCGCCAGACGCCGGCTGATGTGAACGGCGTTGAGCCTGTCTATAGCTCGAGCCCGTAGTCGCGGTCCCACCCGCGGCTACGTTCCCGCGCAACGTCTTGGTGCAATGTGGCGCTGAGTCGTTGGTATGCGGCTTCGCGGGCTTGGGTTTGGACGGTGTGTTGGCGCCAGGCGTGTGCGCGTTGTGTTAGGCGTTGGCCGTTACGGTCCAGTGAGTCGGCGACGATGGCGGGCAAATGGTTGCGGTCGGTCTGTGCGGCAACGGCATGCATGGTGCGGGCGCGGTCGTCGTTGGCCAGGATCATCCGGAATCGTTGAGATGCAGCCGTTTTAGTCCCGCGCTGCGCCGGTTGTATACCGATATTGGCGCCCTGGTGGTCAGCTTCATTAGCGGCGTAGATAGCGAGGTGGTTTTCGTCGCGGCCGCGGGTCATGCCGACATAAGCCATACAGCGGCTGGCGCGATCGGACAGGATCGTCCAGCAGACTCCAGAGGTGGTGGAGTTGCCGACGGTCAACCCTTGCGCGGAGTGCACCGTGCTGGCGTAGCCGAGCGTGATGTGTTCGCGTAGGTAGTCGGCGTCGAAGATGACTCGGGCGCTATCGGTGAGTCGCTCGGCGGCGAGGCGGCCTAGTTGGGCATCGACTTTCACTACGCGCCAGCGGTTCCCGTTGCGGACCTGATCGATCTGCTGGGACCCGCGGCGATGCTCGGTGCCGGGTTCGACGGCCACGGTGGCGTCGTTGTGGCGGCTAAGGATCAGATCGCCGGCACGGGCCTGCTGATCGCGCGCCACCTGCACACTCGGTGCATCAGGCCTGGTGTAGTGGTCGTGCAGGCGCTGGTTAATGGCATCCGCGATGTCCCAGGTGTCACACAGGATCGCCGCGTCTTTCCCTTCGGCGCGGGCGGTGATGTAGGCGGTGGTGGCATCAGCGGCCATGGTGACCGCGTCGCCGGTGCGCAGGCGGTCGTGGCTGCGATACCAACCGACGGCTTTGCGTAGCCGGTTGCCGCGCCCCGAACGCAGCGCTAGCGAGGCGTCGCGTTCGGCCGGGTCGCGCATCCGCCACACCTCCGAGAGGCGCTGCGCCCAGGGTAGGTCAGTGCAGAGCTGCTCGAACATGCCGCCGCGGGCTTTGACCGGGGCCAGCTGGTAGCCGTCGCCGACCAGGACCAGCTTGGTGCCCGCCGCCGCAGCGGCCTCCAGCAATCGTCGTAGCTCAGGAGTGCCGACCATGGCGGCTTCATCGACCACGATGACCGTGCGCCGATCTAGGGTCAGTTGCCCGTCGTCGAGCAGCTGCAGCGCCTTGGCGACGGTGAACCCGCGATCCCCGGCGTCCTCGCGCAGCGCCTCGTCCACCGCTTTACCGGTGGGCGCGAACAGCAACACCTCTTTGGCGGTGCGCGCCGCGGCGGCGCGCAGTGCACGCAGCGAATGCGTTTTGCCCGCGCCGGCCGGGGCTTGCAGCGGCTGCACCAGATACGGCGAGTGCGCGATGGCCGCGATAGCGCGCGCCTGATCAACCGACAGGCCCTCGAGGTCGGCGGTGCGCACATCGAGGCGCGAACGGGTATCGGTCGCGTCGACCAGCTCGAAGATCCGCGCTTCTTCGGCGATGACCGCCGCGACAGTGAACAGCTCGTGTCCTTCCCGGTGATGCGCGGCGCGCGCCGCGCTGATGCGCACCCCGAACATGTCAACGAGCCCCTCGATGAGATCGCGCGGCTCCCCCGGTGCATCCACCGGCAGCAGCGCGCCGACCAGCTCGACCAGGTCCGCGCGGGTGAACGCGGCCTTGTCAATCTGTGCCACGGCGCGCACCAACGGTCCGCGCAGCCGCACGCGCGCGGCGGCGCGCCGCGCGGTGCGCGCCGCCAGATGCGCGGCGCGATCCAGCGCCAGACCGCGCACATCCGCGCGCCAGGCCGCCTTCAGCTCGGCCCACGAGGTGGCTTCCGGCTTAGCCGGCCGGGTGGCCTTCTGCGCGGCCGCCAACTGCTGCGCGCTCAGCGCGCCATCGACAATCACCAGATTCTGGTGCGCCCACTCGCGCAACCGCGACGAGCGCCGCGACCACGCCCTAATGCTCTGTTTCGGGACGGCGGCGATCTCGGCCATCCCCGTGAAGGGGTCCACCGCAGCCCATTCCAGCATCAGCTCGGCGTGCAGTTCGTGACGCAGCACCGCCTGATAGATGACCCCGGCCGCTTTAGCTTCGTGGAACAGCGACTTGGAATCCAGCGACACCAGCGCGCCGTCGGCGCGGGCCTGGCGGTTAGGAACAATGACATGGGTGTGCAGGTGCGGGTCACCGCAGCGCGAGGTTTCATGCTGGTAGGCGATCGCCACCAAGCCGGGTAGCCGCTGCAAGTCCTTCATCCCGGTAAGCGGGTTGTGCACTCGGGTATATCCGGCGTGCTGATGCAGATAATCCATGGCCGCGCTGACGGCGCGCTGATGGGCGACCTGCATCGCTTTCTCGGCCCGGTCATCGGTCAACGCCCGCAGCAACGACACACTCTTAGGCGCGGCGAACGTCAAATCAAACCCGTGCACGCTGCCCTTCGAAAACGCGCGTCCGGCAGCACCGTTGGGCGCGATACCGTCATCGAGCCAACGCTGCACCACCTCAGGATCAGCTGAACCTCCGTCGACCGCCCGCCCATCCAGCCCGACCAGTTCCACGGTGCGGGCGGTGTCGCCGGCGATCAACCACGTCGGCGTGCGGGTATCGCCCTCGGAGTAGTACTCCCCCAGCCCGCCGTTAGCCCGCTGGCGATCCAGACCGGACTGCGCGGCCTGGCGTGCGGTGTCGTTGTAATAGTTGATGCTCCACCGCGACAACCGAGAGATCGTCAACATAGGCGATCACCTCACAACATCAACGAGCGAAACCAGCTGCAGCGGCTTGGATTTGGTGACGCGTGCAACGCGCCACCAAATCAGTATTGCACCCCTTGTGCCAATGTGCCAGACGTATTTTTTGGGGTGTGTTGTATGTAAGTTGTTGCAATGTAGGTCTTTTGGGAAGTTACCATGAGAATTAGGGGACGAGAGGGTGACGTCGGGAGAAGTTAGGGTTCTTTGAGAAGAATTGGTAGATAAAGCATTTGATGGGATGGTGGGCGCAGTCCATCCGCCGCGCTAGGCAATTACGCGGGCCCAGGCGTCGCGAACGGCGGCCAGCGCGTCGGCGGCGTCGACGGTGAGCCGCGTCTGGCCGGCGAGCTGCGATTGCCATTCGGCGTCGGACGGAGGCGTGTCGAACACGTAGGAACCAGGCGGCTGATTCGTCGGACCCAATCGCCGGTACAGCTCTAGAGCGGGGGCGTCGATGGCCCCGATTCTGCTGAGCGCCCACAGGTCCCAGAGATCTCGCGGTGCTCGCCGGTCCGCCCACGTCGCCGTCTTGGACGCGGCGAACGCCGGCAAAGTGGGAACGACAAGTTCGGCTGCCGGCGCGTCGCGATAGCGCTGCTCCAGGAGGCGGCGCTCCGTGGGCCATAGCACCCTGCCGCGGGCCGAGAGCAATTGGATCCTCACAACCATGCCGGCGGCGGATCGCAGTATCGCCGCGGCGGTATCGGCCCCACCGCTGAAGGGCGGTTCCAGGGTGAGCCTGCCGTGCGTGCGGGCCAGCGCTCGCGGCAGTGCCGCGTCCAGATCGGCCGCCACGGACTTCCGATCGTCGATGGCGATCAGGTCGATGTCCTCACTGAGCCGTCCGTCGGGGAGATGTGTACGCGCTAGTGCGGTGCCCCCAATGAATTGGATTCGGTCGCTGAAGTTGCAACTGAGATATGCCAGCAGATGAGAGATGAGGTGGTCGCGTTCGACTTGTTCGGGTGCGACGCCAAACTGCTGTGCGACTTTGGCGCGCTCGTCAGCGTTCATGTTCTGTGGCGACCCACGATTGCGCGCGGCGCAGCGATGCAGTGCGGCGTTGCTCGGCGGCCAGAGCCTCTAGGCGCTGGTGATCGCTGCGCTGATACAACATGCGGATCGCCGCGGGCACCTCGTCGGCGGCGTCTCCGAGGTGAGGACGATGCGCGAGGTCCAGGAGAGTCTGCTCTGGCGTGGTGACGACGGCCGGCCCCAGGGGCGTCTCGACACGTTCGGCATCCAACCTGTCGGTGTCGCGCTTGACGAAGCGCACGATCGATGGACGGTCCTTGAGCCGAATCGGTCGGTGTTGGCCAGGCACGGCGACAACGGCCGTTGCCAGGGCTCGCGGGATGGCGCCCAGCATGCGGGCGGCGCTGATACCCATCAGGACCGCGTGGTTCGGCCCGTAGATGGCCGAGGCGATCCCCGCGGCCGTGGCCTCAAGGCTCGGCATCCATTCGCGGCCAACCATGTCCTGCGGGACGACGACGTAATAGCCATGGGCCACGCGCTGCAAAAGCCCCCTGTCCGCCAGGCGTGCCAGCTCGGGGCCCGGAAAGGCGTAGGCGACGCCAGCGTCCTCGGCGCGTAGGGTTCGCAACGGTGCGCTCGCAAGGAGCGCCGGGAGCGACGTGTTTCTGCGGTTCACCATCCTCATTCACTTGACTATGCAGGAATTAGGCCATAAGCCTAAACAATGCACACTGATAAGGCAACGACCGCACTGGTGGTTTGATGGGCGATCACGTTCCGCGACCCCCCAAGCAGCGGGACATCGAGTCATCGTTTATTCATCGCCAATGACCACGATTCGACGGTAATTGGCGGGTTCTCAGCGATGCCGGTCATCGTCCAAATACGTTGCAGCGCAAGCAAACACAGGCAGAATCGAGCAACGGCGAGAGCCCTCAAATCTTAATCCCTAGGTCGCACGTTCGAGTCGTGCCGGGGGCACTGGTTTCGTGTATGACGTCGGCTGATGCTTGACATATCTATGTCGGGTGATGGGCGAACAGTGTTTCGGCTGATGCTTTACATCTACTTCGGTTGATCCTTGACACTTCTTCAGATGAAGGAGTTGAGCGTGGCCGAGCAGCGGTATCAGGCCGTGTTAGCGGTGATCAGCGACGGTGTCACGAGGTGTTCCGCTGCTGGATGCAAAGATCGTCTCTTGCTGTCCCACGCATAGCGCGATCCGAGCTGCTAAATGTCTGAGTCATGAGCACGACCCCAACATTTTCCCCGCTTGCACTCGCTTGCCGCCGTCCGCATGATCGGTGGGCAGGGATCGTGGCGAGGACTGACTTAACTTCGTTGCAGTGCTAGGTAGTTCATCGCAATATTGCGGTTGTACCCCGACCTGGTACATGCGTGATCGAACGGCGATGTACCGGCTCGGGCTCGGGCCGGTCGGGCCGTAACTGGTTACTTGCGAACAATGCAGCCAGCACGATCCGCATCTCAAACTCCGCGAAGGTCGCCCCGAGGCAGCGGCGCACACCTCCGCCGAACGGAATCCACGTATAGGTGCCCGCACGATCGCCGAGGAATCGCTCAGGACGAAATTGTTCAGGGTCGGGGTAGATTTCAGGCCGCCGATGCATGAGGTAGATCGACGGGACGACGGCCGCCCCGGCCGGCAACGGCACCCCGCCGATCACCGCAGGCTCTTTCAGCCGTCTGCCTACCAGCGAGACCACTGGCCGCAGTCGAAGTGACTCCTTCACAACGGCGTCAATGTACTCATGGGCATCGGCGCGTGCTGCCTCGACAAGTCGCGAATGGATGTCAGGGTGTCGGATGATCCGCTCGACCGCCCAGGCCAGCCCCGATGCCGTCGTTTCGTGACCGGCCAACAGCAGCGTGATGAGTTCATCGCGGATTTCGCCATCACTCATCGGCTGACCATCGGCGTGCTTCGCCCGTAGCAGCATCGAGAGCACGTCGCGGCGCTCATCCAGGTCGTCTGCCTGCCGCCGCGCGGCGATCTCTTCATAGAGAAGTCGATCTACTTCTCTGAGAACTCTGTGGGTGAGCGCGGTCCTCATCCGTTCAGGGCCGACCACCAACATCATCATTTGACCGAAGGCGTTCATGGTGAGGGCAAGCATGCGTAGCAGCGCGGCCCGCAGCCGATCTAAGCGTTCCCCGTGCTCGAGTCCAAAAACGACGCGCAGGATGACTTCCAGTGTCAACGTCTGCATCTGCGGGAGCAGCCTCACGGGTTCACCACGCGGCCACCGAGCGATCTCCGCCTCGGCAATGTCTCTGATTGTGTTCATGTAGCTCTGCAAGTGGCTGCCGCGAAACGACGGCACGAGCAGTCGGCGCTGCTCCCTGTGGGCGTCACCATCGAGCAGCATTACCGAGTTCGCCCCCACCACCGGCAACAGCACGCGGTTGGCTTCACCCGCGTGCAACAGTTCGGGAGATGCGGTGAATACCTCCCTGACCACCTCGGGATGAGAAACCATCACGATGGCTCCCAAGCCCGCGAGCTTCATAGTGAACATGTCGCCGTATTGGGCAGCGCAACGCGTCATGAAGTCCCACGGTCGAGCGATCCACGCAGCGGTTTGCAATGTCATTGGTAGCCGCGGACCCGGCGGCAGCGTGTCGGTAACCATCCATTGCTCCCGTCGCGACACCGCAGGATGTGTTCGCTTCGCGCACCCTATGTGATGGGCTTGCGAATCGCTGGACCCCGGTGTCATCCTCCTAGGTCGGTTTTACCGACGCTTCGCAGACCACGCTGTCGAGATCGGCCGTCGTGTCGTCTTTGCGGCGACAGGAGAAGCGGCGTTGACAACCGCCCACGTCCAGTCTGCAGTTGCCGGGATGAGCCGGTGGACTCCCGTCCGACGATAGCGGGCAAGCTGAGCTCAGTTTCGCCGCCCCGCGCGTTCGGCGAAAGCATCAAGCACAGCAAGCACTTCAGGTGCGCGCCACGCGCGATTTCGTGACTGGTCTGTGAATTCGACGATGACCCCTGCCTTGATCAATGGGTCCAGATAGCGGTAGACGTTGCTCATCGGGATGTTCAGTTCACGGGTCAATAGTTTTGCGTTGACGACAGGACGTCTAATGAGCAGGTCGGCAATGCGGTGTACGGCGGAATCCCGGCGAGCAGTGATCTTCGATGCCCAGGATTCCCTGGTGGCTCGTAAGTCGCTCACGAGGCGGCGGCCGTTGTCGATTGCGAGGATCGATGCGGCAGAGAGCTTTTCGACGATCGGGGCAGCGTCACCCTCACGGTATGCGGTCAGCGCTTGGAAATATGAATCGGTGTCGGTAAGCAGGCCCGCCGAGACTGGGACCGTGACCTGACGAGTCAGCCGCTTGTTGCGCAACATCGCCTGGATGAGCGCTCTGCCGGTGCGGCCATTTCCATCCGGAAACGGGTGAATAGTCTCGAACTGCGCGTGTGCGATAGCGATCTGGGGAAGAACGGGTATGTCGTCGCGCCCGACGAACCGGATCAGGTCGTCGATGGCGCCGGGGACCCGACTGTGCTGCGGTGCAATGAAGTCTGCGCCGCGGGGACCGAAGTCGCCGCCACCAATCCACACCTGCTCGGTTCGCCACTTGCCGGCGATGTGCGGATTGCTGTCGTTCATTAGTGCAGCATGCATCGCAAGGATGGCGGTACCGTCGATGCGGTCGGCTAGTGCGACGGCGGCTTGCATGGCCTCGGTGTTGGCGACGATCTCAGAGGCATTGCGTCGACTCGATTGTCCGAGACTCTCGGCTTCGGCGATGGCGCGCGCTGAGGCGGTGAGGTTCTCGATCTTGGAGCTGGCCGCCGACTCTGACCGGAGCAGCACGGAAGCGAAGGGGGCAATCTCGACACCAAGTTCCGCGTCGAAGCGGGCTATCTCCTGGCTGGCCTCCTCTGCATCGGCAAGGGTACGGGAGGGAAGGGAAACCTCAAGATTTGCGACCTCTGCAGGGATTGCGGCTTGGTAGTCACCGGACTGTCGCAGCGCTGCCCGCACATCCTGACGCCCGTACCCAGCCTCGGCCGGCATACCCCATCTCAAGGTCTCGTACTGGACGGCGGTTGTAGCGCCATGTGATGACACCCGATTAGAGTATCATCACTTAGATACATAACTGATAATAAGAAGAGCTTTGTTATCATTTCGCGCGACCCTCATATCGGCCCGCAGCGTATTGGTGCAGCCATGGTTCATACGTAGCACGTTCGCGTTGCCGCTTATTCGGCGCTTATGACCAAGAATCGATCGGATTTGGGCGGCCCGGGGCCGAATCAGCCAGCAGTAAAACCGCTATTACCAGGGCAAACAGGCGCATATCCGGAACCCACCGGAGCGCCCGATTCCAAATCCCTAGGTCGCGTGCCGGGCACTGGTGACTACCAAGCGTTGGACAGTGCGAATTATGGCAACTTCGGCCATCGAGGGAAGACATCGAGCTCCGGGCCCGAACCGGCCAGCTTTTGCGGCAGGCAGAGACCCAATAATACGGTCATATGGCCCCCCGAGCGGTGACCGGATAGGAGCGTAGATGGTGAACCAATCCCATCACTACGACCGGCTCAGCGCCTACCTCAAAAGCCGGGGTCTCCAAACCGTCTGGCAGAGATCGAGTTTTGCGTTCACCGCTTCGCAGGCGGCCCTGCCGCTGCTGATGCTGTGGAGTCCGTCCGGACCCACCCACGCGGCAACCAGAGCCGCATCGGTCGCGATCTCGGCAGTAGGTTTTGCCGGAGCAACGGTTTGGCTGGTGCGCTGGCCAACACGTCGGGAGTCAATTCTCTTCGCGATCGCGGCGATGGCCGTGATCAGCATCTGCTGCCTGTGGTTGTCCAACCCCTATACCGGACTCATGGGCTGCACCACCTTCGCCATGCTCGGTGGCTTCATCGCCTATTTCCACACGCTTCG
This sequence comes from Mycobacterium conspicuum, assembly GCF_010730195.1. NCBI lineage: Bacteria > Bacillati > Actinomycetota > Actinomycetes > Mycobacteriales > Mycobacteriaceae > Mycobacterium > Mycobacterium conspicuum. The sequence goes on from NZ_AP022613.1 coordinate 3,989,442, forward strand.
TCTCGTGCTCGTTAACTTCGCCGTGGCCACAGTCTGCGCGGCGATCCTGGCCCACCGGTTCATCGTCGCCACCGGCGACGTCGCGCTGATCAGTGCCGGCCTGATCACGGTCGGCGCGCTCAATATCGGCATGCCGTTCGGGATCCTGTCTCTGATGCATAGCCTGCGCAACGACCTGCGCAGTTCTGACCGCGACTCACTCACGGGCCTGCACAATCGACGATCGTTTTACGCCGCGGTCCAGGAGTTGATGACGCTCCACCGCCGCGCCGGAGGCACGTACCTGGTGACCGTGGTGATCGACTTGGACAACTTCAAGCAGCTCAACGACACCGAGGGCCATGCCGCGGGCGACCGGGCGCTGGTCGCCGTTGGCCAGGCCCTCCGGGACAATTGCCGCTCCACAGCGGTGACCGCCCGCATGGGCGGGGAGGAATTCGTGGTTGTCGACACCGACACCACACCCACCCCGGAAAAGCTGAGCGAACGACTCCGCCAGGCGATCGCCGAGATCTCATTCGGGGTCACGGCGAGCATTGGGACGTCAGCTGTCGAACTCGACAAACTCCCGCCGATCGCCGACATGCAACTCGTCGATGATCTGATCAGCACCTCCGACGCCGCTATGTATGAGGCCAAACGCGCCGGCGGTAACCAGGTCTGTCACTCTCCGGGGTTGATCCGGCGCCCAGCGGGTTAGTCAGTGCCGCTCGGTACGAGCCGGACCATCGTTTCCAGATAAGGCGAACGAAAGTCCCGACGATGTTCCGTGGTTCCCCCACGCCAAACGAAGCAATGACTGAAAATGTCGAGGGGGCCGGGCCGCTCGCTTGGTGCCTTTGATGATTGCCTGTCTCGAAGGATCGCCCTGCTTGTCACGGCGTTGGAGCCGCGAAGCGGCCCGGCCTGTGCACGAGGCTACCCGTTCTGGGGAGTTGGTTAACCAACCGGCAGCTAGCAGGTAAAGCTCCGGCTTGATGGCATCGATTCAAGGCGTTGATTGCCGCGACGCACGGGCCCCACCTGGCCCGGGCCGTGGTCGGAGCCCAATCGTTATGCGACACGTCACGCGCCGAGACGGTTTTCGACGACGGCTCGTCGAGAATGCGGACATGACAGTTCCGCGGGGGCCGGCGCGTGAGATCTCGCGGCAGACATTTTTGCGGGCGACGGCCGGAGCGTTGGCCGCAGGAACGGTTTTCGGGCCGGGGCGCGCGGCCGCCGACCCGAATATGTCCGGCTGGCAAGGCCTTTCCACCGCCATCAAAGGACAGGTGATCCTGCCGGACAACGGCGCCCAATTCGGCAGCGCCAAACAGGTTTTCAACACCAACTACAACAACTTCACACCGGCGGCGGTGGTCACCGTGACGTCGCCGGCGGACGTGCAGAAGGCGATGGCATTCGCCGCTGCGCACAACCTCAAAGTCGCTCCGCGCAGTGGTGGGCACTCCTACGTCGGGGCGTCCACCGCCAACGGCGCCCTGGTGCTCGACCTGCGCCAATTGCCCGGCGACATCCATTACGACGCGGCCAGCGGGCAGGTCACCGTCACGCCCGCCACAACTCTGTATGCGATCCACCAGGCGCTCGCCGCGGCCGGTCGCGGCATCCCGACAGGGACCTGCCCATCGGTCGGTGTCGCCGGGCACGCGCTGGGCGGCGGGCTGGGCGCCCATTCCCGACACGCGGGACTGCTGTGTGACCAGTTGACGTCCGCGTCGGTGGTGTTGCCCAGCGGCCAGGCGGTCACCGCCTCTGCCAGCAGCAACCCCGACCTGTTGTGGGCGTTGCGCGGCGGCGGCGGTGGCAACTTCGGGGTGACCACCTCGCTGACCTTCGCCACCTTCCCCACCGCGACCTATGACGTCGTCAACCTCAACTACCCGCCGCAGGCGTTCGCGCAGGTCCTCGTCGGTTGGCAGAACTGGCTGCGCACCGCCGACCGCAACAGCTGGGCGTTGGCGGACAGCACCACCGACGCGATGGGGACGCACTGTCGCATCATGGCGACCTGCCCGGCCGGGTCGGGGAACAGTGTGGCGAGCGCCATCACCGCAGCGGTCGGAGCACAACCGACCGGAACCGACAACCACACGTTCAACTATTTGGACCTGGTGAATTACCTGGCCGTCGGCAACCTCAATCCGTCACCGCTCGGATACGTCGGCGGTTCGGATGTGTTCACGACGATCACCCCGGCGGCCGCCCAGGGGATCGCCGCGGCTGTCAACGCTTTTCCCCGCGGCGCCGGCCGCATGCTGGCGATCATGCACGCCCTCGATGGCGCCCTGGCGACTGTTGCACCAGAAGCCACGGCCTTTCCCTGGCGTCGGCAGTCGTCGCTGGTGCAGTGGTATGTCGAAACATCCGGTGACCCGTCGGCAGCCCTCGGCTGGCTCAACACGGCACATCAAGCGGTGCAACCGTATTCGGTCGGCGGCTATGTGAACTATCTCGAAGCCAACCAAGCCGCGTCGCGGTATTACGGCCCAAACCTGTCCCGGCTCAGCGCCGTACGACAGAAATACGATCCGGGCCGAATCATGTTCTCCAGCTTGAACTTTTAACCGTTCAGAGATGCAAATCGATAACTTCGGACAGGTGACGTCCGACGTCATCGAGCGCGTCGGTCGACTGCGTGGCCAGCGCGATGATCACCGCGCCCTCGATAGCCGCGATCGTCAGGGTGGCCAGTGAGCGCGCGTTGTCCGGATCGACGCCGGACCTGACGAGCCGATCGGCGAGAATTGTCCGCCATTCGGTGATCGCCGCGGCCGCCGCCTGCGCGGCCTCCGGTACTTCGGCGCGACCGAGAATCGCCGCCACAATCGGGCAACCCGCCTCCATCTCGGTGGCGCACAGTTGGGTTTTCCATTCATCGATGAATGTTTGGACCGCGCGTGCCGGATCTCCCCCGTCGTCGACCGCCCGGAGCACCGCGGTCAGACCCTGACCGGCGATGCGGGTGGCCTCGGCAACGAGTTCGGCTTTGCCGCCGGGGAAATTCAGATAGACGGTTCTACGCGCCAACCCGCTGTCCTCCAACAGCGCGTTGATCCCGGTTCCCGCGACACCGCGCCGCCGAACCAGACCCGTGACGCTGGCAATAAGGGCATCCCGTGCGGACATGACTTGCACTATACCAATCGGTCTACTAGCGTCTTCACCTGAACGGGCCGAACATGTTTCGAATTTGGGAGGTCAGGCGTGACCAACACGCACGACGAAAAGACGCTGCGGAAGTTCCAGCGGGAACGCGCGATGGGGCGGTATCTGCTCAACCCGGCGGTGAAGGCCTTGGGCAGGCTGGGATTGCGGACGGCCCTGGCCGCGGAACTCGAGACCATTGGGCGCAAGAGCGGGCAGCCGCGCCGCGTTCCCGTGGCGGCGCAATTCGATGACCGAGGCGCGTGGGTTATCTGCCAGCACGGCACGCGTTCGGGCTGGGGCCGAAACATCGCCGCCAATCCGAATGTCCGTATCCGACAGGGAAATCGGTGGCGCAGCGGCGTCGCAGAGTTCAGGCCCGATGACGACCTGGTGGCGCGGGGCCGCAAGTTCGGGCGAATCGCAGCCAAGGTGGTGAAATCGCTGGAGACCGCTCCGGTGTCGGTGCGGATCGACTTCACCGACTAGGGATCTACGACCACGAGTTCGGTTGCGGCACTAGGCGGGTCGCAGCGGCCGTTTCAGGCTGCAGACGATGCTCCACTCGAAATACAGTTCCCCGTCTTTGTCGTAACCCTTGAAGTGGTGGGACACCTGGGTGCGTTGCACCGAGGAGCTGACGATCTCCCACCCTTGTTCTCCGTAGGACTTCGCCAGCGCGGTCACCTCTTCGATCAGGTCCTTCAGCGACTCATTCGTGTGATAGATGAAGGTGTTTTCCCATCGTTGCGGGTACCACTTGTCGTCTGACGCCAGCCACCAACCTGGCCCGGGCGAAGTAGTCGTCATGTCCCGGCACCCTACAACCGCCGGGAGCGGCGAAGAGAAAAATTTCTGTGAACTTTGCGTGCGCGCCCTCCGCCGGTTGGCCCGCACTGGAGCCTGCAAAGATAGCGGCGCGAGTGAATCTAACGCGGAGGTGTGCGCAATGACCCAGTCCGGCTTGGTGTTGTCCAGTGTCGACAACCACGTCGCGCTGATCACCGTCAACGACCCCGACCGGCGCAATGCGGTGACCGGCGAGATGTCGGCGTTGTTGCGTGCCGCCGTCGAGCAGGCCGAGGCCGATCCTGGGGCGCACGCCGTGGTGATCACCGGGGCCGGCAAGGCGTTCTGCGCGGGCGCCGACCTCAGCGCACTGGGCGCCGCGGGCGGCGAAGCGACGGAGTCGGGACTAAAAGAGCTCTACGACGGCTTCATGGCCGTTGGCGAGTGCAAGCTGCCCACGATCGCCGCGGTCAATGGCGCGGCGGTGGGCGCCGGCCTCAATCTGGCGATGGCGGCCGATGTCCGCATCGTCGGGCCGGGCGCGGTCTTCGATTCCCGGTTCCAAAAGCTCGGACTGCACCCGGGCGGGGGTGCGACCTGGATGCTGCAGCGAGCCGTGGGCCCGCAGGTCGCCCGGGCGGCGTTGTTGTTCGGGATGCGCTTCGACGCGGAAGCCGCGGTGCGCCACGGGCTGGCACTCAGCGTCGCCGACGACCCCGTCGCCGCGGCCCTCGAGCTGGCTGCGGGACCGGCAGCGGCTCCCCGCGACGTGGTGATCGCGACCAAGGCCACCATGCGCGCCACGGCCAGCCTGGGGTCGGTGGACACCGAACAACACGAACTCGCCATGCGCACGGAGCTCGGGCCCCAGGCCACCTCGATCCAGTCGCCCGAGTTCGCGGCCCGCCTGGCCGCCGCACAACGCCGTTAACTTGCGGGTGATTCGGTGATGGGGGTGTTCACGCCCATGCGAAACGCAGGGTCCAGGCGACGGGCGGCGAACACGAACGTCAGGGCCATCAAGGGTGCGATCGCGCCATAAACCGCTGCGGGCGTGGCCATTTCGACATTGTTCAGCAGTTGCGGGCTCAGGGCTACACCCATCGCCACCACGGCGTTGTGCATTCCGACCTCCAGGCTCACGGCGATGGCCTGCCGCGGCCCGAGGTGCATGCGGCGCGGCACCAGATAGCCGACACTCAGGCTGACCGCGCAAAACGACACGACGGCGCCGCTCAGCACGCCGAAGTTGGCCCAGAGCGTCGCCTGCCCTTTGGCGATCGACGCGACGACCACGACGACCAGCAGCACCGCCGCGGCAATTCGGACCCCCTTTTGCAGTCGCCTGGCGAACTCGGGGAACCGGTGGCGTATCGCGATCCCGACCGCGGTCGGTATGAGCACCAGTGCGAACAGCCCGAGGAACTTGTCCACCTGCAGGGGAATGAACCGTCCGTCCCCCATGAACCAACCCATCGCGACCGCCAATATGGCCGGCAGGGCGAAGATCGACAGCACCGCGTTGATCGCGGTCAACGTCAGATTGAGCGCCAGGTCCCCGTTGAACAGATGACTGAGGATGTTTGACATCGTCCCGCCGGGAGTGGCGGACATCAGCATCAGTCCCACCGCCAGAGTGGGTTGCAGGTGGAAAGCCTCGGCGATCAGCAGGCACAGGGTGGGCAGCACCAAGGACTGACAAATCAGTGCGACCAGAAGCGGCCGCCGCAGCGTGGCCGCCCGTTGGAAGTCGGCGACGGTCAGCGTCAGCCCCAGGGCGAGCATGACCACGACGACGACCAGCGGAAAGTAGCGGTTGTCCATGATTAGTTAGCTTGCCTTACTCTGCGGCAGGCTGCAGTGTGTGGTGAGTAACAGCTGGTCGCGGCCAGCTCGCTACAGGTCCAGCAGCGCGGTCTCCGGCGACTCGATCAGATCCCTCAGCTCGCGGACGAATTGCGCCACCTGGGCGCCGTCGGCGACCCGGTGATCGAACACGCAGGTCAGCACCATCGTCGGACGCGCCACGACTTGGTCGTCGAGGACCACCGGCCGCGGCTTGATCGCTCCCATGCCCAGGATGGCCGCTTCCGGATGGTTGATCACCGGCACACCGTCGTCCACGCCCAGGGCTCCAAAGTTTGACACGGTGAACGTCGAGCCGGTCAGCTCCGCGGGCGTGAGGGTGCCGGCGCGCGCGCCGGTGATCAATTCCGCTGTCCGACTGGCCAATTCGCGGGTCGTCTTGTTGTGTGCGTCGGCGATCACGGGGACCAGCAGCCCCCGCTCGGTGGCCACCCCGATCCCCAGGTGCACGCTCCGGTGGACGCGCAGCTGGGGCCCGGCGGGCGAGTCGAGCCACGTCGAGTTCAGTATTGTGTTGTGCGCCAAGGCGATAGCCAGCAGGCGTAGTGTCAGCACGAACGGCGTGATGTCCGGGTGCTCGCGACGGAATCGCTCGCGCAGCCGCAGCAGCGCGGTGCAATCAACCTCCACGCTCACTTTTGCGGCGGGAATTTCGCGGTGGGACAGCGTCATTTTCTCCGCCATCCGGGCCTGCACGCCGCGCACCGGTCGCACATCGGAATCGGCTTCGGTGTCGCGGGCGGCCGCCAGCACATCGGCTCGGGTGATCACCGCGCCGGCGCCATGTTGAATCGCGGCGAGATCAATCGACAGTTCCTTGGCCAGCTTGCGCGCCGGGGGCGCGGCCAGCGGCCGAACCGGCCGTCGGCCGGTGTCGATGCCGGTGTCGGCGCCGTAGCCGACCAATGTGGGTGGCGCCTCGCCGTTGGAGGCCACCGCTGCGGTGTCGATGCGGGCCAACACGGCGCCGACTTTGAGCACATCGCCTTCGGCGCCGCCCCTTTCGACGATCCGGCCCTGGTACGGGCTCGGAATTTCGACCTCGGCCTTCGCGGTCTCGACCGTGCACAGCGTCTGATTGAGCTCGACGCTGTCGCCGACGGCAACGTTCCAGCTCGTCACCGTCACTTCCTCGAGCCCCTCGCCGAGATCGGGGACGCGGAAGGACTTCACCCGCTCCTCGGTGCTCACGGCAACCCCAAAACCCGTTCGACGCAGTCGAGTAGCCGGTCGGGCCCGGGCAGCCACAACCCCTCCAAACGCGCTGGCGGATAAGGGGTGTCGAAACCGCAGGCGCGCAAGACCGGCGCCTCCAGCTCGTAGAACATCTCTTCCTGAATGCGTGCGGCCAAATCGGCGCCGAAGCCGAGGGTCCGCGGCCCCTCGTGCATCACCACACATCGTCCGGTCCGATGAATCGACGCGGCGACGGTATCGAAGTCCAAGGGGACCAGCGAGCGCAGATCGATGATCTCCAGGCTCCAACCGCGCTGCCGCTCGGCCTCTTCCGCGGCGAACAGCGCGGTCCCCACCGGGCTGCCATAGGTCACGACCGTCACGTCGTCGCCGCGCCGGCGCACCATCGCGCGCCCAATCGGAGGTTCCGGCCGGCTGGTATCGACGAGCCCGCGAGTCTGGTAGCGCCGCTTGGGCTCCAGATACATCACCGGGTCGGGACAGCTGATCGCGTGTCGCAGCAGCCAGTACGCATCGGCCGGTGTCGACGGGACCACCACCTTCAGCCCCGCGGTGTGCGCCCAGTAGGACTCGGTGGAGTCCGAATGATGTTCGGCCGCACCAATTCCGCCGAACGATGGTATCCGCACCGTGACGGGCATGTTTACCTCGCCGCGGGTGCGGGTGCGGTATTTCGCCAGATGACTGACCACCTGATCGAGGGCCGGATAGGAAAAGCCGTCGAACTGAATCTCGGGCACCGGCACAAAGCCGCGTAGCGCCAATCCCACGGCGATCCCGATCAGTGCGGACTCCGCCAGCGGAGTATCGAAACACCTTGCCTCACCGAATGTTTCGGCCAGTCCCTCCGTTGCTCGGAACACCCCACCCGCAACCGCGACGTCCTCGCCGAACACTAAGACCCGTTCGTCGGCGGCCATCGCATCGTGCAGTGCGCGGTTCAGCGCCTGCACCATCGTCAGCGACTTCGCCCCGAGCGCCGCGCCGCGTACCGGAAGTGCCGGAGGATCGGCGAGCTGCGTCACGTCACGCCTCCCGATCTCTCCGGGCCAATTCGTCGTGCACTTGCTGTCGCTGCGTCCGCAAGCCGGGCGTGATTTCGGCGTACACCGTGTCGAATATGTCGTCGACGTCGAAATCCGGTGCGTCGAATACCGCGTCGCGCAGCTCGGCCCGCATCCGCTTGGACCGGGCACCGACCCGCTCCTCCAGGCGTTCCGACCACAGGCCCCGCCCCTGCAAGTAGGTGCGGTAACGCGGAATGGGATCCAACGCCGACCACCGATCCACTTCCTGTTGCGTCCGGTACCGCGACGGATCATCGGAAGTGGTGTGCGGGCCGAGTCGGTAGGTCACCGCTTCGATGAGCGTCGGGCCTTCACCGCGGCGGGCCCGGGCGGCCGCTTCGGCCATCACCGCGTAGCACGCCAGCACGTCGTTGCCATCCACTCGGATGCCGGGCATGCCGTAGCCAATCGCCTTGTGCGCGATGGACGGTGCGATGGTCTGTCTGGATACCGGCACCGAGATCGCCCACTGGTTGTTCTGCACGTAGAACACGCACGGTGCACCGAACACCGCGGCGAAATTCAGTGCCTCGTGCACGTCCCCCTCGCTGGTCGCCCCGTCGCCGAGGAACGCGACCGTGACGGAGTCTTCGCCGAGGCGTTGTGCGGCCATCGCCGCCCCCACGGCGTGCAGTGTCTGCGTGCCGATCGGAATCGACATCGGGGCGCAGCACTTCCGGGTGAATTCCAGCCCGCCGTGCCAGCTTCCGCGCCAGGCGACGCCCACGTGTGCGGGTGGGATGCCGCGGACGAGATAGGCGCCCAGTTCTCGGTATTGCGGGAACAGCCAGTCGGTCTTGCGCAGGCAGGCAGTGGCGCCGACCTGGGCCGCCTCTTGACCGCGGCAGGGCGCGTACAACGCCAATTCACCTTGATGCTTCAGATTGATGAATTCGGTGTCCAGTTCGCGGGTGAGCACCATCATCTCGTACAGCCAGCTCAGCGTTTCGGCGGGAAGCTCACGGCTGTAACGGCATTCGGCCGTTGGCGTCCCGGCCGGGTCGACGAGTTGCACCGGCTCGAGGTCCACGGTCATCGGCATCGGACTCGCCGCCATACCGCCTCCTCAACTCGAAGCAGTGGCGTGGCTCTGCCGCAGCGACACCCCAGCCGGGGCCCGCTGCGAAGCCGAAGTCAATCGCCAGCAGGACGAAAGGCTTCGCTCGCCGCGACACTGGCGTATACGCCATTATGCGCTCGAATTCGACGAGACCGCGTTGATCGACGATGAGCCGACAACGTGTCGCCCGGGCGCGCCGGGGGCGGTCAGCTGGAGGCGGTTTCCGCCGCCCGCGCCAGCATCGCCTCGGCGTGTTTGAGCACCGGCGAGTCGACCATCTGCCCTTCGAAGGCGAACACGCCGCGCTCGGTCTTGGCCGCCTCCAAAACCCGGCGGGCCCAGTCCAGCCTGTCATCGCTGGGGCGATAGGCCTCGCGCACGACCGGGATCTGGCTCGGGTGAATGCACACGGTCCCGTTGAATCCCAGCGCCACGGCGTCGTCGGCTTCGGCCCGCAGCCCGTCGAGATCCCGGATGTCCAGGTGCACCGCGTCGAGCGCGATTCGACCGAAGGCCGACGCGGCGAGCAGGGCGGTCGAGCGCACATGGCGGGCCACGTCGCGGTAGGTGCCGTCGGCGAAACGGCTGGAGCTGCCACCGAGCGTGGCGACCAGATCCTCGGCGCCCCACATCAGGGCGACGGTCCGCTCGGCCGCCGCGATCTCGGCGGCGAACACCGCCGCGCGTGGCGTCTCGATCAGCGCGATCACATCGCGCGGCGCCAGCGCATCCACCTGCGCGGCCGATTCGGTCTTGGACAACATCACCGTCGTGTACCGGGTGCCGGCGAGCGCATCCAGGTCGAGGGGCAGCTCGCCGGTGTCGGCCGCGTTGACCCGAACCACGGTGCGTTCCGGATCCAACGGTGTTTCCTGCAGCGCCTTGCGCGCGGCGGGCTTATCCGCCTTGGCGACGCCGTCCTCGAGGTCGAGGATCACCACGTCGGCGGCAGCGGCGGCCTTGGCGAAGCGCTCGGGTCGGTCGGCCGGGCAGAACAACCAACCCGGACCGGCGGCACGCAGATCCATTACGTCTCCTCTGTGTTTGGCCGCTTCTGGACCAGCGTGGTACGCACGGCGCGCGCAACGATGTCGCCATGCTGGTTGCGCCCGGTGTGCTCGAGCGTGACGATGCCTTCGCCGGGACGGCTTTTCGATTCGCGCTTGGCGGTGCACACGGTTTCCGCATAGAGGGTGTCGCCGTGGAACACCGGCTTGGGGAACGACACCTCGGAAAAGCCGAGATTGGCCACGATGGTGCCGAGCGTCAGCTGCGCCACCGACAACCCGACCAGCGTCGAGAGGGTGAACATCGAGTTCACCAGTCGCTCGCCCCGAAAGCCCGGTTGTTCGGCGGCCCACGCCGCGTCGAGGTGCAGCGACTGGGTGTTCATCGTCAGCGTGGTGAACAACACGTTATCGGCCTCGGTGACGGTGCGGCCCGGTCGGTGCTTGTAGGTGGTGCCGACCTCGAATTCCTCAAACCACAAGCCGCGCTGGATGATCGACTTTTCTGTCATGACAGCCCCAGCGATCGCGCGATGAGCATCAGCTGCACCTCGGTGGTGCCCTCACCGATCTCGAGCACCTTGCTGTCGCGGTAGTGACGCGCCACCGGATACTCGTTCATGAAGCCGTAGCCGCCGTGGATCTGGGTAGCGTCGCGCGCGTTGTCCATCGCCGCCTCCGAGGAAACCATTTTCGCGATCGCCGCCTCCTTCTTGAAGGGCTTGCCCGCCAACATCTTTGCGGCCGCCTCGTAGTATGCCGTGCGGGCCACGTGGGCCCGCGCCTCCATGCGGGCGATCTTGAAGCTGATCGCCTGATAGGAGCCAATCGCCTGGCCGAACGACTGCCGTTCCTTGGCGTACTTGACGCTCTCGTCGACGCAGCCCTGCGCGGCCCCCGTCGCCAGCGCGGCGATCGCGATCCGGCCCTCGTCGAGGATGGACAAGAAGTTCGCGTAACCCGTGCCGCGCGCGCCCAGCAAGTTCTGCTGTGGGACGCGGGCGTCGTCGAAGCTCAGCGGATGGGTGTCAGAAGCGTTCCAACCGACCTTGTTGTAGACCGGTTCGACGGTGAATCCCGGTGTGCCGCTGGGCACGATGATCGTCGAGATCTCCTTCTTGTCCCCCACTGTTCCGGTCACTGCGGTGACGGTGACCAGCGACGTGATGTCGGTGCCCGAGTTAGTGATGAACTGCTTGCTGCCGTTGATGATCCACTCGTCGCCTTCGAGACGGGCGGTGGTGCGGGTGCTTCCGGCGTCCGAACCTGCCCCGGGCTCGGTGAGCCCGAAACCGGCGAGCGCCCGGCCGGCCGTCAGGTCCGGCAGCCACTGTTGCTTTTGCTCCTCGTTTCCGAACCGGTAGATCGGCATCGCGCCGAGGCCCACCCCGGCCTCCAGCGTGATCGCGACCGACTGGTCGACCTTGCCCAGTTCTTCGAGCGCCAACGCCAGCGCGAAGTAGTCGCCGCCCATGCCACCGTATTCCTCGGGGAACGGCAGCCCGAACAGCCCCATCTCGCCCATCTTGGCGATGACTTCGTACGGAAAGCTGTGCTCCTCATCGTGTTTGGCCGACACCGGAGCAACCACGGTGCGCGCGAAGTCGGCAACCGTGTCACGCAGTTCTTCGTATTCCTTGGGCAGCGCCCCGCCGTAATTGTCGTCGTCATGATTCTTGATCCTTGATCCTGGCCAGTACCTGATCGACCTTCACCTGGTCACCAACAGACACCAGCACCTCCACTGATCCCGAGACCGGTGCGGCGAGCGAGTGTTCCATCTTCATCGCCTCAACCACCACCACCGGGTCGCCCTCGGAGACCTCCGCACCGGAGGCGACCCGCACGGCAATCACATTGCCGGGCATGGGGCTAACGACCTCCGCCTGCCTGGCGCCCGCCGCGCGATGAATCGTGTGCTCCTCGGCTTCGCGCAGGTGCCAGGTGCCTCGCTCGTCGGCGATCCACAGGTGCCGGTCGGCTTCCGCCCATCGGTAGTCGCGGCGCACGCCGTCGCGTGTCACGCTCATCCTCGATCCGTCGAATTGCGCACTGGCAGAGCTGATTTCACCGTCGCCGACCTGCACGCGAGCCGCGTCCGGCGAACCCCACACCGACACCGTTTCCTCACGCAGCGCGGTGCGCATCTCGGTGCGCACCGGCGCCACCACGCCACCGACCCGCCACCCCGTCGGCGAGGCCCACAGGTCATTTCGCGCGCTACGTGCCAGGGCCCACTGGCGGTAGAGACCGCCCGCCGCCAGCACGTCGTCGGGCGCCGGCAGCGGCACGAAGTCGGGCAGCCGCTCTTCGAGCAGCGCGGTGTCCAGATCGCCGGCTCGGACGCGCTCGTCGGCCAGGAGGAACCGCAGAAACTCGACGTTGGTCTGCACGCCCAGCACCGCGGTCCGTGCCAGCGCCCGGTCCAGTCGCGTCAGCGCGTCCGCGCGGTCGGCCCCGTGTGCGATCACCTTGCTGAGCATCGGGTCGTAGTCGCTGCCGACCACGGTGCCGGCCAGCAGCGACGAATCCACCCGCACACCATCGCCGGACGGTTCGATCACCTCCAGCACCCGCCCGCCGGTGGGCAGAAACCCTCGCGCGGGGTCCTCCGCGTAGACACGCGCCTCGATGGCGTGCCCGCTCAGCGCGATGTCGTCCTGGGCGAAGGCCAGCTTCTCGCCGGCACCCACCCGCAGTTGCCACTCGACGAGGTCGAGCCCGGTGACCGCCTCGGTGACCGGATGTTCCACCTGCAGGCGGGTGTTCATTTCCATGAAGAAGAACTCGTCGGGCCGCTCGGCGGAGACGATGAACTCCACCGTGCCGGCGCCCACGTAGTCGACGCTGCGGGCGGTGTTGCAGGCCGCCGTTCCGATTCGGGCGCGCGTCTGGGCGTCCAGCAGGGCCGACGGCGCCTCCTCGATGACCTTTTGATGGCGTCGCTGCAGACTGCACTCGCGCTCACCCAGATGCACCACGTTGCCGTGCGCGTCGGCCAGCACCTGCACCTCGATGTGCCTGGGCCGCAGCACGAATCGCTCGAGGAACAGGGTGTCGTCGCCGAACGCCGAGGCGGCTTCCCGGCGCGCGGTCACCAGTGCTTCGCGTAGCCGCGCCGGCTCCTGCACCAGGTGCATGCCCTTGCCGCCGCCGCCCGCCGAGGGCTTGATCAACACCGGGTAGCCGACGTCGTCGGCCGCCGCCACCAGGTCGTCATCGCTGAGCCCCGGCCTGGCGATCCCCGGTACCACCGGCACGTCGAAGGCGGCGACCGCGTTCTTGGCGGTGATCTTGTCGCCCATCACCTCGATCGCGCGTGCCGGCGGGCCCAGGAACACCACGCCCGCGCTCTCGCACGCCGCGGCGAAATGGGCGTTCTCGGAAAGAAACCCGTATCCGGGATGGATCGCCTGGGCCCCGGTTCGGGCCGCGGCGCCCAGCACCTTGTCACTGTTGAGGTAGCTCTCCCGCGCCGGCGCCGGCCCCAGCCGCACCGCCTCGTCCGCCTCGAGCACGTGCCGCGCGCCGGCGTCGGCGTCGCTGTAGACCGCGACGGATTTGACACCCAGTCGGCGCAGGGTCCGAATCACCCGCACCGCGATCTCGCCGCGGTTGGCGACCAATACCGTTTCGAACATCGCACTCACATCCGGAACACGCCGTAGGAGACCGGTTCCAGGGGCGCCTGGGCGCATACCGAAAGCCCCAGCCCGACAACTGTTCTCGTGTCGGTCGGGTCGATGATCCCGTCGTCCCACAGCCGGGCCGTCGAGTAGTAGGGGTTGCCCTGGTCCTCGTACTGCTCGCGGATGGGCGCCTTGAATGCGTCCTCTTCTTCGGCGGTCCAGGGTTTGCCGTCCGCGGCGAGCTGTTCGCCGCGCACCGTGGCCAACACCGAAGCCGCCTGTTCGCCGCCCATCACCGAGATCCGCGCGTTTGGCCACATCCACAGAAAACGCGGAGAATACGCCCTTCCGCACATCGAATAGTTACCCGCCCCATAGGATCCGCCGATCACGACGGTCAGCTTGGGCACCCGCGCACAGGCCACGGCGGTGACCATTTTGGCGCCGTGTTTGGCGATGCCACCCGCCTCGTAGTCGCGGCCGACCATGAAGCCGGCGATGTTCTGCAGGAACAGCAGCGGGATCCTGCGCTTGTCGCACAGCTCGATGAAATGCGCACCCTTCAAAGCGGATTCGCTGAACAGCACACCGTTGTTGGCGACGATCCCCACGGGATGGCCGTGGATGCGTGCGAACGCGGTGACCAGCGTCTTGCCGTAATTGGCCTTGAATTCACTGAATTCGCTGCCGTCGACCAGCCGCACGATGACTTCGTGCACGTCGTAGGGCACCCGCGGATCGGGGGGCACGACGTCGTAGAGCTCGCTCTGGGCGTGCTTGGGCTCGACCGCACGCAGCACGTCCCACGGCGCCGCCTCGCGCGGTCCGAAGGTGGCCGCGATCGAGCGGACGATCCGCAGGGCATGCTCGTCGTCGTCGGCGAGATGGTCGGTGACACCGGAGACCCGGGAGTGCAGGTCGCCGCCGCCGAGCTCCTCGGCCGTGACGATCTCGCCGGTGGCGGCCTTGACCAGGGGCGGCCCGCCGAGGAAGATCGTGCCCTGCTCGCGCACGATCACCGCCTCGTCGCTCATCGCCGGCACGTAGGCTCCGCCGGCGGTGCACGAACCCAGCACCGCGGCGACTTGCGGAATTCCCTTGGCGCTCATGGTCGCCTGGTTGTAGAAGATGCGCCCGAAATGTTCGCGGTCCGGGAACACCTCGTCCTGGCGCGGCAGGAACGCGCCGCCCGAGTCGACGAGGTAGATGCATGGCAGCAGATTCTGCAGCGCGACCTCCTGGGCGCGCAGGTGCTTCTTGACCGTCATCGGGTAGTAGGTGCCGCCCTTGACGGTGGCGTCGTTGGCGACGATCACGCATTCGCGTCCCGATACCCGCCCGATCCCGGTGATGATCCCGGCGCCCGGAGACTCGTCGCCGTACATGCCGCCGGCGGCCAGCGGGGCCAGCTCCAGGAACGGACTGCCCGCATCGAGCAGGCGGTCCACCCGTTCGCGCGGGAGCAGCTTGCCGCGGCTGACGTGACGCTCGCGGGCGCGTTCGTTGCCCCCGCGAGCCGCGGCGGCCAGCTTGGCGTTCAGCTCCGCCACCAACCGACGGTGCTCGTCGGCGAAGGACGGCGCGGCGACTTGGGTCACTTGGTGGCCAGGTCCTGAAGCAGAAGGGGCGGTTGGGTTTTCGCGCTGACCTCCTCGATCGACACGCCGGGCGCGGTCTCGATCAGATGCAGGCCGTCGTCGCGGACATCGATGACCGCAAGCTCGGTGACGATGCGATTCACGCAGCCGACGCCGGTCAACGGCAGTGTGCAGCGCTCCAGAATCTTCGGGCTGCCGTCCTTGGCGGCGTGCTCCATCATCACGATCACCTTGCGCGCGCCGTGCACCAGATCCATCGCGCCGCCCATGCCCTTGACCATCTTGCCCGGGATCATCCAGTTGGCGAGGTCGCCGGTGACCGAAACCTGCATGGCGCCAAGCACAGCGACGTCGAGATGTCCGCCGCGGATGATGCCGAACGAAGTTGCCGAGCCGAAGAACGCGGCGCCCGGCAGCGCGGTCACCGTCTCCTTGCCCGCATTGATCAGATCGGCGTCGAGATCCTCCCGCTTGGGATACGGCCCGACGCCGAGGATGCCGTTCTCCGAATGCAAGACCACATGGACGCCCTCGGGGATGTGGTTGGGGATCAGGGTGGGCATGCCGATGCCGAGGTTGACGTACTGGCCGTCCTCGAATTCGGCCGCAATCCGCGCGGCCATCTCGTCTCTGCTCCAGCTCATCTGGCGCCCCTGCTCCTCATCGCACCGTTTCCTTCTCGATCCGCTTCGCCGGATTGGGCACGTGCACGACGCGCTGGACGAACACCCCCGGCGTGTGCACGGTGGCGGGGTCGATCTCCCCGGGCTCGACGAGGTGCTCGACCTCGGCGATGGTGATCCGGCCGGCGCCGGCACATTCCGGGTTGAAGTTGGCCGCCGATTCCCGATAAACCAGGTTGCCGTGCCGGTCGCCCTTGTAGGCGTGCACAAGCGCGAAGTCGGTGCGGATGGCGCGCTCGAGAACATAGGTCACGCCGTCGAACTCGCGGGTCTCCTTGACCGGTGAGGTCACCGCCACCGCGCCGGACGCGTCGTAGCGCCACGGCAGCCCGCCGTCGGCGATCTGGGTGCCGACGCCGGCGGGGGTGTAGAACGCGGGTATCCCCATCCCGCCCGCGCGCAATCGTTCGGCGAGGGTGCCCTGCGGGGTCAGCTCGACCTCGAGTTCGCCGGACAGGAACTGGCGCGCGAACTCCTTGTTCTCGCCCACATAGGACGAGATTGTCCGGCGAATACGCTTGTGCCCCAACAACACTCCCAGCCCGATACCATCGACGCCGCAGTTGTTCGAGACCGTCTCCAGGTCGGTCACCCCGGTGTCGGCCAGCGCTGCGATCAGCGCTTCGGGAATGCCGCACAGACCGAACCCGCCCACGGCCAGCGACGAACCGTCGGTTATGTCGGCGATCGCCTCCGCGGCCGTCGCCACCACCTTGTCCATGACCGCAGAGCCTCCCAGATTCAGTTAATGCTCATTAACTGGGGTGAGAATACCATTACCCGTCCGGTGCGTCCAGAGAGGGACGAACGTCCGCGCAATCGACAGTTAATAGCGACTAACTCGTGCTACGTTAGGGACGATTAACCGAAGCGTCCCGACGGAGACCGTCATGGCAACGTCCGCCCCGGACCGCCAGCCCGACCAGCCTGGTCAGCCCGAATCCCCAAGCCGCCGCAGCCAGTTGAAATCCGACCGGCGTTTGCAACTCCTCTCAGCAGCCGAACGGCTGTTCGCCGAACGCGGCTTCCTCGCCGTCCGACTGGAAGACATCGGCGCGGCCGCCGGGGTCAGCGGCCCGGCCATCTACCGGCACTTCCCGAACAAGGAGTCGCTGCTGGTCGAGCTGCTGGTCGGAATCAGCGCCCGGCTGCTCGCCGGTGCCCGCGATGTGACCGCCCGCAACGCCGACCCGGCGGGTGCGCTAAACGGCCTCATCGATTTCCATCTCGACTTCGCCCTGGGCGAGCCCGACCTGATCCGGATCCAGGACCGCGACCTCGCGTACCTGCCCGACGCCGCGGAGCGCCAGGTGCGCAAAGCACAGCGCCAGTACGTCGAGATCTGGGTGGGCGTGCTGCGCGAGCTGAGCCCGCAGCTCGCCGAGGCCGACGCACGGTTGACCGCGCACGCGGTGTTCGGGTTGCTGAACTCGACACCACACAGCATGAAGTCCGGTGACAACTCACGCACCAAGCCGGCCTTCGCCGCGCGGTATCGGGCCGTCATGCGGGCAATGACGGTCGCCGCGCTGCGGGCCGCTGATCAGCGCTGATTGGGTGCGCCACGGGTTGTGCCACCGATGATCCGCGCGAACTTCCAGCGGGCGCGCCCAGCTTAGGTACCCTGCAATTCATGAGCGATCCACACCGAACGGAGCGGTTCGGTGCTGCTCAGCCTTGGTCCCGATCATCCGCGCCGCAGGGTCATCAGGACCCACCGCGCGTCGATCCCGCGTACGCCGACCAGGCGCCCTACGCGCCCGCGTACGGCGCGCCGCCGACGCAGTGGGCGCCGACCTCGAGCCAACCGAACCCGACCCAACAGTTGCCGCCGTATTGGCAATACGACCAGCCCCCGCCGGACGGAACGCCCACCGCGCGGCTTTCTCCCCCGCCGTCGGAGGGCCCGAAATCGCCGCGCTGGCTGTGGATTGCCGCGGCCGCGGCGGTCCTGCTGGTGGTGGGATTGGTCATCGCGCTGATCATCGCTAATGGCTCGATGAAGACACAGACCGCGGTCGAGCCGCTGCCCCCGATGCCCGGGCCGAGTTCGGCGTCGCCCCTGCCGACGACCAGGACGCACACCCCCAGCGCCGCGCCCTCCACCGCCCCGGGCGAGACCACCGAGTCGCCGGAACCCGGCGCGATGCAGCCCGTCGTCTACAACGTCAGCGGCGAAGGCCGCGCGATCAGCATCACGTACATGGACACCGGCGGCATGATTCAGACCGAGTTCAATGTGTCGCTGCCGTGGAGCAAAGAGGTCAGCCTGTCGAAGTCGGCCGCGCACCCGGCGAACGTCACGATCGTCAACATCGGCCACACGATCACCTGCTCGGTCACGGTGGCCGGGGTTCAGGTGCGCCAGCGGACCGGGGCGGGTATCACGATTTGCGACGCGCCGCTGTCCTAATGCTCTAGACCTGTTCCGCCGGGACGGCCGCACGGCGCGGCGGGACGCGGACCACCAGCATGGCCAGTAGGCCCGCGAGCAACACCAGCGAGATGCCACCCCATCCGGCACGGACGGCACCGAACGCATCGACGAACACGGAAAACAGCCACGGCGCAATGAACGACACCGCCCGCCCGGTCATGGTGTACAGACCGAAGGCGACCCCCTCCTTGCCGTGGTCCGCCATCTGCAGCAACAGCGCCCGCGACGACGCCAGCGCCGGGCCGAGGAAAAGAGCCAGCAGCAGTCCGCCCACCCAGAACGCCGCCCGGCCGTACAAGCCCAGCAGCGCGAGCTCGACGCCGACCATCACGGCCAGTGACCCGATGATGACCGGTTTGGATCCGATCCGATGGTCGACCAACCCGCCGAGCACGGCGCCCACAGCGGCGACGACGGACGCCGCCACCCCGAATACCAGGACGTCCCCCTGCGAGAGGCCGTACACGCTGACGCCCAGCACCGCGCCGAACGCCAAAATGCCCGTCAGCCCGTCCCGGAACAGCGCGCTGGCGCCCAGGAAGTAGACCAGATTGCGGTCGCGCCGCCACTCCCCCTTGATCTCCGACCACAGCCGCCGATACCCACCCAGCATGGTGGTCGTCGGGCCCACCGCGCCGGAGTCGGGCAGCCGGTGTGCGCCCAGCAGCAGCGGCAGGGCCAGCACAGCGAAGCACCCCGCGGCCAGCAGCATCGCCGTCCGGACGTAGAGCCCGTCGTGGGTGGGCACGTGCAGCAGCCCGCGCTCCGGACCGGTTCCGGCGATGAATCCGACGTAGATCAGCACCAGCAGCACCACGCTCCCGACGAATCCCGCCGCCGCGCCAATGCTGGACACCCGGCCGGCCGTCTCCGGCGTCGAGAGCTGGCGCAGCATCGCGTTGTAGGGCACGCTGGCCAGGTCGCAGCAGGCCGCCGTGGCCCCGAGCAGCACCAGCCCGGCCCACAAATAGCTGGGATCGGCGCGGATCAAATACATCGCGCAGGTCAGCGTCACCGCCCCGCCCGTTAACACGCTCATCGCCACCCGCCGGCGATGCGGAGACTCCACCCACACCCCGACCGCGGGCGCCAGCACCGCGATGGTCAGCCCGGCGATGGTCCCCGCGCGACCCAACCAACTCGCCGCGGTGGTGCCGCCGTGCAGGTTCGCCCCGACCGTGCCGGTCAGGTAGACGGAGAACACGAACGTCGCCACGATGGCGCTGAGGCCGGCCGAACCGGCGTCCCACAGCGCCCACGCCACCACCGGGGATCGCACGCCCCTCCGCCCCGGCTGATTCATGCAGGGGACTCTATCTGGCCCGCGGCGCCGGCTCTCTCTATCGGCGGCTCACAGGGGGCGGTGTCTACCATTGGCCGCATGCCGCTACCCGCTCCCAGCCCCGACGCGCGTGCCGTGGTGACCGGAGCTTCCCAAAACATCGGCGCGGCGCTGGCCACCGAACTCGCCGCCCGCGGGCACAGCCTGATCGTCACCGCGCGACGCGAGGACTTGCTCACCGACCTGGCCACGCGCCTATCCGACAAGTATCGCGTCGCGGTGGAAGTACGCCCCGCCGATCTAGCCGACCCGGCTCAACGGGCGAAGCTGTGCGACGAATTGGCCGCCCGCCCCGTGTCGATCCTGTGCGCCAACGCGGGGACGGCGACATTCGGTCCGGTGGCAGGCCTCGATCCGGCGGGCGAGAAGGCTCAGGTGCAGCTGAACGCCGTTGCGGTGCATGATCTTACGTTGGCGGTGCTGCCGGGTATGATCGAGCGCAAGGCCGGCGGCATCCTGATTTCCGGTTCGACGGCGGGCAATTCGCCGATCCCGTACAACGCCACCTATGCCGCGACGAAGGCGTTCGCGAATACCTTCAGCGAATCGTTGCGCGGCGAACTGCGCAACACCGGTGTGCACGTCACGCTGCTGGCCCCCGGGCCGGTGCGCACCGATCTGCCCGCTGACGCGGAACGATCCCTGGTGGAAAAGCTGGTCCCGGACTTCCTGTGGATCTCCACGGAGCACACCGCGCGGCGATCGCTGGATGCGTTGGAGCGCAACAAGATGCGCGTCGTCCCGGGCGTGACATCGAAGGCGATGTCGGTCGCGAGCGGGTATGCGCCGCGCGCGATCGTGGCGCCGATCGTGGGCGCGTTCTACAAGAAGCTCGGCGGCGGGTAGCGGCTACTTCCGGCGTCGGCCCGAGCCGAACAAGCCGCGGACAATCTCGCGTATCGCGGTGTTGAACCCGCTCTTCACCGTCGGGTCGCTGAGAACATCCTTCCACCAGGGGGGAGGCTTGGGCTCCCAGGGCGCTGGCATCGGCGGGATCTCGGAATCGGTTGGCAGCGGCGGAGATTCGGGCGCTCCGGAGTCCGGCGCCGCCTGCGGGGTCGCGTCGGGCTCGGGTGGCTGCTCGACCGTCTGCCCGTACTTGGCTTGCAGCGGGCTGGCTTTGACCGCTTCGACGATCGCGTCATCGCCGATAGCGCCCATCAGCGAGCGGGGAACGCGCATGCGCGTCCATGCCACGGGCGTCGGCGCACCCTTCTCCGAAAGCACGGTGACGACGGCCTCGCCGATACCCAGCGACGTCAGCGCCGATTCGAGGTCGTAGACATCGGTTTTCGGGTAGGTGCGGACGGTCTTGCTCAGCGCCTTCTGGTCGTCGGGGGTGAACGCGCGCAGCGCGTGCTGAATGCGCGCTCCCAGCTGGGACAGCACATCGTTGGGCACGTCGGTGGGCAGCTGGGTGCAGAAGAACACCCCGACGCCCTTGGAGCGAATCAGCTTGACCGTCTGCTCCACTTGGTCCAGGAATGCCTTCGAGGCTTCGGTGAACAACAGGTGCGCCTCGTCGAAGAAGAACACCAGCTTGGGCTTGTCCACGTCGCCGACCTCGGGCAGTTCGGCGAACAGGTCGGCCAGCAGCCACATCAGGAAGGTGGAAAAGATGATCGGGCGCAACGACTGGCCGCCGAACTCGAGGAGGGTGATGATGCCGCGTTCCTGGTCGTCGAACCGCAGCAGGTCGCGCGTATCAAGCTTCGGGTCGCCGAAGAACGTGTCGCCGCCTTCGCCCTCGAGGTTGACCAGCGCGCGCAGGATGACGCCCGCGGTCGTGGGCGACACTCCGCCCAGGTTTTTCAGATCGTCTTTGCCCTCGTCGCTGGTCAAATGGGCGATGACGGTGCGCAACTGGTTCAACGTGATCAGCGGACGGTCGTTCTCCTTCGCCCAATGGAAGATCAGCCCCAGCGTGGATTCTTGAGTAGCGTTGAGCCCCAACACCTTTGACAGCAGCACCGGGCCGAAGCTGGCAACGGTTGCCCGCACCGGCACCCCGATTCCGCCGGTGCCCAACGACAGAAACTCCACCGGGAATCTCGTGGCGGTCCAGTCGTCCCCGGTGTCCTTGGCGCGCGCCGCGGTTTTGTCGTTGGCCTGCCCCGGCCGGGACAGCCCAGACAGGTCGCCCTTCACGTCCGCCATCAGCACCGGAACGCCTGCCGCGCTGAGCTGCTCGGCGATCAGCTGCAACGTCTTGGTCTTGCCGGTGCCGGTCGCGCCGGCGACCAGACCGTGCCGGTTGATGGTGGCCAGCGGGATGCGGATCTGGGCGGTCGGGTCCGCCTGACCGTCGACGACGACGGTGCCCAACTCCAGGGCCTTACCCTCGACGGCATAACCAGCGGAAATCCGTTTGGCGGGCGTCCCCGCCGCTTCGGTGCTCATCGTGCCGCGTCCTTCTTCCCCGAGTAGTCGCCGCGCCGCCAGGCAAAGCTCACACTACTTGCCAGGGGGATGCAGGGGCAGGGCTGACGGTGGGCCTACTGTAGAGCGCTGTGCGCGACGAATTGGTGTGGATCGACTGCGAGATGACCGGCCTGGACGTGGGCTCGGACAAGCTGATCGAGATCGCGGCCCTGGTCACCGACGCCGATCTGAACATCCTCGGCGACGGAATCGATGTGGTGATCCACGCCGACGACGCCGCACTGTCCTCGATGATCGACGTCGTCACCGAAATGCACACGCGCTCCGGGCTCATCAACGAGGTGAAAGCGTCCGTCGTCGACGTGGCGACCGCCGAGGCGATGGTGCTCGACTACATCGGCGCACACGTCAAACAGCCCAAGACCGCGCCCCTGGCGGGCAACTCGATCGCCACCGATCGTTCGTTCATCGCCCGAGACATGCCCAAGCTGGACTCGTTTCTGCATTACCGGATGATCGACGTCAGCTCGATTAAGGAGCTGTGCCGGCGCTGGTATCCGCGCATCTACTTCGGTCAGCCGGCCAAGGGGCTCGCGCACCGCGCGCTGGCCGACATTCACGAATCCATCCGTGAGCTGCAGTTCTACCGGCGCACCGCGTTTGTTCCGCCGCCGGGCCCGCCGACCAGCGAAATCGCGCTGGTAGCGGCCGAGCTTGGTAACGGGTCCGACGCACCCGAAACAAACGATTCGGCCGACGAGGCACCGAGCGGCTAGTATCGACGTCGCCGCGCGGTAGGCGGCAATGGTGGCTGTAGTTCAGCTGGTAGAGCACCAGGTTGTGATCCTGGGTGTCGCGGGTTCGAGTCCCGTCAGCCACCCCATCGGTCAGAGGCGGCAACTAGCCGCCTCTGACCATTTTTGGAGAGCCCACGGCTCGCTCAGGGGCGCGGGTGGTTGTCGATATAGCAATTCGTGAGGCCCGGGCCGTTGCAGTAGAGGCCGTAGGGCGGCGGCGGCTTCGGCGGGGGGTTCTCCCCGTCCCAAATCGTCTTTGCCACATTCCCGTACGGGTAGGTGAAGTAGTACGTGTGGCAGATCGTCATGTCCCAGCGCAGTGGGTCGGTGACATGATTGCCGGTCTCCGGGAGGGGTTCTCCCGGGCACCAATGATGCGCCGGACCCCAGTCGCTGTTGTCGGCGTGGGCGAGCCCAGCGCCGAGCCCCAACGCGGCGCAGCCCAAGCCGGCGGACACCAGCAGAGCGCTTGCCGACCCCTTGATGAGTCCCTTCATTTCGATCCCTTTCGTTCGGCCCGTGCCGCGACGGTATCGCCGGTAACTTGCGGAATTCTTGCGTCCGCCTTGGGCTACCGATCCCAACAGGATCACTTCAGCGCGCGAGTTTCACCCGCGCGCAAGCCTGCTCGTCGCTCCGAAGGGCAAGACGTCAGGTGTCGGCGTTGCCGGCCTTCCACTGCGGCCAGGGGATGTTCCAGTCGCCGAGGCCCTCGGTGCCCGGAAGCGTGCCGCCCACGGTGTTGACGACCTCGACGATGTCACCGCGTTTGACGTGGTCATAGAACCACTCGGCATTGCTCGGGCTCACATTCAGGCACCCGTGGCTGGTGTTGGTGTGGCCCTGGGCGCCCACCGACCACGGCGCCGAGTGCACGAACACTCCGCTGTACGACATCTGAGTGGCCCACTCGACGTCGGTGCGATATCCGTTGGGCGAGTTGACCGGTACACCGTAGGTCGACGAGTCCATGATGATGTGCTTGAACCGCCCGCCGATGATGTAGACGCCGTTGGCCGTCGGGGTGCTGTCCTTGCCCATCGACGTCGGCATGGTCTTGACCACTTCGCCGTTGATCCGAACCGTGACCATTTTCGTGGTGTCGTCGGCGGTCGCGATGACCTCGTCGCCGATGGTGAAGTGCGTCTTGACGTTGTCCTCGCCGAACATTCCGTCACCCAGGTCGACACCGTAGGTGTTGACCGCGACATCGATCGTCGTACCCGGCTTGTAGAAATGCTCTGGGCGCCAACGCACTTCGCGGTTGTTCAGCCAGTAGAACGCGCCCTCGACGGGTGGGTTGGTGGTGATGACGATGGCCTTCTGGGCAGCGGCGCGGTTGGTGATGTTCTCGTCGAAGCGGATCGCGACCGGCTCGCCGACGCCGACCACCTCGCCGTCGCCGGGATTGACGTAGGGCATCGTCAGGTGCGCAGGCGAGCTGGTCCGGAAGGTCATCTGCCGGGTGGCCGCGCCGCCCAGGCCGAGCGCCTTGACGCTCAGCGTGTAGCGCCGGTTGTAACCGAGCTGGTCGGTGGTGGCCCAGCGCAGCCCGTCCGGGCTGAGCTGACCGCTAACCGCCTTGCCGTTCTCGTTGACCATCGTCACCGAACCCAGCACCCCGTCGGCGACGCTGACGGTCACGGGCGCATCCACGGTGACCCCGACGGCACCGTCGGCCACCGAGGACGTGAGCTTGGGAACAAGCAGATCGGCGAACGGCGTGCCCTTGTCGAAGATGACCTTCGCCGGCGCGGCGCTGTGGCTGCTGCCGCACCCCACGGCAGCAAACAAAAACAGGGCAACAACCAGTAACGATCGGCCGCTGCGCAAAGGCGTTCTCAAGTGACCTTCCAAGTGCGAGGGGTTTACTCTTGGTCACCGCTGACCAGACACAGTGCATGCATTCTAAATGTTCGCGGCCGCTCGCCACGCGGAGATGGAACCGGTCAGCGGTTCAGTGTCGCCATCGTGACAGATTCTCCACGTGGTGTGCGAAAACAGCTGGTAGCAGGCGATCAAGGCGCGGCGAATTGCCCCCGGTCGGACCCGTCATGCCCACCCCCGTTTGACCGGCCAGCACCCGGGTACCGCACGCAAGCGGGATAAGCGCCGGTTCGGCTGGCTCACAAGCGGATTGGATCAACGATGAACACGACCGACGACGCCATCGAAATCAGGCATCCCACCGAGAGCGATTGGCAGGCGGTCTACGAAAACCAGGCGCGCGCTTTCGGCGATCCGATCACCACGGCGGACGTCGAAGCCTGGAAACGTCGGGTCCGGCTTGAGGACATTCTGATCGCCGAGGACGTCTCGCACGACCCACTGCTGGTAGGAACCTCGATCATCTACCGGACGCGGCTCACCGTGCCGGGTGGCGGCGGTCTGCGGGCCGCGTGGCTGACGATGATCAGCGTCGCGTCGACCCATCAGGGCAAGCAGGTATGGGCGCAGCTCAGCGCTCAGGGGCTGGGAATCCTCATCGACCGCGGCTACCCGGTGATCTGTGGCGTCCCCACCCAAACGGCGATCTACGACGGATTCGGCGCCGGCGTGGCCAGCTATTCGCAGACCTACTCCATCGATCGCCGCGGCGCGAAGCTGCGAGCCGCCCCGGGGAAAAACCGCGCCCGCGAGGTCAACGCCGCCGACGCGCGCACGCATCTGCCGGAAATCTACGAGCGCTGGTGCGCGGCAACCAATGGGGCGGTGAGCCGCGACCGCGCCTGGTGGGCCGACCATCTGGAGGATCGGCCGACGCTGCGAGGCAGGGCGTCGGCGCTGAACTACACCATCCATCCGGACGGCTTCCTTACCTATCGCGTCGTCTCCGACACTCCGCACGCTTTCCGGCCGCCGCTGGGCACCGTGGTGGTGCAGGACTTTTGCCCGATCACCGACGACGCTCACACCGAGCTGCTCGAAACGTTGTTGGCGATGGAGATGTTCGACACCATCGAGATCGAAGTGCCGCCCGACGATCCGCTGCCGCTGAAGCTCTCCGACCAGCGGGCCGCCCACACCAAGGGCATGGACGACTACCTGTGGGTACGGATCAACGACGTGCCCGAGGTGCTGGGAAGCCGCGTGTACGGCGCCGACACCGACCTCGTGCTGGAAATCACCGACCCGCTCGGCCTCGCCGGCGGTCGGTTCCTGCTGCAGACTCGTGACGGCGTCGGCAAATGCACGCCACATGACGGGCCGCCGGACGTCGAATTGGGTCTCGCTGCGCTGACGACGATCTTCATGGGGGCGCACCGAGCGTCCCAACTGTCCCGCGCGGGCCGCATCACCGAGCTGCGCGCGGGCGCGCTGCGCGACCTGGACGCCGCATTCGACGTCGAGCGGGCACCGTACTGCGGGACACTTTTCTGATCGGTGCAGCTACCCTGGAAGGGTTCCGAGATTTCGTTCTGCGACAGAACGCCTGTTATTGTCGCAACGCGGTCACGGCCGACCGGCGCCGTTAGCTCAGTTGGTAGAGCAGCTGACTCTTAATCAGCGGGTCCGGGGTTCGAAACCCTGACGGCGCACTTCTGGGGGCATTTTTGTGCCTGGGCTTCGCACCAGCGGTCGGTGCGGGTAGTTTCTTTCGTCACCGTCACTTGGTGCCGAAGGAGCCGCAATGGGGTTCATCCAGCCCAACCTGCCCGTCGTCGACGTCGCCGAGTGGACCAAGCTCTCGCGGGCCGAGCGGATCGTGCCAATGGCACGCCATATCGCCGCGAACGGGTTCGGCACCCCGCTGATCATGCATGTGATGTACGGCGTGAAGATCGGGCTGTACATCCTCGGCGGTTGGCTGTTCGCCTGGTCCACAACGGGTATCGGCAGCTTCACCAACGTCGCGGCGTGGTGGACCGAACCGATCGTGTTCCAAAAGGCAGTGCTCTACACGATGCTCTTCGAAGTCGTCGGTCTGGGTTGCTGCTTCGGTCCGCTGGCCGGTCGCTACTTTCCGCCGATGGGTTCGATCCTCTACTGGCTGCGACCGGGCACCATCCGGCTACCGCCGTGGCCGGGCCGGGTGCCGATGACCAAGGGCAGCAACAGGACTTGGTTCGACGCACTGCTCTACGGCGCGCTGCTGGTGCTGCTCGCGAGCGCGCTGGTGTCCGACGGCAGCGGCCCAATACCCGTGCTGCACACGGCAATCGGTGTGCTACCACGCTGGCACACCATCGCGATCCTGACGGTCCTGGCCGTGCTCGGCGTGCGCGACAAGATCATCTTCCTGGCCGCCCGCGGCGAGGTGTACGCGCCGCTGGCGTTGGTGTTCGCGTTCTCCGGGGCCGACATCATCGTCGGGGCCAAGGTCGTGTTCATGGTGATCTGGCTGGGCGCGGCGACCTCAAAGCTCAACCGGCACTTCCCCTTCGTGATCTCCACGATGCTGGCTAACAACCCGTTCATCCCGTCGGGACCGCTCAAGCGGTCGATGTTTCGGCACTATCCAGATGACCTGCGGCCCAGCGGATTGGCGGGGTTCATCGCCCACTTCTCCACCGCGGTAGAGGGTTTGGTGCCATTGGCGCTGTTCTTCTCCCACGGCGGCTGGCTGACCGCCGCTGCCGCCTTCGTGATGATCGTGTTTCACCTCAACATCCTGCTGGCCTTCCCGATGGGCGTGCCGCTGGAATGGAACGTCTTCATGATCTTCGGGGTGCTCTGGCTGTTCGTCGCGCACGCGCCCCTGGGGTTGTCGGACGTCACCAACCCGGTGCCGATCGTCGCGCTGTTCGTCGTCGTCGCCGGAACCGTCGTGGTCGGAAACCTCTACCCGCGCAAGGTTTCCTTCTTACCCGGCATGCGCTATTACGCCGGCAACTGGGACACCACGGTGTGGTGCGTCAAGCCGTCGGTCGACGAAAAGATCCGTATCGGCTCCCGCGCGCTCGGCCCGTTGCAGCACCTGCAGCTCGAACGGTTGTACAAGTCCAAGGAGGACACCCTCGTCCCGTTGCACCTGGCCTTGGCGTTCCGCGGGATGAACACCCACGGCCGCGCGCTGTATACCCTGGTGCACCGCGCGCTGGCAGATTACAACGAGGACGACTACAACCTGTGCGAGGGCGAGACCCTGTGCGCGGTGGTGCTCGGTTGGAACTTCGGCGACGGGCATCTGCACAACGAGTGCCTGATCGAGGCGCTCCAGGAGCGGTGCGGGTTCGAGCCCGGCGACGTGCGGGTGGTGATTCTCGACTCGCAACCCATCCACCGCCAGACCCAGGAATACCGCCTCGTGGACGCGGCCACCGGGGAATTCGAGCGCGGCTACGTCAACGTCGCGGACATGGCCGACGCCCAGCCGTGGGCCGATGACCTACCGATACATGTCCAGCGCAGCGGCGCGGATGCCGTCAGCGATTCCTGACGCGGTGCACCACGACCACCACGACGAGCGCCCCAACCCCGGCCAGTGACGCCGTGACCACGGGTTTTCTGACGAACTCGATCACCCGGGCCTTCAGATCGTCGGCGAGGCGGCGGGGGTTGGCGCGCTCGGCAAGGGAGTCGACGGTGGCCGCCAGCTGATCGCGAGCGACGTCAATGTCCTGCTTGATGGCTTCGGGGTCGCGGTCCGCCACGTGTCTGTCCTCCAACTCACCCAGTCGGCCTGGTGCACTGAGGCACTACCCTAGTGCCGACAATCCCGTGCGCCGAAAGCGGAAGCACTGACCGCGAGCCGAACCTGGCTGCGATTTCGCGGCGCGGTTTTCGCAGTGGGGTTCGGCTCGCGGGTTGGCGCCCGGACACCGACGACTATTTCAAGGAGAGAACCGTGACGGAGACCACGCGGCTGGCGCCCGGGGATAAGGCGCCCGCGTTCAGCCTGCCCGACGCCGACGGCAACAAGGTGTCGCTGTCCGACTTCAAGGGCCGCCGGGTCGTCGTGTATTTCTATCCGGCGGCCTCGACGCCGGGATGCACGAAACAGGCCTGCGATTTCCGCGACAGCCTTGCCGAGCTCAACGACGCCGGCCTTGACGTCGTCGGCATCTCCCCCGACAAGCCGGAGAAGCTGGCGAAATTCCGTGATGCCGAGAAGCTGACGTTCCCCTTACTGTCCGATCCGGAGCGCAAGGTGTTGACCGCCTGGGGCGCCTATGGCGAAAAGCAGATGTACGGCAAGACCGTCACGGGCGTCATCCGCTCGACATTCGTCGTCGACGAAAAGGGCAAGATCGCCGTCGCGCAGTACAACGTCAAGGCCACCGGTCACGTGGCCAAGCTGCGCCGCGACCTGTCGGTCTAGCGGCACGCTCCGCCGCTGCCGGCCTGTCTATGAATTCGATTTCAGTAGCCGACTACTGCACCCCACCGCGTGAGTTCGTGTGAGCCTAGGTTGAGCGCCGGGCCGCGACCCTAGCTCGCCCAGGTCGGCTCGATGAGCTGGTGGAGGACAGACATGCCGTATGTGCTCGCCGCGCCGGAAATGATGACGGCGGCGGCCGGGGATCTGGCAGGCATCGGTTCGGCGCTGAGCAAGGCGCATGCGGCGGCGGCAGCCCCGACCGTCGGGCTGGTACCCGCGGCCGCCGACGAGGTGTCAGCGGGTATCGCGCACCTGTTCTCGCGGTACGCCGAGGACTTTCAGGGGCTGGCGGGGCGGGCCGCGGCGTTTCATGAGCACTTTGCACAACACTTGACGGAGGCCGCGCACTCGTATGCCGGTGCCGAGGCCATCAATGTCGCGAATTTGCGTTGGCTGCTTGAGAATGCGGGCGTATTCGCCGCGAGTCAGTATCTGTTCGCAACGCTGCGAAGCGAAAACGTATTCTTCCAAATTCTGCAGCAGGTGCTGGAGCCGATACGCGCGATATTGGGGCTGAGCCTCCTTCTGCTTCTTCTCTCGGGGGCCTACGTATTCGTGCTGCTGAGCAATTTCTTGGGTCAACTGGGGCTCTAAAACGCCAGGCCCTGAGATCACTAGCCGCCCGGGCGCAAGAATCTCGCAAGCGCGTCGCGGCAAACTAGCAGCGCGCTCCTTAATCGGAGCGGCCAAAGGGAGCCGACCATGAACACCCCAGACCCCGAGGACTACATCCGCGAGCACGAACGCGGGATCAATCAGCCGTCGGACACGCCCCGACCGCGGCCGCTACAAGGGGTCGCGAAACTTGCCAACACCACCCGGGGACGGCTGGTGTTGGCGTGTGCGGTCGCGGGCGCGGTCGCGATCGCGGTGTTCTTGGGTCAGTACGCCGGCAAGACCACCGTGCACGGGAACCTCACCATGATCAACAACGGCGCGAAGGACACGATCGACTGCAACGACGGAAACCTCAGGCTGGACGGGGACAACAACACCTACACCGTCACCGGCCACTGTCGCAGGCTTGACATCTTCGGCAGCGCGAATCATGTCGTCGTCGACAGCGCCGATACCATCGGCGCGTTCGGCGACGACAACGCGGTGATCTACCACTCCGGGTCGCCGACGATCAACAAGACCGGCAACAACAACACCGTCTGGCGAGGCCAAAGCACCCGTTAGGCCAAATTGGCCAGCAGCAGCGCTTCGGAGATCGCCGCGCGTTCCAGCACACCCAGATGGACGCTTTCGTTGACGCTGTGCGCCTGTGTCGCGGGGTCTTCCACCCCCATCACGAGCAGCTTCGCCTCGGGGAAGGCGGCGGCGAACTCGGCGATGAACGGAATCGAACCGCCAATCCCCACATCGACCGGGTCGGCGCCCCACGCCTGCCGGAAGGCCGCACGCGCGGCGTCATACACCGGCCCGCGGGCCTCGATGGCGTACGGCTCGCCGATCTCGCCGCGCTCGACGCTAACCCGCGCACCCCACGGGACGTGGCGCCGCAGATGATCGGTCAACGCGTCCAGGTGGGCCTTGGCGTCGCCGCCGGGCGGGACGCGCATGCTGATCTTGGCGCGGGCCCGCGGGATGAGCGTATTGGATGCTGCCGCAACGGATGTGGTGTCGATACCGATCACGGTGATCGCAGGCTTGGCCCAAAGTCGCTGCGGCACAGACCCAGAGCCGATCTCCGACACCCCGTCCAACAGCCCGGTATCGGCGCGCACCCGCTCGGGCGGGAAGTCCGGATAGTTCAAGGCGGCGGCGTTCGTTTCGTGCAGGCCGGCCACAGCCACGTTGCCGTCGTCGTCGTGCAGGCTGGCGAGCAGGCGCACCAGCACGCTCAGCGCGTCGGGTATCACTCCGCCCCACAGGCCGGAGTGCAGCCCGTGGTCGAGCGTGGCCACCTCGACCACGCAGTCGACCAGTCCCCGCAGCGATATTGTCAGCGCCGGCACCTCGGTGCTCCAGTTGTCCGAGTCGGCGATGACGATGACGTCGGCGGCCAACGCATCGCGGTGCGCGGCCAGCAGCCGGCCCAACGACGGCGACCCCGATTCCTCCTCGCCCTCGACGAAGACCGTCACGCCCACCGGCGGTCGGCCGCCATGCGCCCGGAAGGCCGCCAAATGCGTTGCGATACCGGCCTTGTCGTCGGCGCTGCCCCGTCCGTAGAGTCGGCCACCGCGTTCGGTCGGTTCGAACGGCGGGGACACCCACTGCTCGTGATTTCCTTCGGGCTGCACGTCATGGTGGGCATACAACAGCACGGTCGGAGCACCCGGTGGCGCCGGATACCGGGCGATGACCGCGGGCGCGCCGCCCTCGCTGACAGTGCGGACATCGTCAAAACCAGCCTGCGACAACAGTTCTACGACGGCCTGTGCGCTGCGATGCACCTCGTCACGCCGGCCGGGGTCGGCCCACACCGATTCGATCCGCACCAAGTCCTCGAGGTCGCGACGCACCGAAGGCAAGACGTCGCGAACTCGCTCAACCAGATCAGTCATGGTTTTCAGGCTAGCGAACGCCGCCCCCTAAGCTGGGCCTGTGACCCGCGGTCCCGATCCGACCGCGCCGCTCTGGCGGGCGGCGCAGGCGTTTCGCCTCTTGAGCTGCCTTTACGCGCTCGGCTTCCAAACGGCGATCAACTCCGATTTGCGGCACCCCACGACCGCATGGGTGCTGTTCGGCGTGCTGATGGCATGGAGTGCGGCGTGCGCGGTCGCGTACCTGCGCGGGTTCGGACGTCGGCCGGCGTGGGTAATCGCGGAGATCATCGTCGTCGTGCTGCTGA
This sequence comes from Mycobacterium conspicuum, assembly GCF_010730195.1. NCBI lineage: Bacteria > Bacillati > Actinomycetota > Actinomycetes > Mycobacteriales > Mycobacteriaceae > Mycobacterium > Mycobacterium conspicuum. The sequence goes on from NZ_AP022613.1 coordinate 4,021,568, forward strand.
TGTGGTCCAACAAAGTGGTCGCGTCACCACAGTGGGCGGCCGACAACCAGACCTGGCCGACCACGCTGTGGGCCAGCAACCCCACGATTTCGGCGGCGCTGCAGTTCGGGCCGGTCGGCGGCATGCTGACCGGGCTGATAGTGATGGCCACCAACTTTGCCGTCAAGAACTACCTGACCCTCAACCTGGGGCACAACGCCAGCATCATCATCGAGCTGGCGATCGGGTTGGCCATCGGCATGGCCGCGCGCACCGCCCGGCGCGCCCACGACGAACTGCAACGAGCCGCGCAACTCTCCGCCGCCGTGGAGGAACGCGAGCGGCTATCCCGGCAAGTGCATGACGGCGTTATCCAGGTGCTGGCGCTGGTGGCCAAGCGGGGCCGCGAAATCGGTGGTGCCACATCCGATTTGGCGGATTTGGCGAGCGAGCAAGAACGCGCGCTGCGACGATGGCTGTCGTCGGCGGCCCTCGACGGCGACACCAAGCACGACGGGGACGTCGACCTGCGCGCGCTGCTGCGGCGCCGGGAGTCCGATCGCGTGACCCTGAGCCTGCCCGGAACCGCCGTGACCCTGGAACGGCGCGTGGCCAGCGAGCTGGACGCCGCCGTGGGCAATGCCCTCGACAACGTGCGCTCGCACGCGGGTCCGGACGCCCACGCCTTCGTGTTGCTGGAGGACCTGGGCGATTCGGTTGCGGTCAGCGTGCGCGACGACGGCGTCGGCATTCCGGCCGGGCGGCTCGAAGAGGCGGCCCGTCAGGGACGGTTGGGCGTCTCGCAGTCGATCGTGGGCAGGCTGGCGTCGCTGGGCGGCACCGCACAACTGCGCACCGACGTCGGCGAAGGCACGGAGTGGGAGCTGTGCGTGCCGCGGCAGAATACAAAGCATGGCTGAGCGAGCCCTGCCCACCGTGATGGTCGTCGACGACCATCCGATCTGGCGCGACGCGGTCGCCCGTGACCTCGCCGACGACGGGTTCGACGTGGTGGCCACCGCCGACGGCGTGGCCGCGGCGCGACGGCGAGCGGCCGTGGTCAAACCCGACGTGGTGCTGATGGACATGCAGCTGGCCGACGGCACCGGCGTGCAGGCCACCACGGAAGTGCTCGCGGTGTCGCCCTCCTCACGGGTGCTGGTCCTGTCGGCCTCCGACGAACGCGACGACGTCCTCGACGCGGTCAAGGCCGGGGCGACCGGATACCTGGTCAAAAGCGCGTCGAAGGCCGAACTGTGCGAAGCGGTGCAGGCCACCGCGGCCGGGCGCGCGGTCTTCACCCCGAGCCTGGCCGGCTTGGTCCTGGGTGAGTATCGGCGCATCGCGCACAGCGGCGATGACGGGCCGGTTCGCCCCAGCCTCACCGAACGCGAGACCGAGGTGCTGCGCTACGTAGCAAAAGGGTTGTCCGCCAAGCAGATTGCCGAGAAGCTGTCGCTGAGCCACCGGACGGTGGAAAACCACGTCCAGGCGACGTTCCGCAAGCTGCAGGTGGCCAACCGGGTGGAGTTGACCCGCTACGCGATCGAGCACGGCCTGGACCAATAGCGCTCGCACGCGGATTGGGTAGTCCTACTCATCCATTCCGCCGCATAACCCGGCAACGTGGCCGCCATGACCGAACCGCCCCGTTCCGACCGTGCCGTCTTTGCCAGGCTCTCCGAACAATTCGACGCCCTATCCCGGCAGATGTCCCGCGTCTCCGGCGAGCTCGTCGAACTCGACCGGGTGATCGCCGCTGCGGGGGGCGCGACGCCCAACCCGGCTCCGCCGCCGCACCAGAACACGACGCCCTACTGGTATCCGCAGTGGCCGCAGTACTACCCGCCCGCCGCACCGGCACCAGCGCCGACGTTCGCCTACGCGGCGCCGCCCCAGCCCCGTCCGGCGGCGCCCGAGCCGGCGGCGGAGTCGGGCTGGATCGGCAAACTGCTCGCCGTCGCCGGGGTGGCCGTGACGTTGGTCGGTGTGGTGTTGCTGCTGGTGTTGGCCGCCAAGGCGGGCCTGCTGCGGCCCGAGATTCGGGTGGCCGGCGGTACGGCATTGTCGATCGCGCTCGTCGGCGTCGCGGTGTGGATGCGCACCCGGCCCGGTGGGCGGATCGGGGCGATCGCGCTGGCCGCCACCGGCATCGCCGCGGCGTATCTGGACGTCATCGCGATCACCACCATCTACGGCTGGGCGCCGGCGCCCGTCGGCCTCGTCATCGCCGCCGTCGTCGGCGCTGCCGGCCTGACCCTGGCCCGCCGCTGGGACTCCGAACACCTTGGGCTGCTGGTGCTGGTGCCGCTGATCGGCCTGGCCCCGGTCCTCACCAACGGCGTCGACCTGCTGCTCGTCGCCTTCATGATGGCCCTGTCGGCCGCCGCCTTGCCGGTGCAACTCGGCAAGGACTGGACGTGGATGCATGCGGCCCGGATCGCGGCCGTATCCGTGCCGCTGTTGGTGACGCTGATCGGCATCAGCCCGCATGACAACCCGCTGCTCATCGGCGGCGCCTGCGGTGTGGCCGCGCTCCTCGCGATCGCGAGCGGCCTCGTCCTGATGCGCTCCACCACCGACCCGGCGGCGTTGGCTGTGCTCACGGCATGCGGAACGCTGCCGGTACTTGCCTCGGCAATCGGGGTCAACCAGGTGCTCGCCGCGGTGCTGGCGGCCGCGCTCGCGGTGGGCATGCTGTGCATCGTGCTGGCCGCCACCGCGCTCCCCCGCATCGTCACGCAGATCTGGTCGGCGTTGTCGGCGGTTTCGGGGCTGATTGCCGTAGACGTCGCACTGCAGGGCTACGTCGAGGGCCCGGTGCTGCTGGCGTTGGCCATCATCATCGCCGTGGCCGGCCGCAGCGCCGTCGTGGCGCGTTGGGCCGCAGCCGGATTCGGCGTCCTCGGGGTCGGCTTGTTCTTCTCCTACGCGCCCCTGGATGCACTGTTGCGGGCGACCGTCGTCCCGACCCACATTGCGGTGTGCGTTCTGGCCGCCAGCGTGCTCGTCGTCGGGTTCGTGGTCGCGATGGCACGAGCGTGCGCCGGCCTTGGGCGTCGCGACCCCGACCTTGCCCGGGTGCTCGGCGGAGCCGCCGGAGGGTTAACCGTCTACGCCGCAACCGCGTTCACCGTCACTGCCGGTGTCCTCGTCGGCGGGACCGGCGGCGGCTTCCTGGCCGGCCACATGGTGGCCACCATCTGCTGGATCGGCATGGCGGCCGCGCTGTTCGTCTACGCGCTGCGACGGGCCGACCGCGAACACCGCACGGCGCCAATCACCGCCGGGCTCGCGCTCACCGCGGCCGCCACGGCGAAGCTGTTCCTCTTCGACCTGGCCACGCTGGACGGCATTTTCCGGGTGGCGGCGTTCATTGTCGTGGGGTTGGTGCTGCTGGGCATGGGCGCCGGCTACGCCCGCAGCCTCGCCGACAGGTAGGCGCGCGCCACTAACGCCCAGCGACGCGCAGCGCGGTGAGGGCGCGTCGCTCGGCTTCGTGTTCGGCCTGCGACAACGCCGCGTCCTCGGCGGCCGGATCGGGGAAGAGGAAGCCGCCGGAACCGGGCCTGCCGCCGAGACCTAATTTGTTCATCCGCTTGGGAATTGGCGCCCCCGCGTACTCCAGCGGAACCGGGTTCAGCGGTTGATGGAGTTCCACGTAGGCGCCGTGCGGCAGCCGCTTGATGATGCCGGTCTCGACGCCGTGCTCGAGCACCGCGCGGTCACTGCGCTGCAGCCCGATGCACCACCGATACGTGATGAAGTAGATGATCGGCGGCAGGATGACCATGCCGATCCGCCCGATCCACGTCGTCGCGTTCAGCGAGATGTGGAACTTCAACGCGATGATGTCGTTCATCGTCGACAGCGTGAGCACCAGGTAGAACGAAATCGCCATGGCGCCAACCGAAGTGCGCACCGGCACATCTCGGGGCCGCTGCAGCAGGTTGTGGTGTGCGCGATCGCCGGTGAACCGCTTCTCCAGGAACGGGTAGATCGTCAGCAGGGTGAAAATCACCCCCATGATCAGCGCGACGGCGGTGGGCGCGGGCACCGTGTGATGGCCGATGTAGAGTTCCCACGCCGGCCACAGCCGCTGCAGGCCGTCCGGCCACATCATGTAGAAGTCCGGCTGCGATCCCGCCGAAACTTGGGACGCCGTATAGGGACCCAGCTGCCAGATCGGGTTGATCTGCAGCAGGCCACCCATCAGGCCCAGCACCCCGACGACGACGGCGAAAAACGCGCCGGACTTGACCGCGAAAATCGGCATCACACGCACCCCGACGACGTTGGTTTCGGTGCGGGCCGGACCCGGGAACTGAGTGTGCTTTTGGAACCACACGAAGGCCAGGTGCACCGCGATGAGGACCAGGATGATCCCCGGCAACAGCAGGACATGCAGCGCGTAAAGACGGGGAATCAACGCGGTGCCGGGGAAGTCGCCGCCGAATAGCGCCCAATGCAGCCAGGTGCCAACTACGGGTATCCCCAACGTGATTGACGAGAGCGCGGCGCGCAGTCCGATCCCGGATAGCAGGTCGTCGGGCAGCGAGTAGCCGAAATATCCCTCAAACATGCTGAGAATCAATAGAATCGAGCCGATTACCCAGTTCGCTTCGCGCGGCCGGCGAAACGCACCGGTGAAGAAGACGCGGGCCAGGTGCACCATGATCGCCGCGACGAACATCAAGGCGGCCCAGTGGTGCACCTGGCGGACGAACAGCCCGCCGCGGACTTCGAAGGAGATGTTGAGGGCGGACTCGTAGGCCCGCGACATGTCGACGCCTCGCAGCGGCTGGTAGGCGCCGTGATAGGTGACCTCGGTCATCGACGGATCGAAGAACAGCGTCAGGTACACGCCGGTGATCAGCAACACGACGAAGCTGTACATCGCGATCTCGCCGAGCAGAAACGACCAGTGTGTCGGGAACACCTTGTTGAGCTGGCGGCGCAGCGCGGCCGACGGGTGATAGCGGCTGTCGATATCGGCCAGTTGCAGGCTCACGGGCGATCATCCCCTCAGGGCCGAACCGCCGCACCGCGGCCCAGCCGCTCCACGCATCTACTATCACCCGTAGTACCACGCCGCGTAGTAGTTCGTCTACCCGTAAGCCCGATTTGACGCGAAATCGCCGGAAAACGGCGTACCTAATTGGTTTCGAGGATGGCGACCGCGGCGGCGGTATCGCCCTCGTGGCACAACGACACGTGGATCGTCACGTCGGCCAGGTGCTTGGCGATGTCGCCGGTCAACCGAACCCGCGGCCGCCCCCACATGTCGGTGACCACCTCGATGTCCCGGTGAATGTCCTCCCGCAGCACGGGGCGTTGGGCGAACCGCGATCCGGACCAGGCCTTGATCACCGCCTCCTTGGCGGCCCAGCGGGCCGCCAAGTGCCGCGCCGCCGACGAACTCTTGTCCGAGGCGTCGCGGCGCTCGCCGGGGGTGAAGGTCTCCGAGAACGCGGTGCCCGGTTGGTCGACCTGCTCGGCGAAATCAGGAATCGAGACGAGGTCGATCCCCACTCCGACGATGCCCATGAAGCGCCAGGTTAACCGATGGCCAAAGTCATCCGGCAGAGACCTGGTAGGCGTCACCGTCACCGAGCCGAGCGGCCGGATCCAGCAGCATCGCCGATTCCTGCCGCTTCTCCGGCGCGTCGTGATCGAAGCGACGGTCGGCCGGCCGCTCGTACATCGGCGGCCCGCCGGCGATGGCCGAGGCGAGCCGGCGCTGGCCGGCCAGCAGGCGGGCGTCAGCGCGCCGCTGGTAGTCCGCGCGCTGCTGCGGATCCAGCGCCGCGATGAACGCCTGCGGGTGTACCAGGGCGACCAGACCGGACACGTGGCCGAACCCGAGACTGGTCAGCATCCCGGCCTTGAGCGGGAACTTCCCACCGAGCCGCAGCGTGTCGCGGACCCACACAAAGTGGGCCGAGCCGGCCAGTTCGTCGTCGACACAATCCAGGCTGCGGTTGGGCGGGATGACCCCGTCGCGCAGCATCTGGCACAACCCCATCATCTGGAAGACTGCGGCGCCGCCCTTGGCGTGACCGGTGAGGCTCTTCTGCGACACCACGAACAGCGGGGCACCCTCGGAGCGACCCAGCGAGTCGGCCAGCCGCTCGTGCAGCTCGGTCTCGTTGGTGTCGTTGGCCAGCGTCGAGGTGTCGTGCTTGGAGATCACCGCGATGTCGTCGGCACCCACCCCCAGCTTGGCCAGCGCCCGCGCCAGCGGCGAGCCCTTGCCGCCGCGCCCGGCGCCCAGCGCGCCCAGGCCCGGGGCCGGGATCGAGGTGTGCACGCCGTCGCCGAAGGACTGCGCGAAGGCCACCACCGCGAGCACCGGCAGACCCATCTTGAGCGCCAGGTCGCCGCGCGCCAGCAGGATGGTGCCGCCACCTTGGGCCTCGACGAAGCCCAGTCGGCGTCGGTCGTTGGCGCGGGAGAACTTCGAGTCGTGGATGCCGCGGCCGCGCATCATCTCGGTGTCGGCGGTGGCCGCCATGTCGCCGAACCCGATGACGCCCTCCAGGGTCAGGTCATCGATGCCGCCGGCCACCACCAGCTCGGCCTTGCCCAGCCGGATCTTGTCGACGCCCTCCTCGACCGACACCGCGGCCGTCGCGCACGCGGCGACCGGGTGGATCATCGAGCCGTAGCTGCCGATGTAGGACTGAACCACGTGTGCGGCAACGATATTCGGCAGGACTTCCTGGAAGATGTCGTTTGGCTTGTTACGGCCCAACAGGTTTCCGTGGTACATCGTCTGCATTGATGTCCCGCCGCCCATGCCGGTGCCCATGGTGTTGGCCACCAGGCTCGGGTGCACGTAGCGCATCACCTCGGCGGGGCTGAAGCCGGCGGTCAAGAACGCGTCGACGGTGGCGATGATGTTCCACACCGCCAACCGGTCGATGGAGCTGAGCATGTCCTGGCTGATGCCCCACACCGTCGGGTCGAACCCGGTCGGGACCTGGCCGCCGACCACACGCGACAGTTTGCTCTTCCGCGGGACCCGAATCTCGGTGCCCGCCTTGCGAATAACCTGCCAGTCGCTCGAGTCGGGAACCGGACGGATCGCCGTGTGCTCGGGATCGAACTCGACGAAGGCGCGAGCATCGGCTTCCGAGGACACCACGAAGGTGAAGTCCTTGTCCAGGAACACCGACACCAGCAACGGCGAAGCGTGGTCGCCGTCGATCGAGCCGTCGTCAACGAATTCGCGGATGCCGCAACGCTCCACCACCGCGTCGTGGTAGCGCTCGACCAGTTCGGACTCGTCGACCAGCTCGCCGGATTGGGTGTCATACCAACCCGGTTGCGGGTCGTCCTCCCAGCGGATCAGCCCGGTGGTCCAGGCCAGCTCCAACACGCCGGCCGCCGACAGTTCGTTGTCGACCTCCATCTCAAAGCGCGTGCGCGACGAGCCGTACGGGCCGATCTCGGCGCCACCGACGATCACCACCAAATCGGCCGGGTCGACGTCCAGATCAGCCCACTCCGGCGGCGGTGCCGGCGTGTATCCGCGCGGCGGCGACGGCAGCGCGGAGATGATTCCCTCGGTCGGGCCATCCTCGTCGGCGGCGGGATCCGAAGCCGACATGTCCTCGCGGGCTTTGGCGGCCAGCTCGGCCATGTCGAGGTTGGCGTCGCCGAGCCCACCGGTGAGGTCCGCCTTGATCGGCGCGAGCGCCGCGGCCACCCTGGACTCCACGTCGCACAGGTCCAGCAGCATGGCTGCCATCTCGTCGGTGGAGTAGGTGGTGACGCCGGCCTCTTCCACGGCGGACACGATGGCGTCGTTGTGGCCCATCAATCCGGTGCCGCGGGTCCAACCGATCAGCGCGTGCGCCAGGCTGACCCGGGCCGCCCAGGACGGCTCGGCGTGCCAGCGGCTCACCACGGCGTCCAGCGCCGACTTGGCTTCGCCGTAAGCGCCGTCGCCGCCGAACATTCCGCGGTTGGGCGAGCCGGGCAGCACCACGTGCACCCGCGACGCGATGTCGCGTTCGGCACCGATCGTCGACAGGCCGCCGATCAGCCGCTGCACGGCCCACAACAGCACCTTCATCTCCATCTCGGCGCGCGAACCCGCCTCCGACAGATCGCCGACGACGCGCGGCGCCGCGAACGGGAACAGCAACGTCGGGGTCTGCGCGTCCTTGATGTGAATCGACTGCGGCCCAAGGCTTTCGCTCTGCTCGTTACCGATCCACTCGACCAGAGCGTCGATGTCGGAGTAGGACGCCATGTTGGCCGCCACCACCCACAGCGCGGCGCCATACCGGGCGTGGTCGCGATACAGCGAGCGGTAGAACTCCAGTCGCTCGCCGTCAAGCTTGGACGTCGTGGCGATGACCGTTGCGCCACCGTCGAGCAGTCGGGCAACGACCGACGCCGCGATCGAGCCCTTCGAGGCGCCGGTCACGACCGCGACTTCACTCTGGTAAGGACCGGGGTCCGGGTTCTCGGCGCCCGCCGCGATCCGGCCGTACAGCGACGCGTGGATCTGACGCCCCGCCGCCAACGCCTTGCCCTGCCACCAGGTCGCCTGGGTCGCAACGACGTGACCGGCGCCCTCGAACCGTTCCGACAGGCGCACCCAGTCGCCGTCGATGTCGCCCTCGTCGGTCAGCCACAGCTTGACCAGGTCCTCGCGGGCGCTGGCCCAACGGTCGTCGAAGACGACGGCCTTCCTGGCGTCGAACACCGGTGCCACCAAACGTGGCCAGTCCGCGCCCAATTCGGCGGTGACCAGGTCGATGAGCTCGGCATCGCTGGCCGCAGGGGACGCGGCCACCGGGTCGTCCAGCCCCAGCTGACCCAGCACCAGCCGGGCCGCCGAAGCGAGCACACCGTCGCGCCCGGTGATCTGATCGGTGAACTCGCTCAGCGCGGCCGCGTCCACGGTCGCGCCGCCGCCACCGCCGGCGGACGGCAGGGCCACCGAAATGCCGTGGCGCGCAGCCACCGCGGCGACAGCGGCATCGATCACCTTGTCGACCGAGGCGGCGTCGGCGAGCGCGCCCTCGTGCAGGTGTCCCATGGCGCCGCCGCGCACGCTGGTGCCCTCGCGGGTGCCCAGCGCGACCTCGACGGTGACGTGCTTGGCCCAACCCTCACCCAGCTCCCAGGTCTTGGTGACCCGCTCGGTGATGGCGCCGGGCCGCTTGCCCGAGGGCCCGAAAACGGTCCGCAACTGATCGTTGATCGCGTCGGAAAGCACTGGGCCGTAAGGCTTGTAGGTGCGCGCCAGCTTGGTTACCTGCGCGCGCAGCCCGGCCAGGTCGGCCTCGGCGGCACCGTCGATGGCGCCCAGGTTCAGCTCGGAGCCCAGGTCCACCAGCAGCTGGTTGCGTCGTGACGACGCACCGTCGGTGATGGACTCGATGGAATCGAGCTTCTCGATCTGGTCGATGCGCATCTTGGCCGACAACGCGATGAGCGCCAGGGTGGCGTCTGCGGCGTCGAACGCGAGGTCGTCGGGGCGGGGGGCACCGGACGGGGCCCCGGCGGGCACGGGAGCGGGGGCCGCCGGTGCGGCCTCCACGCCCTCGACCGCGGGTGCCTCGGCAACCTCAACCTCCTCCTCGGGCTCCGGCTCGGGGTCGGTGTCGGTGGCGAACAGCACCGCGGCGTCGCGCTCGGCATTGAGCACTTCCACTGTGCTGTGGGCATATTCGGGCAACTTCAGCGTGTTGGTGGCCAGGCCGGCCACGGTTGGCGATGTCTTCACGCCGATCTCGACGAACCGTTCCACGCCGAGGCCGCCCGCGGCCTCCTCGGTGAACAGCAGGTCCTGGGTTTCGATCCAGCGCACCGGGCTGGCGAACTGCCAGGCCAACAGCTCAATGAAGACCGTGCGCACCATCTCCCGCGGGCGCTCGCGACGCCAGGTGTCGTAGTCGGCGAGGATCTCGTCGAGCGGTTCGGCGGGCACCAAGTCGCGGATCTCCTGGATGAAGTCGCGGTCCATGGAGAACGGACGCGGCACCAGGTTGGGAATGTAGCGGCCGACGATCAGGTCGGGATCCTTGTCGCGCGGCACCAGCCGCTCCAACGACCGGCGGAACTCGGCGACACCGACCCGCAACACCCGCGAGTGGAACGGCACGTCGATGCCCGGCACCAGAATGAAGGACCGCTTGCCACCGCTGATCTCGCGGCGCCGCTCCACCTCGGCCTCGAGTTCCTCCAGACCACGCACCGTGCCGGCGATCGCGTACTGCGAGCCGCGCAGGTTGAAATTGACGATCTCCAGGAATTCCCCTGTGCGCTCGGCGATCTCGGCCACAAAGGCGGTTACTTCGTCGTCGGGCAGGTCGATCTGCGACGGCCGGATCGCGGCCAACCGGTAGTTCGAGCGGCCCAACTCGTCGCGCGGCACGATGTCGTGCATCTTCGACCCGCGGTGGAACACCGCCTCCAGCAGCGCCTCGAGTTCGAAGATGCCGGTGACGCACGCCAGGGCGGTGTACTCGCCGACCGAGTGGCCGCAGGCGATGGAGCCTTCGACGAAGGCGCCCTGCTCACGCATCTCGGCAACCTGGGCCGCCGCCACGGTCGCCATCGCCACCTGGGTGAACTGCGTCAAAAACAGCACGCCCTCGGGGTGGTGATAGTGCACACCGCTGGCGATGATGCTGGTCGGGTTGTCGCGCACCACGTGCAGCACCGAGAAGCCCAGCGTGTCACGGGTGAACTTGTCGGCGCGGTCCCAGACCTTGCGGGCCGCCTTGGAGCGGGCTCGGACGTCCATGCCCATTCCCTTGTGCTGGATGCCCTGGCCGGGGAAGGCGTAGACCGTCTTGGGGGAATCGAGCCGCGCGGTCGCCGACATCACCAGATCCGAACCGATGCGCGCGGCTACCTCCAAAACCTCTGCGCCCAAATCGATTCCGACGCGTTCGACGCGGATGTCCACCTCGTCGCCGGGACGCACCATGCCCAGGAACCGCGCCGTCCAGCCGATCAGCCGGGCTGGCGGCCGAGCCTGACCGTCGGTGGCCATGACCGCGTGCTGCGCGGCGGCCGACAGCCACATGCCGTGCACGATCGGCGATTCGAGACCGGCCAGCAGCGCCGCCGCCCGGTCGGTGTGGATGGGGTTGTGGTCACCGGACACCACGGCGAACGGGCGCATGTCGACCGGCGCGGTCAGCGTGACGTCGCGGCGACGACGGCGCGGTGTGTCCGTTGCGTTTTCCGACACGGCGCCGCCGGCCCGCGGGGGGTCGGTGAGCTCCGCCGCACCGGTGCGGCCGAGGATGGCGAACCGCTCGTCGAAGTGAGCTATCGCGGCACCGTCGGGCCCGGTGACCGTCACGTACACCGGCACCACGCGGCCCATGTCGGTGTCGGTCGCCTCCGAAGCCGTTGCGGTGATGCGCAATTGGGCCGGGACGACCGGCAGCTTGCCGACCATCCGGGCCGCGTGATCCAGGTGCACCAGGCTCAGCAGGCCCTCGATGACCGGGACGCCGGCGTGGGTGACCGCCGATCCGATCGCGGCGAAAACCGCGGGCCAGCAGGGACCGACGAGCGCGTCGGGCACCGTGGTCAGGCTGGGCGCCAGCGGCTCGCCGAAGGTGGCCGTGACTCCCGTGTGGTCGGCGACCCGCTCGGGGTCCCAGTCCACGGTCACGGTCGCAGACCCGTCCTGAACCGCGGGTAGCTGTTCGCCTTTGCCCTCGCAGCCGGCGGCGATCGCCAGCACCGCGCGCATGGCGGTGGCGGCGTCCTCGGCCGAAACTACCGGGGCGCCACCGTCAACGGTGTTGGCGGTCAGCGTGAAGGGAATCTCGACCCAGGTGCCCGACACCGGAACGCTGAGCACCACCCGGTCGTCGGCACTCACCTGCAGTCGGGCGCCCGTGGAAGAGTGTGTGGCGCGCCGACTTTCGGGTCCGTCATGCACCTGCCAGTCGGTCGGCTCGGCGATCCGGTGCACCGGGTTGGTCGCGGTGCGGCCGGCCCAGACCACGTCGGGCGCGTCGAGCACCACGGCCAGCGGTCCGGTCACGTCGGGGCGACCCCGCCGGCGCGAGGTGACCTCGCGCGGCTCGGCTCCCGATGACGCCAGCACCTCGAGTGCTTCGTCGATGGCGGCCTGCTCGAAGCGGTCCAGCAGCTCGCCGACCGGCTCGTCCATCCGGGTGATGCCGGCGACCGCGGCGGTGCCAGGAATGATGCACACCTGGTCGGCGTCGTAGCGGGCGTCGTGCGCCTGCCACAGCGAGTCGCTGCGCCACCAGCGCCGCACGTCCTTGTCGATTACCGGGACGAAGTTCACCGGCTTGCCCAGGGTTTTGCACAGCGTGACGAAGAAGGGCACGTCGGCCGGATGCAGTTGCACGGTCTCGGCGTCGGGGTAGGTGTCCAGCAGCGTGCGGATCGCAGCCTCGGGATTCTCCAGCAGCCCCGAGTCGTCGAACAGCGTCGCGATGGGTCCGAAATCCTGTGGGTGCAAACGGGCTTCGGTGCGCTTCAGCATCTCTTGGAAGCGGTCGCGCCAGGTGTCGGCCAGCCATGGGCTGCCGGGAGACGCGGTGTCGGCGGTCGAGTTGCCCTCGCCGATCGCCAGCTCGACATAGCGCCGCAGCCACTGCAGGTACGTCATCTCGCCGACGTCGCCGAAATACGGCTTGGCCGTGTTGGCCATCGCGGCGATGATCTCGTCGCGGCGCTCGGCGACCGCCTCGGCATCGCCGGCGACCTCGTCGAGCAGCCGGCCGCAGCGCGACGCGGCGTTGTCGATCTCGTGAATGTCCGCACCCAGCTGGCTGCGGCTGGAAGCCATGCCGCCCTGGGCTTTTCCGGCGCTGATCCATTGGTCGGTGCCCTTGGTCTCGACCAGCATCCGCTTGACCGACGGCGACGTGGTGGACTCCAGCGTGGCCATCGCGGCGGTGCCGACCAGGATGCCGTCGATCGGCATCGACGGGAAGCCGTACGCCTGCGCCCAGCGCCCCGACAAATACTCGGCGGCGCGCTCCGGGGTGCCGATGCCGCCGCCGACGCACACGGTGATGTTGGGCCGCGACCGCAGCTCCGAGTAGGTGGCCAGCAGCAGGTCGTCGAGGTCCTCCCACGAATGGTGGCCGCCGGCGCGCCCGCCCTCGATGTGCATGATCACCGGCTTGGTGGGCACCTCGGTGGCGATGCGGATCACCGAGCGGATCTGCTCGATGGTTCCCGGCTTGAACACCACATGGCTGATGCCGACGTCGTTGAGCTCGCTGATGAGCTCGACCGCATCCTCGAGGTCGGGGATGCCGGCACTGACCACCAGGCCGTCGATCGCCGCGCCCGACTGGCGCGCCTTTTGCACCAGCCGCTTGCCGCCGACCTGCAGCTTCCACAGGTAGGGGTCCAAGAACAGCGCGTTGAACTGGTAGGTGCGGCCCTCGTCGAGCAGCCCGGCCAGCTGCTGTACCCGGTCGGTGAAGATCTCCTCGGTGACCTGCCCGCCGCCGGCCAGCTCGGCCCAGTGCCCGGCGTTGGCGGCCGCGGCGACGATCTTGGCGTCGACGGTGGTGGGGGTCATGCCCGCCAGCAGGATCGGCGACCGCCCGGTCAGCCGGGTGAACTTGGTGGACAGCTTGAGCCTGCCGTCGGGCAGGCGGACCACGGTCGGGGCATAGCTCGACCAGGCGCGTGCCACCTCCGGGGTGGCGCCGACGGTGAACAGGTTGCGTTGTCCGCCGCGGGTCGCGGCCGGCACGATGCCCACCCCGAGGCCGCGGATCACGGGCGCGGTCAGCCGGGTCAGGATGTCGCCGGGCCCCAGGTCGAGAATCCAGCGGGTGCCGGCCTCGTGCACCCGGGTGATGTCCTCCACCCAATCGACGCCGTCGACCAGGATGGCCTCGGTCAGCTGTCGGGCCAGGGCGACGTCGAGGCCCACCTTCTCGGCCCAGCCGCCGACGATATCGATCCCGTCGGCCAGCCGCGGCGTGTGGAAGCCGACCTCGACCCGGACCGGATCGAAAACCGGGGCGAAGACGTCGCCGCCGCGGATCTTGTTCTTGCGGTCGGCCTCTTCCTTCTCCGAGATTTGCCGGCAATACAGCTCGAAGCGGGACAACTGCTCCGGGGTGCCGGTGATGACCACCGAACGCCGGCCGTTGCGGATGGACAACACCGGCGGCAGCACGGTTCGGACATCCTGGGCGAACTCGTCGAGCAGCCGACGGATCCGCTCCGGGTCGGCGTTGGTCACCGACACCATCGGCGGGCGGTCGCCGAGCACCGAGATGCCGCGCCGGCGCGCCACCAGCGTTCCGGCCGCACCGATCAACTGGGCGAGGGCCAGCAGCTCGACGTCGCGCGCGCCGCCGGCTTTGAACGCCTCGACGGCAAGCACGCCCTGCGAATGCCCGACGACGGCGACGGGCGGCGTGGCCACCCAGTCCATGCCCTGACGCGCCAAGGCCCGGCCGGCGGCGATCTGAGTGAGCAGCACGCCGGGGATCGACACGGCGGCCGAGGTCAGGTGCTTGTCCGACGGGACCGGGTCCTCGGCCGCCAGCGCGCGCACCCAGCGCAGCGGCTCGAAGCCGATCGGACGCACCACGACCAGTTCTTTCGCGACGGGTTCCAGCAGCAGGTCCACCTCGCCGGCCAGCGCCGCCAACTCCGCCTCGATCCCGGCCGAGGACACCAACTCCTCGAGGGTCTCCAGCCACGCGCTGCCCTGGCCGCCGAACGCCACGGCGTAGGGCTCTCCGGCCGTCAGACGGTCGACCAGAGCGTGGGAGCTGTGCGGGCCCGTGCCGTCCCGGTCGGCGGACACCCGGTCGTGCTCGTGGATCGTCACGTTTCGTATCTCCTGTATGCGTCTTTTCGTATCGGTTCGTTCGCCCGTCTGGATCGCCGCGTGGCGGCCCCAGTTGGTTCGGGGTCGATTCCGCGTTGAATCGCAGCCGAAAAATCGCCTGACCGGTGTGTTGTCGGCGGGCCGCCGCGTGGGTCGAGCGGCGCGGCGCACTGCATCGGCTCCACTAAGAGTGTCATAAGGATCAAGGCCCTTTTTGGCTGGTGAGTGGTTACTGGTGAGTTCTACGCGTGGGTAACCGTGTCCTGGATAACACCCGGCCCAGCCGCGGCCATCAGCCCCGCCAACAAACGTCCTGCATGTGAGTGGTTACGGTCGAGTAGCCATAACTGCGCAGATCAAAGCAGTTTTGTTATCAAATCGTTATGTAAAAATTTCGTGCTCCGACGGGCGCGCGACGCGGCTCTTCCCGGCGCTACTCGACGGCGGCGGCCGTCAGCCGCGCGGGATTAAGAGCGAACAAGTGTTTGCTGGAGTGCCGCGCTCTAGACCCACTGCCCAAATTGGGGGCGCAGGATTTCATTGATGTCCACACCGATCCCGCCGACGCTGCGCTTGTCGATCTCGACTTGATGCAGATGAGCGGCCGGATGGGTGAACCCTTTGGGCGAGCCCCAGTTGTGCTGCCAGAAATAGGACCCCAGGCCGTCGTGCAGCGCCCAGTCGATCGTCTTCGAGTTGGCGTAAACGCCCGTGCGCTGATGTCCGATCACCGACTCCCAGGACCGCAGATACGGGACGATCTGGTTTTTGTATTGCTCATAGGAGGGGTCGTCGTCGATTGACACGTAGATCGGGGCCGCGGCCGGCCCCCCGGCCGCGGCATGCAACTCCGCGCCGCGCTTGGCGTGCTGCAATCCCGCGGCCGCGCCGCCCAGCCAGTCCGAGCTGCTGCCCTTGCCGAATTGATAGTTCGACACGATCTTGAGCCCGTTGCTGGTCAAGTCGCGCGCCTCGGTGATCTGGATCGGCTTGCCCAGCATCCAGTTCCCGCCGGGCCGCCGATCGGAGACGTAGCGGATTGCCCCGACGGCGCCCGCAGCCCTGATCTCCTGGGCAGGGATGACCCCGGCCGCGTAATCCAGCAGGGTGCCCAGCGAGGCCGCCGATACCGGCGCGGCGCGCAACGATGCCGCCGCGACACCCAGACCTAACAGGGCTGGGGTCGCGGCCGCGAATTTGAGCACATCACGCCGCGTGACTGGCACTGCCACAGGGTACGACACCGACACCATCCGACACACCAATCTCATCAGTCACATGTGCATCACAGTGGCGCAAAGTCCCTCCGCCGAGCGTGAACTCACGGCGAGATCTGGGCTCATTGGCGCCCTCCCGTCACGTTCGGCGTCGGGGGTTAGGGTTGAGAGGCATTTCGACTGCAGGGGGACGCGATGGACCGTGAGCAGCTCATCGACCTGACCCGGCGCGCGCTGAAACTGGCCCGCGACAACACCACCGACCTCGCACCCGCGCAGCACGCCGTCGACGCGCGCGAGTACACCTCAGTCGAGCGACACGATCGTGACCGGGCCATGCTGATGGCCAGCCCGCAATTGGTCGGCTATGTGTCCGAACTTCCCGAACCCGGCGCGTTCTGCACCAAGACGGTCATGGGGCGATCGATCCTGATGACCAGAACCCCTAGCGGCTCGGTCAAGGCATTCGACAATGTCTGCCTGCACCGCCAGTCACAGGTGGCGACGGGCTGCGGCACGGCGAAACGGTTCACCTGCCCCTATCACTCCTGGACCTACGACAACACCGGACGATTGGTTTCCGTGCCCGGCCGCGAGGGCTTCCCCGACGTGGCACCCAAGTCCGACGGTCTGACCGAGCTGCCGGCCAGCGAGTTCGCCGGGTTCCTCTGGGTGGCCCTGGATCCCGGCGCCACCCTGGACGTCGCCGCCCACCTGGGGCCGCTGGCCGACGAGCTTGACTCGTGGGGCATCGGCCGATGGTCACCACTGGGCGAGAAGGTGCTCGACTCCCCCATCAACTGGAAGCTAGCCGTCGACACCTTCGCGGAGAATTACCATTTCGCCACCGTGCATCGGCAGACCTTCGCCACCATCGCCCGCAGCAATTGCACGGTCTTCGATGCCTACGGCCCGCACCACCGGCTGATCTTTCCGCTCAACACGATCCTCGAGCTGGAGAACACTCCCGAAGAACAGTGGGATCCGTTCCACAACATGGTGGTGATCTACGCGCTGTTCCCCAACATCGTGCTCTCGGTGACGATCGCCAACGGCGAACTGTTCCGCATCTACCCCGCAGACCGACCGGGTCGATCCATTACCGTTCACCAGAACTCGACACCGCTGGACCTCTCCGACGACTCCGTTGCCGCGGGCGCGCAAGCCGTCTTCGACTACGCCCACGCCACCGTGCGCGACGAGGACTACCGCCTAGTCGCAGGGCTGCAGGCCAACCTCGAGTCGGGCGCCCGAGATCAACTCGTGTTCGGGCGCAACGAACCGGGGCTTCAGCATCGCCACATCACCTGGGAGCAGGCTCTGCCTCGTCTTGCGACAACACCCCGATAAGATCATCGAGAAGCGTTGCAAGCATGCCGTTTTGGCCTGGCCGAACCTTTGTCAGCAAATCGCGTGCCTCGGCGCGACGGCCCGCAGCCAGCAGCGGCGCCAGCTGATCCGCCGCAGCCTGCAGATCCGGATCGGCCGGTGGGACGGTTGCGGGATCGGCGAGGGTCGTGGCCAGCACCTCGACCAGCTCCCAATCCCGGTACAGCGCGAGCGAGCGTTCGTTGAACGCGAAGGCGGTCACCGGTTCGCCCCGCAGAGTGCCACGGTAGCGATAGGGGCCTTCCATGTATTCGATCGGCAGGCCGTGCGCGGGAGCCGCCACCAGCGGCTCCCCGACGATGTCCAATTGCAGTGTGTCGCAGGTGATCCGGTGGCGGTCGGGCATGTACCGGGCCATCGCGAGTGGGCGCACCAAGGGCCTGATTGAGTTCGGCC
Organism: Mycobacterium conspicuum; assembly: GCF_010730195.1. Taxonomy (NCBI): domain Bacteria; kingdom Bacillati; phylum Actinomycetota; class Actinomycetes; order Mycobacteriales; family Mycobacteriaceae; genus Mycobacterium; species Mycobacterium conspicuum. The sequence continues at coordinate 4,039,376 of NZ_AP022613.1, forward strand.
ACTTCACGTAGCTGCTGACCGTGACTTCGACGTCCTCGGCGCACTCCGGCGCTCTGCCCGGGTCCGGGTAGCTCACGGTGACACCGGTAAACGGCTGCAGCGCATTGCCATTCGTGCGGTCGAACTGACGCCAGATGCTCATGTCGATGCCGTTGTCGAAATTGATGGTGCGCCATTCGTGCGAGCGGGCCCGCGGGTCTCCCCCGGTTCCGCCGCCGCCGGCATATTTCGGAAACCATTGCCGGTCGATGTGTCCGGCGCTGCCGCTGACCTCTTCGACCACGTCACCCCAGCGCAGGGTTCCGCTCATCGCCATTCCGGTCTGGAAGTAGGAGTACGTGTCGGGCTGGCCGAAACACGCCATCTTGCCGTTGTAGGCCGACGCGCCCACCGGTGTCGGTGCGCGCGTTGGCGTTACGGCCAAATCCAGTTGCATCAGTCGACCGGAATGGTCCTCGCCGACGAGGTGGACGGCGTAGGTGTAGGGGCGCAGTTCCCCGTCGGCGTCGCGGCAGGCGACCCAGGAAGCGGTACCGGCGCCGCTTTGGTAACTGATGTCCAGGTACCCGGTGGCCATGGTCAGCTTGCGCTGCGCACCCGGCTTCATGTTGGCCGGCGGCATGTCGTAGTCGGTATAGGTGCCATAGTCGCCGGTGTCCAGGTCGAAGAGCGCCAAGGTATAGAAGTCGGCGACGACGGTTCCGCCGGGCTGGTTCTTGTTGAAGATCGTCAGGAAGGCAAAGGAGCGGCCGCCCGCGGTCGCGTCGAGTTGCCCCGCGATAAACCAGGTGTCGGACTCCTGGTCGGGGTGTTCGCCTTCGGCGGCGGGAAACTCGAGCTGGGCATCGCCGGGCACGAGTTGGAAAGGGTAAGCGCGCCAATTCATGTCAGGCCTTGTCTGTTGGCGCGAGCAGACGCAAAAAGCCCCGACACGCCGGGCGTGCGGGGGCTTTTGCGTCTGCTCGCCAATGGTCCAGCGTCCTTTTTTGCTATGTTAGCAGCAATAGTAAAGTTACGGTCCCGGAAGGTACCCGCCCGATGACAGCGAATCCCGGCCACCGCCGCTATGACGAACTGTTCATCGGAGGTCATTGGCGCAAGCCGGCCAACCCGCAACGGCTCGAGGTGATTTCCCCGCACTCCGAAGAGCCCATCGGCCACGCGCAGGTGGCCGGTCCCGAGGATGTCGATGCGGCCGTCGCCGCCGCGCGGCAGGCCTTCGACCACGGCCCGTGGCCGCGGATGCAACCCCACGAGCGGATGGCCAAGATCGAGGAGCTGGCCGCGATCTACGCCGGCCACATCGACGAAATGGCCGACCTGATCACCGCGGAAATGGGTTCTCCGCGCAGCTTCAGCAGGCTGGGTCAGGCGGCCGGTGCGGCCTCGATGATGCACCTGACGCTGGCGGCCGCCCGCGAGTTTCCGTGGGTGGAACGTCGCCAGGGTGTCCTCGGCCAGGCGCACCTGCGTCGGGCACCGGTGGGCGTGGTCGGCGCGATCGTGCCGTGGAACGTGCCGCAGAACCTGATCATGCCCAAACTGATTCCCGCACTGATCGCCGGTTGCCCCGTCATCGTCAAGCCGGCACCCGAAACACCGCTGGACGCTTTGTGGTTGGCCGAGATGATCGAGCAGGTCGGCCTGCCCGACGGGGTGGTGTCGGTGCTGCCCGGCGGGCCGGACGTCGGCGAGGCGCTGGTGCGCCATCGCGATGTGGACAAGATCGCCTTCACCGGATCCAGTGCGGCCGGGCGCCGCATCGCCGCCCTGTGCGGAGAGCAACTCAAGCGGGTGAGCCTGGAGCTAGGCGGCAAGTCGGCGGCGATCATTCTCGACGATGCCGACATCGGCAAGACCGTGGCCGGGTTGAAGATGGCCAGCCTGATGAACAACGGCCAGGCCTGCGTCGCGCAGACCCGCATCCTGGTCAGCGAACGCCGCCACGACGAGCTCGTCGACGCGCTGGCCGAGATGATGGCGGGCTTGCGCGTCGGCGACCCCGACGACGAGGCAACCGACATCGGACCCCTTGTCGCGCAACGGCAACAACGTCGGGTCCAGGACTTCATCCGTTCGGGCCAGCAGGAAGGCGCCCACGTCGTGCTCGGTGGTCCGGACAGTCCGGCCGAACGTGGGTGGTATGTGCGCCCGACGCTGTTCGCCGACGCCACCAATGACATGCGGATCGCGCGCGAGGAAATCTTCGGCCCGGTGTTGACCGTGCTGCGCTACACCGACGAGGACGACGCGGTGGCGATCGCCAACGACAGCGACTACGGCCTGGCCGGTTCGGTCTGGACGGCCGACACGGCCCGCGGTCTCGAGATCGCCGCCGGTGTACGCACCGGAACCTACGGCATCAACATGTACATGCTCGACATCAGCAGTCCGTTCGGCGGCTTCAAGCAATCGGGCATCGGACGCGAGTTCGGGCCCGAGGGTCTCGACGAGTATGTCGAGCTGCAGTCGGTGGTGTGCGCCGGGAAGCTGCCACCGCTCTAGATATCCTCCTTCAATGCAGTGGAAGAAGGCCGCCGTCGCCGCAGCGGCCATAGTGCTCACCGGTTGCGGCGGCTCAGGCAACAAGGCGGCGGTCACCGTGACGTCCACGCTCGAAGTCACGAAAACGGTGACGGTGACCGGCCCACCGCCACCGAATGTCCCCAAAACCATCATGGAAACCGATGGCACGTATCGGGTCGGCATCGATATCCTGCCCGGCACCTATCACTCCGCCGGCCCCAGGCCCGGCGGAGAATCCGATTGCTACTGGGCGAGGCTGCACAGCCTCAATTCGACCGACATCATTACCAACGACATCAGCACCGGCCCCCAGTCGGTAAAGGTCCTGCCCGGTGACACAGCGTTTCTGACGCACAGCTGCCAGACCTGGCAGAAGACGGATTAACCCGGCAGCTGCAGCGTGAGCTCGACCGGGCAGCATAGCTGGCCGTGCTGGTTGGTCACTTCGATCTGAAGGTCGACGAGGTAGCCCGGCGGTTCGACCGAGGTGTCACACCGCTTGGCCACCGCCCGCCCCCGGCCGACCATGGTGTCGCCGGCATAGACCGAGCCGGCCAGTCGCAGCGAACGGCGCACCACGCGACTGCCCGGGCCGGCCCACTCGGTCGCCACGCGGTCGGCGAATCCCGCAAGGTGCATGGTGTTGACGTAAATCGTTGGGTTGCCCTGACTTTGGGCATAGACCGGGTCGAAATGGCCGGGAAAATAGTCCCACGTTGCTCCGGCGTTCTCCACGACACGTTGGTAGGTGATCTCGTCGACGACTTCCGGCAGCTCGACCGGAACCTCGATTTCGTTCCAGTCCACATCCGCACCGGTCATAACGCTGTCGCAGGAGTGAAGCGGAACAACGTGTTTCGATTCCGGGCGACCACCGTGCCGTCCTGGCGGCGAAAGGTCTCCAGCGTCTGCACGAAGTGACCGACACCCAGGCGGGTCGTCTTCTCGGGCGACACCGACACCAGTTCCTCGACCACGGTAAGTAGATCGCCCTCGACGATCGGTTCGAGAAACTCGACATCGTTGGCCGCGTTGATGAATGTGGTGCCGGGCAACGGTATTCGCAATACCAGGCCCGCGGGCCGCGCGCTGGCCTGGTGCGGCGGCTGCCAGGGCGGAGGTATCAGCCATCCCATCAACAGAGCCGGCGGGGCCAGCAGGCCACCCCATCGCTGCCGGGCGTATTCGGCGTCCCAGTACGAACGATTGCCGTCGTGGACCATCGCGGCGAACAACTGGATGCGCGCGCGACTGACGGCCGCCGGCGCGGTTCGCGGTTCGCTTGTCGCGCCAACCATCCGCAGCGCATCTTCGTAGGTACCGAAAGCCAACTCGTAGCTCAGGTCCTGCTCCACGTATCGCTACCGCCTACATGACGAGCGGGTGCCGGCTGGGCATGGCATCCCACGCGAGTTCGCGAGACGTGTAATACCAGCCGCCGCGCTCGTAAATCAGCTCGTCGCGGAACGTCCCGGTGGCCCGCAGTGCGACGTCACCGAACATCGAGGCATACAGCACGGCGACACAGCGCTGCCGGGCGTGCACGCCGTCGACCTCAATCTCGTGGTCGACGCAGACCAGACGCTGGTTGTCGCCGCCGTCGAACGCCACCCGCAGGTCGGTGAACACGTCGTGGTCGCGGATGAAGGTGGCCCCGGAGTGGCGGAATGTGGCGATCCAGGCATCGCGGTCGCCGTCGGAGTAGGCGCGGTTGTGCCGAGCGTTCAGATTCAGGATCGCGTCCCGGCCCGTCGCGGCGGCGAGCATCTGTTGCTCCTGATAGCTCAAGTTGGTCATGTGTGCACTTCAGCCTCTCTGGACAAGGACGGGGAAAACGCGAGGACAAGGGGATGAGCGGACGCTTTACGTAACAATAACTTAACTTAACGACTCCTACGTAACATCGGCGTAACTTAGCGGCGAACGATGTAGCCATGTCGTTCGCGATCCCACGCCGTCGGACTCAGGCCGCGCGAGCGCAAGAGGTCTTTGCGGATCCGCCCGATCACGTTCTTCGGCAGTTCGTCGAGGATCTCGACGAACCGGGGCACGCAAAAGTACGGCATGCGGGCGGCGCAGAAGTCGAGCAGCTCCGCGTAATCCAGCGTGGCCCCGGCACGCAGCGTGACGAGCAGCAAGATGTCGTCCTCACCCAGCTCGCTGGGCACACCGACGGCCGCGGCCTCCTGCACCGCGGGGTGGCGCATTACCACCGTCTCCACTTCCACCGACGACACGTTTTCGCCGCGCCGGCGCAGCGCGTCCTTGATCCGATCGACGTAGGTCAAGTTGTGGTCGCCGTCGAGCCTGCCCAAGTCCCCGGTGCGAAACCACTCCTGGTGCGGCTGCACCCGTGCATCCTGACCCACATAGCCCTCACTCATCGCGTGCGGGTATCTGGGCCGGCAGGCGATCTCGCCGACGGCTCCTGGCGGCAACGGATTGCCCTCGGCGTCGACGATGCGCACATCGAAATTCGGGTTGGGCCGGCCGGACGTTCCGGGCACGCCCTCGTCTGCCACCCCTTTGACGGCGATCGGAAAGGCCTCCGTCATCCCGTACATGGTGACAATCTTGCAGCCGTAACGCTTTTCGATCTCGCGATAGGCGTTCGCCTCGATGGGCGCCGCGGAGATGAAGCGCAACGGCAGCTGGGCGTCGCGCGGATCCGGGGGCAGGTTCTGCAACATCGACACCATCGCGCCGGCGCCCGCGAAGCCGATGGCGCCGCGGGCCCGCACGTCGTCCCACACCTCGCCGGGATGAAACGCGCCGGCGAGCGCGGTCGTGCCGCCGACCAGCATCGGGGCCAGCACGCTCGGCGCCGCGCTGAGATGGAACAGCGGCATCGCGGTCCACAACACTTCGCCTGGGCCGAACTGCCAGGCCGAGGCGACCGTCGCGGCGACCGAGAACAGGTAGTGCCAGCTGGTGGCCACCGCCTTCGACGGTCCGGTGGTGCCCGACGTGAAGAACAGGCATCCCACCTCCTCGGGAGCCACGGGACCGTCGGCGGAGTCGGCCGGGCCAGCCGGGCGCATCAGCGCCTCGGTGAGCGAATCACCTTGCACCACAACATCGGTCACGGTTTCCAGCTGGCCGGCAATGTCATCGACGCGTGGCCGCCGCTCGGCGTCGGTGAAGACCACCTTGGCCCGCGACAACCGCAGCGTGTGCAGCAGGAAGTCGCCCTTGTTCGCCGCGTTCACCGCCGCGCTCACCGCGCCGATGCGCGCCGCGCCCAGCCAGAAGTACACCCATTCCGGGCAGGTGGCGCTGAACAGCGCCACACAGTCACCGCGCCCAATACCCAAGTCGGCCAAGAGGTTCGCGGCCGCGCGGGATCGCTGGCGCATCTGTTCGAAGGTCACCTCGACACCGGCGATCGCCATCATCACCCGGTCGGGGTACTGCTCGGCCCGGCGATCCAGCACGGCGGGCACGGTGAAACGGTCGACGTCGAAATCGGACGGGCCGAGGGGTCCGCTCCGGTCAGCGCACATCAGGCGTCGGCGGATTTAGTCAGGCGCCCGCAGCGGCCGGATCCGGCTCACCCTCGGCGGTGTAGCCGAAGTCGGTGGCCGACGGCTCGCTTCCCGGGTAGAAGCGGTGAGCCCATCGGCGCAGGGCGGCGTAATCGCGTGCCTCTTCGGGCGCCAGGTTCGGCTTCTCCAGGTATTTCATGTTCTCCCAGGTGAAGAAGTCCTGTTTGATGACCTCTTGCTGCAGCGCCAGGAATTTGGCGGCGCGGCCGGTGGGCACGTCGCCGTCATCGCCAGGCTCACGGACCGACGCCTGGGTGTAGAAGTAGTCGGTGTAGTCCTCGTCGACCGGCGTTTGCCCGGTGACCTCGATGGTGGCCACCAAGTCTGCGGGGAAACGGACGATGCCCAGCCCCAGTGAGTAGTTGTCGTAGATGATCTTGGCGTCAACGGGTCCGTTCGGGGTCAACCACGTCGACCCGCGCCCACCGCCGAAATGCGCGCTGACCGTGGCGTGCAGGTGGTAGCCGGACACCTCGAATGACGTGGTGTTGGCGGGGTTGGCGGCCTTGTGCACGTACTGGACGTGGTACGGGTCGGCGGCGTTCTCGATGATCATCTGCGCGTGCACCTTGACCCGGTTGAGCATCCGGCTGTGCGGGTGCAGCGGGTAGTACTCGTTGGTTTCCAGCTCGGGCAGCACCGGCGGCTGCCAATACGGCGCCCGCCCGTGCCGCTCATGCCACACCACGATGAAGCCGTACCACTCCGCGGTCGGGTAGGTGCGGATGCGCACGTTGGTCTTGCATTTGATCTTGCTGTAGGGAATCTCGGCGTTGGTGCCGTCACCGCGCCACCGCCAGCCATGCCAGGGGCAGACGATGTTCTCGCCTTCCACTTCGCCGCCGACGCCCATGTTGGCGCCCAAGTGCTGGCAGTAGGCGTCCATCACGTGCACCTGGCCGGATTTGGTGCGGAATATCACCAGTTCCTCGCCGAAGTAGTGGGCGCGCTTCACGTCACCGGGGGCCAGGTCGGAGGCGAAGGCGACGATGAACCATCCCGTCGGGAACCGGTACTTCGACAGCGCGATGCCCGATCCGAACTCCTGGTCCGATGGATCCACGCTCGAATTCGAAGCCGAGTCCGAAACCGTATCTGTCACGAAGCACTCCGATTCCCACGCGGCCGAGCACAACTGGGCCGCCCTTCAACACGCCGCAGTTCGACGGCTAGGTCTATTTTTACTATCTTAAGCATTGAACGTCAACGCGCCGCCGACCGGCCGGTGAGTGACGTCCGGGCAGAGTGGAGTTGCAATGACGGCAGTCGCGGTGGATCTCTCCGATTCTTCGTTGTGGCGCAATGGTTTTCCCGACGAGCTGTTCGGCGAGTTGCGGCGCACCAGGCCACTTTTCCGCCATGAGCTGACCGCCGGCGTCCAGCAGCTCTTTTCCGGAACGCTGCAGCGTGACTTCTGGGTGACCACCAAGCACCGGCATGCCGTTCGCCTGCACCGCGACGTTGATTCCTTCACCGCGGTGGATGGCCCGCTCATCCAACCGGTCGGGATGTTCTCGTCGTATCCGACGATCATCAACATGGACCCACCGGGACTCAACAAGCGCCGCAAGCTCATTTCCAGCGCGTTCAACCCGCGCGCGATCGCCAAACTCGAGGCCGGCATCCGGGCGCGGGCGGCGCGAATGATCGACGACCTGTTGAGCAAGGGCGGTGGGGACTGGATCGCGGACGTCGCCGACGCGCTGCCCATGACGGTCATCGGCGACATCATCGGCATACCGGACGAAGACCGGCCGCGAATCTTCGATTCCCTCGACCGCATTCTGAAGGCCAATTCGCCCGGGGTGCGGCTGCGCCAGCAGGACTATGTCGAGCTTTACTCCACCATCTTCGGGTACGCGATGGAGCTCACCGCGGAAAAGCGGCGCAACCCCGCCGACGACATCTGGAGCACGTTGGCGACCGCGGTCATCACGGGCGACGACGGTGAGGAATTCAGCCTGCCCGCAAACGAACTCGAGTTCTTCTTCTTCGTGCTCACCTTCGCCGGCAGCGATACGACCAAGAACGCGTTGGCCATCGGGCTGCAGGCGTTCGCTGCGAATCCGGGGCAGATCGAACGGTATCGAGCCGAGGAAGCGCTGCGCGCCAGCGCCGTCGAGGAGGTGCTGCGCTGGGCGTCCCCGGTGGCGTACTGGACGCGCACCGCCAAGGTCGACGTCGAGATCGATGGCCAGCACATACCGCAAGGCGATCGGGTGGTGTCGATGCTGCGTTCGGCCAACCGGGACGAGGAGGTCTTCGAGTCGCCTTTCACCTTCGACATCGGGCGGCACCCCAACCCGCACGTGGCCTTCGGCGGCGGGGGCCCACACCACTGCTTAGGCGCGATGCTGGCGCGTGCCGAACTGCGCGCGGCGTTCGACGAACTGTTGTTGCGGTGCGACGACCTGCGCGTCGGCCCGGCCAAGGTGTCGTATCCGAACCTGACCACCAACATGTCGATCTATGACGAGATGGCGATATCGCTGACGGAACGGCGCGCCTGATCGCCTCAGTCGACCAGTCGCAGCGCGGCCTTGGGGCACTGATCCACCGCGGCACGAACGTCGATCTCGCGGTCGGGGGGTACCTCGCCCTCGGCGATCTGCACGACGTCGGCATCGCCGAGTTCGAAGATGTCCTGCGCGATCGATTCGCAGAAGCCGTTGGCCTCACACAAGTTTTCGTCGACGGTCACACGCATCAGCTGCTCCTTCTCTAGGCGCCTTTGGGTCGGGTCCCGATGACCCCGCTGGCCGCGAGGCGGGCCAGTTGTTCGTCTGTCAGCCCGCACCGATCGCGCAGCACCTCTTCATTGTGCTCGCCGAGGGTCGGCGGCGGCCGGTGCAGCCAGCGACGCTGGCCGGCCAGCTGGGCGAATGGCGGGCAGGGATACAGGCCGGCACCGGTTCTGCAGTGCTCGAGTTCCTCGAAGAACCCGCGATCGCGCAGCTGCGGATTCTCGGTCACCAGCGACGGCGAAACCACCGGCGCCGCCGGAATGCCCGCACCGGCCAACCGCTCCACCGCCGAATCCCTGGACTGCGCGGCAAACCAGTCCCGCAACCGCCGATCGATCTCGTCGGCCCGGTCGTCCCGCGCGGCCGCGTCGCGCAGGTCCGTCACGCCCTCGCACCACGCCGGCCGGCCCAACAGCTCGACCAGCGCGTCCCACTGCTGGTCGGTGCGCACCGTCACCGCGATCCACTCGTCGCCCGAACCGGCGCACCGGTAAAGGTTCTGAATGATGTGGCCGTGACCGCGATTGCCCCGCCGGCTCAGCGTGACTCCAAGGACCTCGGCTTCGATCGGCTGAATTGCGGTGACGTTCAACACCGTTTCGATCATCGGCAGCTCGACCTGCTGGCCCACGCCCGTGCGCTCGGCGAAGCTCAGCGCGGCCAGCACCGCGAACGCCGCATGGACACCGGCCAGCGGATCACAGGCTCCGCGCGGCGTCACCGGCGGATCGTCGGGCAACCCGGTCACCCAGGCCAGGCCCGCGATCTGTTCCATGGTGGGGGCAAATCCCACACGCTCGCGCCAGGGGCCATCGAGCCCGAACGCCGGCATCCGCGCGACCACCAGCTTGGGGTTGACCGCGAGCAGCACGTCGGCGGTGAGCCCGAAGTGGTCCATCACCCGTGGTGAGAAGTTCTCTATCACCACGTCGGCGCCAGCCACCAGCTGCAGGAAAAGGTCGCGGCCGTCGCTAGAGCCCAAATCAAGTGTGACCGAACGCTTGTTGGTGTTCATCGCGTGAAACACCCAGCCGTACTCCCACCAGTCGTCGACATCCTTGCGCATGCCGCCCGAGTAACGAATGCCGTCGGGCCGCTGGATGGATTCCACCTTGACAACGTCGGCACCGAACGCGGCCAACAGGTGGGTGGCGGCGGGGCCGGCCCAGAACGCGGTCAGATCCACGACACGAACGCCCTCGAGCGGCGGACGGTTGTCGTCCGTAGCACCTTCGGATTTTCTTTTGTGCCAGGGTGATTCGTCGTCGGAGCTGCCCAGGGCCGCGGTGGGCCGCACCGGCGCGGGCGCGCAGTGCGACATCAGCCAGGGCGGGCGGGGCTGATGAAAACCGTCGGGGTTGCGGACGAATACCCCGCGTTCGGTGCTGTATTCGATGTCGCGGATCGTGGCTCCGTTGCCCAGCGCCGCGATCGGCAACCGGAACAGCTGACCGAGCTCGACGATCTCCGCCACCGTTCGCTCGGCCATCCAGGGACCGATGTGTTCGCGGATAAGGTCGCGGTAGTCCCATCGGCCGATCTGAAATTTCAGCTGCTCGATCTCCTCGAGCTGCGGGCACTCGACCATCGCCACGAAGTCGAGCCACTGCTGACCGGTGACCATGGTGATCCCGACGAAGCCGTCCTTGGCGGGTTCGATCGAGGGCACTTCCAGGGTGCGGCGAATCGGCGGCACCCGCAGCAGCTGCGAGTGCAGCCATTCGCTGCTTTGCATCGCGGTGATCGCTTCGAGCATGGACAGATCCAGATGCTCACCCGGTCCGCCGTGCTCGACGCGGCGGCGCACGGCCAGCGCACCGAACGCGGCGAACACGCCACCCATGTACTCCCCCAAATCGCCACCGATCGCGATGGGCGGGCCGGCGGGGTCGCCACGAAACCCGGGCGAGCCCGCCCAGGCCTGCAGCGTGAATTCGCTGGCGGCGCGGTCGGCGTACGGCCCGCTCCAGCCGAAGTCGGAGATGGTCACCACGACCGCCTGCGGTGAATCTGCCAGCAGCCGCTGCGGATCGACGCCCAGCGCCGCCGCCCGCGCGCGGCCCGCGGTGACGACCACGACATCGGCTCCGGCCAGCAGGTCACGCAATCGCGCCGAATCATCGGACGGAAATGTCATGCTGCGCTTGCCCGCGTTGAGATAACTGAAAAATGGCGAGTTGGCACCCCGCGGCATCGGCGAACAGCTGGCCGAGTACCGGCGCAGCCAATCCCCTTGCGGTGGTTCGACTTTGCAGACATCCGCCCCGGCGTCGAGCAACAACTTCCCGCAGTAGCTGCCGGCTATCCGGTCACTGATCTCGACGACCCGCAACTCGTGCAGCGGTGTCGGGTGGCTGTCGGGCGCCGGGCTCACGATGTACTCACGTCTGCCTCACGTTGCAAGAGCATAGTTCGGGGGCCGTTTCGACAGAGCGGCTATTTATGCCATTACTGCTAAAATAGCAAAACCAGTCGAGTGCGCTGTGCTGCGCGCTCATCCTGCTGCTTGTTGCGAGGACCGGATGACCGTGGGTATTGGCCCGGACGCCCGTCGGCGGTTGTCGGCGCCGAGGATCGCCGAAATCGTAGCCGACGAGCTGCGACGTCAGATCATCGACGGCGAGCTAGCCGACGGAGACCTGTTGCCGCGCCAGGAGGTGCTGGTCGAGCAGTTCAACGTGAGCCTGGTCTCGCTGCGCGAGGCGCTGCGGATCTTGGAGACCGAGGGCCTGGTTTCGGTTCGGCGCGGCAATCGGGGCGGCGCCGTCGTGCACGCGCCGGCCAAGACCAGCACCGCCTACATGCTTGGTCTGCTGTTGCAGAGCGAGGCGGTCGAGGTCGCCGACCTGGGCTTCGCCTTGCAGGAGCTCGAGCCGGCCTGCGCGGCGCTGGCGGCGCGGCGGCCGGACCGCGCGGACACGTTGGTGCCCGAGCTCAAGAAGGTCAACGACGCCATGGCCGAGCACCTCGAGGACGGACGGCGATTCACCGAAATCGGCCGTGAATTCCACAATCTCGTCGTCCAGGGTTGCGGCAACCACACGATCATCGCGGTCGTCGGCAGCCTGGAGACGCTGTGGACCAGCCACGAGCGGCAGTGGGCCGACGAGAGCGCGGCGCGCGGCACCTACCCCTCGCTGGCCCAGCGCCGCGCCGCGCTCAACACGCACATCAAGCTGGCCGAAACCATCGCCGAGGGCGACGTCGACCGGGCCCGCCGCATCGCCGGCCGCCATCTCGCCGACACCCAGACCTATGTGCTGAACGGCCGGCCCGACCAACGGATCTATGCGCTTTCGCCGCAGGCGTTGTCCCGGCCCGGATCGCGCCCGCAAGATATCCGCCACCCCTGAGACTGCTATGCGAACTGCGTTGGTCACCGGCGGCAGCGGCGGGATCGGAAAGGGATGCGGCCGCAAGCTGGCCGAGCTGGGCTACGACGTCGTGCTCACGGCGCGCCGCGAAGGCCCGTTGCGGGCCGCCGCCGAGGAGATCGGTGCGCGTTATGTCGTCGCCGATGCCTCCGACCCGGTCGGATTCGCCGCTGCGACAAGCGAACTGGAGCGGATCGACCTGGTGGTCCACGCGGCGGGCACGCTCGGCGGAACCTACGCGCGCAAGCAAACATTCGAGCAATGGCGGGCGATCATGTCGGCCAACCTGGATTCGTGTTTCGTGGTGACCTCGGCCGTGCTACCCAGGATGCGCGCCGGCTCACGACTGGTGTTCATCTCGTCGTCGGCGGCACACGAACCGATGATGGCCCGGACCGCCTACTCGGCGTCCAAGGCCGGCATGAACGCGTTCGCCCGCGCCCTGGCGCTCGAAGTCGACCGCGATGGAATCGCGGTGCACATCGTGACGCCGGGACCGGTGGAGACCGAGATGCTGGCCGACGTCCCCTTCGAGATGTACGCCATCCAGGTGTCCGACGTCGCCGAGGCGGTCGCGTGGCTCGACACCGTCGACCCGTCGGTGGACCTACCAGAGATCCGGCTCAGTGCGGTGCAGCGCGGTCCGTACGCGCGACCGCCGGTGGTGCCCACCGAGGCGCGCCGCCGCCGCGCCGCTCAGGGGAACGCCTTGATCACCGACTCCCCGAATTCGGCGAGCGATTCCGGGGCGGCGAAGTCGGCGAACCACACGTAGCAGCGTTCCACCCGCTGCGCGGCCAGGCCGCGGAAGTGTTCGACCAACTCGTCGGCATCGCCGCACACCAGCCCGGGGCCGAGGTTGCCGAACCGTCGGGTGCTGACCTCGCGGACCTTGTTCGGGTCGCTGCCGGATCTGGCGAAGCCCACCATCTGCTGAATCGACACCCGTGCGGTTCCCGCCGCCGCTGCCAGCTTGGGCAACCGGTCCAGGTGATTCGCCTGCAGATTCCACCAATCCGCATGGCTACGAACGAGTTCCATCATGCGCGGCCCGCTGCCACCCAGCACCAGCGGTATCGGATGCGTCCGTTTCGGTAGTTGGGCTGCGCTCGCGCCGCCACCGTCATCGCTGTCCCCCCAGTACCGCCGGATCAAGCCCAGATGGCGGCCCAGCTGCTCGACCCTGGCCACCGGATCCTGCTGACCGACATCGAATCTGGTGAACTCGGCCGGCCAGGAACCCGAACCGAGGCCGAGCTCGAATCGGCCATCCGACGCGTCCGAGAGGGTGACGGCTTGTTTGGCCAACACGGCGGGATGCCGAAAGGCGTCGCACAGGACAAGGTGGCCGATCCGCAGCCGCTGTGTCTTGGCGGCCACCCAGGTCGCAATGCCCATTGCCTCCCAAATACTTTCGCCGGGCAGCCCGGGTGCCTCGAGGTGATCGATGAAGGCGATTCCGTCGAAGCCACTGTCCTCGGCATGGCGCGCCCGCTCCGCGATGTCGGCGACCGACAACCGCACCTGCGGCAGGAACAGAAACCACTCGACCATGCGCCCACCTAGGTTCTCGTGCGATTGCAACAGGTGGTCTAGTTTACTATCTTTATTATGTTAGGGGTCTTATGGATGTCGGACTGAACGCTGAGCAGCTGTCGCTGCGCGCGACCGTGCGCGACATCCTACGCACCGAATGCCCGGCCGACGCAGCGCGCCAAGCGCTGACCGATCCGGAGCGCTGGCGCACCCTGTGGAAGACGGTCGTCGGCCTGGGCTGGACGGAGCTGGCGGCGCCCTCAGCGGAAGGGGCCGGCGACTACGGTCCCGTCGAGCTGGCGGTGGTCCTCGAGGAATGCGGCGCGGCCCTGGCGCCGATCCCGTTGCTCAGCAGCGTCGGCCTGGCCGCGGGCGCGTTGCGCGGCACCGGGCTCGACGCGGCGCTCACCGACATCGCCGGCGGAGCGGTCGCCACCCTGGCGGTCCACTCCCCCGGTCACCGGCTGCCCGGGCCGACGATGACGCTGCACGACGGACGGCTGCGCGGACGAGCGGTGGCCGTCCCCAACGTGTCGCGCGCCGAGCTGATCGTCACGCTGGCGCGAGCTGGTGACGGGCTGGTGGCCGCGGTCGCCCGCTGCGGTGACGGGGTGAACATGGCCAGCGTCGAGTGCACAGACCCCGCACAACCGCTGGCCGACGTCGACATCGACACTGAGCCAGTGGCCGTCGCCCCGGTGCACAGCGTCGAATCCGCGCTGAGCGCACCGCTGGTGGCCGCCGCCGCCGACCTGGTCGGCGTGGCCGGCGCTGCCCTGCACCGCTCGGTCGAGCACGCGAAGACGCGCCGCCAATTCGGCACTCCGATCGGCGCATTCCAGGGCATCAAGCACGCGCTGGCCGACAACTACGTCGGACTGGAACGCGCCCGCAGCCTCACCTATGCGGCCGCGGCCCAGCTCGGCGATCCGAGCGCGGACCCCGCCGAGGTGTGGACCGCCGCGGCGCTGGCCAAGGCGGCGGCCGGCGACGCGGCCGCCAACGCCGCGCGCACGGCGGTCCAGGTGCACGGCGCCCTC